>NZ_CP011389.1:2935489-3236984 GCF_001007995.1 Deinococcus soli (ex Cha et al. 2016) | reverse complement strand
CGGGACGGACGTGGAGGTCATCGAGCTGCGGCCCCCGACGCCCACCGAGGCGCGCGCGTTCCTGATGGCCCGGCTGGGCGTTCCGCGCGCCGAGGCCGACCGGCTGGTGCGCGAGACGGGGCGGCACCTGGACCGCCTGACGCTGCTGGCGAACGTGGCGGGCGAGGGCGGCGCCGCGCCCGCCGAGCTGCTGGACGACCCGGAGTCGCGGCGGCTGGTCACGCTGACCGGCGCGCTGCACGCGGCGCACCCGGCCGGTCGGGACTGGCCGGAGGCGCTGCTGGAGACGCTGCTGGGCGGCTCGCCGCTGGGGGTGCCGCCGCACGCGCGGGCGCTGCTGCTCGGCGGCGTGGGCGGCTGGCGGGCCACCCCGGCGCTGGAGCGGGCGTGGCCGGTCGTTCCCGCCACTGACTGCCTGGGGGCGCTGCGGGCGGTCGCGGCGCTGGACGCCGGGCAGGGGTTCGGGCCGTACCGGCTGGGGGCGCTGGCGGCGCTGGGCGACTGGGCAGCGCTGGCGGCGCAGGTGACGCAGCGGCCGGACGACGCGCGGCACCTTCCGGCGCTGTGGCCGCGTCTGCGCGCCGCGACGGGCGAGGCGCGCGAGACGCTGGCGCGCGCGGTCGTCATGCACCACGCGGGGCGCGGGGAGTACAACGATCCGCGTGCGCGCGACGCCCTGTTCACGCTGCTGGAATCGGGGAGTGACGCGGTGCGCGGCTGGGCGCGCGTGAAGCTCGCCGAGAGCAGCCTGGAGGCCGGGCGGATGGACGCGGCCCGCTCGCAATTGCAGCACCCGGACGTGACGGGCATGGACGCCCGCGACCCGTGGGCGGCGGCGGCCGAAGTGGACGCCCTGCTCGTGCAGGCGGCGCTGGCCCGCTGGCAGGGGGACCTGGGGGGCGCGACCCGCGCGGCGCAGGACCCGCGGCTGGTGCGTGGTGGGCCGCGCGCGCTGCTGTGGCGGGGCCTGATCGCCAAGGACGCCGGTCGCTGGCCCGAGGCGCTGGAGGCCCTGCGGGGCGTACCTGCGGCCAGTCCGCTGCTGTCGGCGCGGGCGCGGTATCAGGAGGGTGACCTGCTGCTGCGCCTGGGGCAGCCGCACGCGGCGCTGGGGGCGCTGCTGAACGCGGGGGCGCGCCTGACGGACGCGGGCGGGTCACCCGAGGAGCGGGCGCGGGTGCTGGCGCGCGCGGGCACGGCGCTGCGCCGCCTGGGCCGCCCGGCCGAGGGTCTGGAGCGGCTGCGCGACGCGCTGGCCCTGGTCCCGCCGGACGAGCGCCGCCACGTGGACGGCGTGCCCCGCGCGCGCCTGCTCTCGGAGGGGGTGCCGCTGCTGCTGGCGCTGGGGCGGGTGGAGGACGCGCAGCGGCAGGCGGCGCAGGCGCTGACCCTGCTGTCTCGCAGCGAGGCCCGCCCGGCCGAGGTCGGTTACCGCGAGCGGCGCACCCGCTACCGCGCGGCCCTCACGTACCTCACGCGGGGGCTGGGTGTGCCGTACCTGCCGCCGCTGGGCGGCGCGGCGGCCGACAACGCCGACCTGCACCGGGCCCGGGTCCTGCTGGGGGCGCTGCTGGACCGGGCGGGCGGGTCGGCCGACCGGGAGGTGACGCTGCGCTTCGACATGCTCCTGAGCCTCGCGCTGGCCACCCCGGACGCGGAGCAGGCCGCGGTGATGGTGCAGGAGGCGTTGACGCTGGCCTCGCACCCGTACGAGGAGGCGCAGGCGCGCGCGATGCTGGCCGACGCGCAGCTGCGGGCCGGACGACCGGACGCCGCGCTGGGCAGCGTGAACCGCGCGCACGCCCTGCTGCGCCGCCCCGCGCCGGGCGGCCCGCCCCTCGACCCGGGCCTGGACGCGCAGCTGCTGGCGCTGGAGGCCCGCGCCGGGCTGCTGGATCCCGGCGCCGCGCCGCTGGACGCCCTGAAGGTCCTGCGGGACGCCCTGGACAGCCCCGTGCTGGAACCGTTCCGCGCGGGCGTGTGGCGCGAGGCGGGCCGCGCGCTGGAAGCCAGAGGCGGGGACCTGAGCGACACGCTGCGGGCCTGGGGCGTCCCGGCGGCACTCCTGGACTGGCGCGCGCCGGACGCCCTGGCCGCCTCGGAGCTGGCGCGGGACGCCGCGTCCACGCGGGGGGCGGCGGGCGGGTATGCTGTGGCGCGTGAGCATCAGTGAACCCGCCCCCGGTGGCCGCGCGGCCGTGCGGCTCCTTCAGGGGTACGTGTGGCACCCGCAGGACGCCGACATCGACCTGGAGACGTTCCTGCCGCATGAACTCGATCTGCCCGCGCCGGACGAGCACGGCGAGCAGGAGGGCGCGCACGTCCTGTGGGACAGCGTGAACCCGCCGTTCGCGTTCTTCGAGAACGGCGAGCCTACCGCGTCGCAGGCGTTCTACCAGTTCACGGTGCTGCGCGTGTACGAGCCGCGCCCGGACAACGACTCGCTGCACGCGGACGCCCAGGCGGCCAGCGGGCTGCTCGGGCCGCTGCTGGAGGGCACCCCGGACGGTGTGGGCTGGCAGCTGTGGGAGGACCTGCGTGATCTCTGACCAGGGTCTGCCCTGGCTGGACCTGCGGGTCGAGGGTGACCCCCACCCCCGGCGCTTCGACGGGCAGGCGACGGCACTGCAGTACCTGCTGCGGGTCGAGCGGCTCTCGGCGGACGCCGCGCACGAGCTGCTTGAGCGCGGCGAGGTGGGCCCGCCGGTCGCTCGGCGCGCGTACACGCTGCGGCCCCTGGGGCAATGACCGGCGAGACGCCGCCTGCCGACGCGCCGCAGGAGTACACCGGGCCGGTCGTGGCGATTCCCGTGTACGCGGGCGTCAGTGAACTGGAACTGGGCGTGATGGTGTCGGTGCTGCGCCTGTGCGGCGGTGAGGGCTGCGTACGGACCGTGAACCGCTCGCGGGCCAGTATCGTCACGGCGGGCGGACTGGTCAGCACCCCGCACGTGCTGTTCGCGGCGCTGCCGGAACCCGCCGCCCTCTTGATTCCCGGCGGGCCGGGCGCGGCGAAGGCGGCGCGTGATCCGCTCCTCCAGGGGTTCCTGCGGGCGCACGCGGCCCTGACGACCGGCACCGGCGGCAGCGGGCTGCTCCTGCCGGGCGAGGCGGGCACTCTGGACGGGCGCGTCGTGGGCGGCCCGGCCGAACTGGCGGATACGCTGTGGGGCTTCACCCCGGCGGACGTGCGCCCCGGCGAGGTCGTCACGGACGGCGCACTGTGTTCCGCCCCGGCGGGCTTCGCGGCGCTACACGCGGCGCTGCACGTGGCGTCGGCTCTGTGGGGAGAGCAGGCCGCGCGGGACGCGGCCGCGCGGCTGGGCGGCTCTCCCCTGCTGGGTTAGACCAGTGCACCGCGCGCCGTCAGTTCGGCGCGCAGGTCGTCCGGGCTGACCGCGCGGACCTCGCCGGCGTGGTCCCGCGCGGCCCAGGCGGCGATGATCCCGGCAGCCTCGCCCATGGAGTGGCAGTTCTGCTGCACGCGGATGCTGGACTGCGCCTCGAAGGTGCTGCTCGCCGCGCGGCCCGGTACGAGCAGGTTCGTGACGTTCAGCGGGATGATGGCGCGCAGCGGGATGTCGTGGAACGCGCCGGGCGCGAAGTACGGCGCGGTGCCCTCACGTTCGTGCAGCAGTTTCGCGCCGCCCCTGACCGAGTGGATGTCCACCGGGTAGTGGTTGCGGCAGATGCCGTCCGAGAAGCGGGCGCAGTCGAGGATGTCCGTGACGGTCAGGGTGTACTCCCCGTGGATGCGCCGGGTCTCGCGCACGCCGACCATCGGGGCGACCACGCCGATGAACGCGTGCTCGCAGCCGGGCAGGAACGCGCGGCAGAACGCGGTGAGGCGCGTGATGGCCTGCCGTCCGTCCAGTTGCGCCTCACTGAGCTGCCAGGGGTCGGTGCCGTCGTGCAGGTCGGCGCGGATGCGTGGGCAGTTGAAGCTGAGTTCGCCAGGGCGGCCGGGGACGCTGAACGCCTGGAAGTAGTCCCCGTCGCGTTCCAGCAGCACGCCATCCTCGACCGCCTGCCGGAACAGGGGTTCCAGGCTGCTGTTCCGCCCCCAGACCATCCAGAAATGCAGGAAGTCCGGGTGGTCCTGCCACTGCCCATTCCCGTTCAGGAAGTCGCGCAGGCGGGTCACGTCCACCCCGGCCAGCGTGAAGCGCAGGCTCATGGCCTGATGCACGCCGTCCTCGTCCCCGCCGCTCATGGGGACACCTGCCAGCGCGGCCACGTCCGCGTCGCCGGTCGCGTCGATGAACGTCCGGGCGCGCAGGGCCTGCAATCCGCCCTTGTTGTGCACGATCAGCGCCTCGATCCGCGCGGCGTCCATGACGGGCTGCACGACCTGGGTGTGGAACAGCACCTCCGCCCCCGCCTCACGTAGCAGGTCGTCCAGCACGAACTTCAGGCCTTCCGGGTTGAACCAGTTGTCGTTCCCGGACGGGTCGGTCGCGCCGTCGCCACGCGCCCGCAGGCGGGCCTTGAGTTCCTCCGTCAGGCCCCGGTTGAGGTTCTGCCCGTCCGCGACGTTGCGCATCAGCGGCGTCACCCAGGCGTTCGTGCCGGTGCCGCCCAGGCTGCCCTGCGCCTCGATCACCAGCGTGCGCGCCCCGCTGCGGGCGGCGGCAATGCCTGCAATGGCCCCGGCGGTGCCGCCCCCGGCGACGATCACGTCCCAGTCACGGTCCAGCGTGCGGCAGGTCAGGGTCACTGGACCGTCACCTGCCCGATCTCCTGGCCGTTCAGACGGATGTTCAGGGGGCCGCCGCCAGTGCCGAGCATGGCCGGTGGGACGATCACACCCGCGCGCTCCCAGCGGATGCCCTCGGTGGTGCAGACCCCCGAACTGGTCGAGGGGGCCACGGCGCGGATGAGCAGCGGGCCGCCTGACTGGCGGGTGACGCGCAGTTCGTGCGGGTGGTCGCAGCCGCCCACGCCGACCTCCCAGGTGACGGTCAGGGACTCCCCGGAGCGGACGGCGGCAGGAAGGGTCACGGCGCGGACGCTGACGGAATGCACCTCGGGTTCTGCCACCTGCGATACCTGCGGAGCGGCCGGCGAGCAGGCCACCAGCAGCAGCCCGGTCGTCAGGGGCGGGAGGCGCCGGGTCATGCGTCCGCCCAGGGGTGCGCGTACAGGTGGCGCAGCGCGGCGAGGGTCAGCCAGTTGAAGTCCTCGGGGCGGGTCTGCACCTGGGTCCGCAGGTCGCGCACCGGGACCCAGCGGGGCGCCTCGGCGTGGTCGCCGCGGGTCAGGGGTTCGCCGCTGGCCTGCACGCGGAAGAAGAAGCCGACGCTGTCCACCGGGCCGCGGGTCGTCTGGTACACGAAGGCGGGCGTCAGGCACTCCACGTCCCCGCCGGGCGCGCTGGAGGTGGTGGCGCGCGGGTCGTCCAGGAAGGCGGTGACGGTCAGGCCGGTTTCCTCCATGACCTCGCGGCGCAGGGCGGCCGGGATGGACTCGAAGGGGTCGAGCTGTCCGCCGGGAAGTTCCAGCGTGCGCGGCTGGCCGGGCTTGGCGCGCACCTGGAGAAGCACCTCGCGCCCGTGCTCACCTTCCCGCTCGATGACCGCGCGGGCATTCACGTAGAAGTCCTTCCGGCGGAACATCAGCCCTTGACCGCGCCTTCCAGGCCTTTCATGAAGTACTTCTGGCCCAGCAGGAACACGATCAGGATGGGGATGATCGTGATGACGGCGCCGGCCATGACCGCGCGGGAGTTCGTGCTGAAGGTGCCGGACAGTTCCAGCAGGCCCGCCGAGAGCGGGAGCATGTTCTTGTCGGGCAGCATGACGCGCGCCCACAGGAACGAGTTCCAGTACGCCACGAATTCCAGGATGGCGAACGCGGCGATGGTGGGGGTCGCCAGCGGGAGCATGATGCGGCGCCAGATGGTCAGTTCGCGCGCGCCGTCGATGCGGGCCGCCTCGATGAGTTCCTGCGGGATGCCCAGGTACGCCTGCCGCAGCAGGAACAGGCCCACGATGCTGGCGGCGCCGGGCAGCACGACCGCGAGGTACTGCCGCGCGGCGTCCGCGAGCGGGCTGGTCTGTGCCAGCAGGCCCAGCTTGATGGTGGTGATGTAGTTGACGATCAGGCCGGCCTCGTTGGGCAGGACCATCAGGATCAGGATGGAGTAGAAGATCAGGTCGCGGCCGGGGAAGCGCATGCGGGCCAGCGGGTACGCGGCGAGCGTGGCGAGGGTCGTGGTGAAGGTCACGCCCAGGATGCAGATGATCACGGAGTTCAGGATCAGCCGCCAGAAGGGGACGGTGGTGCCGCTGAAGACCTCCAGATAGTTGCGCAGGCTGACGGCGGTGGGGAGAATCTTGGCCTCGTAGATGTTCCCGGTGGGTTCCAGGGACGTCACGAGCGTCCAGTAGAACGGGTAGAGCATGATCAGCGCGATGAGGATCAGCACGGCGTACGCGGCGGCGTTGCGCAGGCGTTCGCGGCGCTGACGTTGGACCTTCAGTTGCGCGGCCAGCTGCGCGTGCGGGTCGCTGACCAGGGCGGTCTGGGGCAGGGTGGGGTCAGGCATCGCTGCGGCCTCCTTTGGTCAGGCGGAAGTTGATCAGGCCGAACAGGATGCTGACCACCGCGACGACCATGCTGGCGGCGGCGGCCAGCCCGAAGTTGAAGTCCCCGCCGAACGCCTTGGAGAACGAGTACATCAGCGCGGAGTACGTGCTGCCCGCCGGGTAGCCGTTGGGCGTCATGACGTACAGTTCCTCGAACACCTTGATGGCGCTGATGGTGGACAGCAGGCTGCACACCAGGATGGTGGGGCGCAGGCCCGGCAGGGTGATGTTCCAGAACACCTGCGAGCGGGTCGCGCCGTCGATGGTGGCGGCTTCCTCCAGTTCACGGCTGATGCCCTGGAGGCCCGCGAGGTACAGCACCATGTAGTACCCGATGCCCTTCCAGAGGGTCACGAACATCACCGCGAACAGCGCCGTGGCAGGGTTATCCAGCAGGCTGTGGTCGCCGCGCATCAGGCCCAGGCCCATCAGGACGCTGTTCACCGCGCCGCCCTGCTTGTACAGCCACGACCAGATCAGGCCCACCACCGCGAAACTCGTCACGACCGGCACGTAGTACGCGGTGCGGAAGAAGCCGATGCCGCGCAGCGGGCGGTTCACCAAGAGCGCCACCAGGATCGAGATGACCTGGATGACCGGCACGACCAGCACGTACTTCAGGCTGTTGCGCAGGCCCGACCAGAACTGCTCGTCGGCGAACAGTTCGCGGAAGTTGGCCAGCCCCACCCACTGCGGCGGGCTGATGATGTTGTACTTCGTGAACGCCAGGTACGACCCGAAGATCACGGGCCAGGTATGGTACACGACGAGCAGGATCAGGAACGGCAGCATGAACGCGTACGCGATCAGGGTGTTGCGCACCGTGACAGACGCGCCGGTGCCGCCGATGCGGTGTTGTTCGCGGCGAGAAACGCGCCGCCCCTTTGTGGTCATGGGGCGCAGTGTAGCGGCCCCCGCGCGCCGAGGCGTGAAAAAACCAGCCTCTCCGCGTGGGAGGGGCTGGTCAGGGCAGGTCGAGGCTGGGGCCTTAGTGGCCGTCGCCGTCCTTGGCTTCGCGCTTGCCTTCGTTGTACTCGGCGTTGGCTTCGCGGTTGTGCACTTCGGCCTTGGCGCGGTCCTCAAGGGCTTCTGCCTTGTGGTGGGCGTCGCCGGTCACGGCGTGGGCGGCGTTGTGCCCGGCCTCGCGCAGGCGGTCGGCCCCTTCGTTCACTTTGGCCTTGGCGGCGTCCAGCATGTTTTCAGCGGTGCTCTTGTCACTCATCAGTTGAGTCCTCCTGCGGTGTGGATTCCCTTGTGGGTGCCCCCAGCTTGCCGCGTCCGGCCGGGTGTGGGGTGAGGTTGAGCTTGAGGGTCACTGCACGCAGACTTCAGGAACCTTCATGGTCTGCCGGGCTGGATCCCGGTTTGCGTGAACCGGGTATAAACCCTTGGGGTAACAGGTACACCAACTCCGGTTCATGCCGCTTGGAGTACAGTGTCCGGGTCATGGATAAGCACATCAAGGTGCCCGCGCAGGGCGAGAAGATCACGATGAAAGACGGCAAGCTTCACGTGCCGAACCACCCCGTCATTCCCTTCGTGGAAGGCGACGGCACCGGCCCCGACATCTGGCGCGCCAGCGTCCGCGTGCTCGACGCGGCAGTCGAGATCGCCTACGGCGGCGAGCGCAAGATCGAGTGGATGGAAGTCTACGCCGGCGAGAAGAGCGTGAACGTCTACGGCGAGGGCGAGTGGCTGCCCCAGGGCACGCTGGACGCCTTTGGCGAGTACCTGTTCGGCATCAAGGGCCCGCTGACCACCCCGGTCGGCGGCGGCATCCGCTCGATCAACGTGGCGCTGCGTCAGGAACTCGACCTGTACGCCTGCGTGCGCCCCGTGCAGTACTTCGACGGCGTGCCCAGCCCCGTCAAGCGTCCCCAGGACGTGGACATGGTGATCTTCCGCGAGAACACCGAGGACATCTACGCCGGCATCGAGTACAAGGCCGGCACGCCCGAGGCCGACAAGGTCCGCGAGTTCCTCGTGGGCGAGATGGGCGTGAACAAGATCCGCTTCCCCGACAGCTCCTCTTTCGGCGTGAAGCCCGTGTCGAAGGAAGGCACCGAGCGCCTCGTGCGCGCCGCGATCCAGTACGCCGTGGACAACGGCCGCAAGAGCGTCGCGCTGGTGCACAAGGGCAACATCATGAAGTTCACGGAAGGCGGCTTCCGCGACTGGGGCTACGAGCTCGCCAAGCGTGAATTCGGCGCCGTGGAGATCGACGGCGGCCCCTGGTGCCAGCTGCCGAACGGCATCGTCATCAAGGACGTCATCGCCGACAACTTCCTCCAGCAGATCCTGCTGCGCCCCACCGACTACGACGTGATCGCCACCCTGAACCTGAACGGCGACTACGTCAGTGACGCGCTGGCCGCGCAGGTCGGCGGGATCGGTATCGCCCCCGGCGCGAACATCAACTACGTGACCGGCCACGCCATCTTCGAGGCGACGCACGGCACCGCGCCCAAGTACGCGGGCAAGGACGTCATCAACCCCAGCTCCGTGATCCTCAGCGGCGAGATGATGCTGCGCTACATGGGCTGGACCGAGGCCGCCGACCTGATCCTGAAGGGCCTGGACGACACCATCCAGCAGAAGGTCGTGACCTACGACTTCGCCCGCAACATGGACGGCGCGACCGAAGTGAAGACCAGCGTCTTCGGGGACAAGATCATCGAGAACATGAAGGCCCGCAAGGCCTGAGCCAACCGATGAACGAAGGCGGCGAGGGGAGTTTCCCTCGCCGCCTTTCTATGCTGCCTTACGCGCGCAGGCGGTCGCTGTAGTACTGACGCATCTTCGACACCTTGGGCGCGATGACGGCCATGCAGTACGGCTGGCGCGGGTTGTTCTCGTAGTAGTTCTGGTGGTAGTCCTCGGCCACGAAGAACTCGCTGGCGGGCTCGATGGTGGTCACGATGGGTTTACCGAACACGTCCTGCGCGGTCAGGTCGGCGATCACCTCGCGGGTCTGCGTGTCCTGTTCGGGCGTCAGGGGGAACACGGCGCTGCGGTACTGGGTGCCCACGTCCGCGCCCTGGCGGTTCAGGCTGGTGGGATCGTGCGTGGCGAAGAACAGCCCCAGGAGGTCCTTGTAGGACACCTGCGCGGGGTCGAAGGTCACGCGGACCGCCTCGGCGTGCCCGGTCGCGCCGCTGCACACGCTGCGGTAGTCGGGGTTGGGCGTGTGCCCGCCGATGTAGCCGCTCTCGATCCTGTGCACGCCGCGCACGTCCTTCAGGACGGCCTCGGTGCACCAGAAGCAGCCTCCGGCCAGAATCGCCTGCTGCATGCCTGTCGTTGCGCTGGTCATGCGGGCATTCTTCCGCGTTCGGGGTCGGGGAACGGCGACGGTGGGCACCATCCGCGCCCGCTGGGATTCACGGATGGGTCCTGCCTGCGGTCAGGGGGCGGGCGTGCTGACCGTGTCCCCCTCGCTGACGAGCGCGTCGAGGAGTTTCAGGGCCTCCTCGAGGCGGTGGGCCTGCACGCGCGCGGCCGTGCGGGCCTGCCGCCATTCCAGCCGCACGCGCGCGAGGCTCAGGGGATCGCCGCCCAGACTCTGAAGCTGCGCGGCGCGGCGTTCCAGGGTCTCGACCTGCACCTTCAGGTCACGCAGGGCCGCCTGATGCGCGCGGGCGGCCTGAAGGGTGGTGTCGAGCTGCGCGCGCGCTTCCTCCTGCGCGAGGTGCAGCGCGTGGTGGGCCTGCAGGACGGCGGGGCTGCCGTCGGCGTCCCCGGCGTGCCACTGCGCGTAGTTCAGCGCCTGCCGGGCCCGCAGGACGTTCGGGTGCAGCGGCACGCCCAGCGAGAAGCGCGCGTGCGCGAGGTCCACGTCCAGCATGGTCAGGGGCGTGTCGGCGTCGCTCAGGTCGATCAGGGGCGTGAAGGCGTCCAGGAATGCGTGGGTCTGGGCGGCCATCAGGCGCGTGTGGGCCAGCCGGGGCGCGGCGGCCGGGCTGGCGCGCACGGCGTCCTCCAGTTCGCGGACGTTCAGGTCCAGCAGCTGGGCCTGGGCGGCGGCGGCGGCGACCTGATCGGCCACCTCAATGCGGGCGTGGTCGGCGCGCAGGCGGCTGAGCATCTCCTCGGTCTCCCAGCGGCGCACCTCGGCCTGGGTGGCCTGCACGTCCCACTCGGCGGCGCGTTCCAGGGCGCGCAGGTCCGGGTTGGCGCGGATCCCGGCGAGGCTGCGCCCGGCGATCTCGGCGTGCGAGCGGGCCAGCAGCAGCGGCAGGTCGTGCGCGCGGCGGCCCCAGCGGATGGGGGTCGGTGCGGGCGCGATGGGGCCCTCGGTGGGCTGCGCGGGCACCGGGACGGTCTCCGCGAAGCGGGCGAGGTCCAGGGTGGTGCCCTCCAGCCAGCGGTCGGCACGGGCGTCCCCGTAGTCCTCGCGCAGGCGCGCGTACACGTCCTGCAGGACCGCCACGACGTCGCGGGGTCCCAGGGCGCGCAGGGCGGTCCAGCCGCGACGCTGCACGGCGCCCTGGATGACCTGTTCGGCCTCATTCACGCCCAGTTCAGCACTCAGG
This sequence comes from Deinococcus soli (ex Cha et al. 2016), assembly GCF_001007995.1. Classification (NCBI taxonomy): domain Bacteria; kingdom Thermotogati; phylum Deinococcota; class Deinococci; order Deinococcales; family Deinococcaceae; genus Deinococcus; species Deinococcus soli (ex Cha et al. 2016). The sequence continues at coordinate 3,225,865 of NZ_CP011389.1, read as the reverse complement.
CGGGCGCGCAGCCAGTCGCGGTACGGGTCGTTCGACGCCTGGATCACGGCCCCCTCCGGGCTCGGCGCTGCCGGGCGCATTCGAAGAGCATCAGCGCGGCGGCCGTGGCGACGTTCAGCGAGTCCGCGCCGCGGCTGGCGTCCATGGGGATGCTGACGCTGTGGTCGGTGCGGCGCCAGTGTTCGGGCAGGCCCTCGTGTTCGGTGCCCAGCAGCAGCGCCACGCGGCCGGTCAGCGGCGCGTCCCAGTAGGCGCGCTCGGCGTCCGGGGTGCACGCGAAGGTCGTGAAGTCCCGCGCGTGCAGCCACGCCTGCGCCTCGTCCTCGGTCATCACGGCGACCGGCAGGGTGAACACGCTGCCCTGCGAGGACCGGATCACGTTCGGGCCGTATGGGTCGGCGCCGCGCCCCAGCACGATCACGCTGTCCGCCCCGGCGGCGTCGGCGCTGCGCAGGATCGCGCCCACGTTCCCGGGTTTCTCCAGGCCGTGCAGCACGACCGTCACGGCCTGCGCGCCGGGTTCCGGCAGGGGCCGCGCGGGGGTGGGGGCCAGGGCCAGCAGGCCGTCCGGATTCTCGCGCCCGCTGACCTTCTCGAAGGCCGCGCGGGAGAGCAGGTGCGTGGGCGCGTGCAGGGTGGGGGCCAGGGTCTCACCTTCCGGGCTGTGCAGTTCGGGGGTGCTGTACACGGCGCTCAGGGTCAGGCCGCTGGCGACGGCGCGGGCGATCTCGCGGGCGCCCTCGATCAGGATCACGCCGTCCTGTTCGCGTTCGCGGCGGCCCCGCAGGCGCACGAGCCGCTTGACGTGCGCGTTCTGCAGGGAGGTGATGACTTCGGTGGCACTCATTGCGGTCATTATGGCCCGCCCGGGCCGGACTGATCCTGCCCCCGGGCCGCGCACACGGGCGGCGCCCAAATGCTCTAGCCTGCGCGCATGCCCCTCGCGTACCCCCCGTTCAAGTCGTGTCCCTGCGGTTCCGGGCGGAGTTACGGGCACTGCTGCGGCCCGCTGCACGCCGGTCAGGCGGCCACCACCCCGGAGGCGCTGATGCGCTCGCGCTACGCGGCGTACGCCCTGGGCGACAGCGCGTACGTGCAGCGCACGTGGCATCCGGACACCCGCCCGGCCACGCTGGACCTGCGGGACGGCACCCGCTACCTGGGCCTGCGCGTGCATGGGGCGCAGGGGGACGAGGTGACGTTCACGGCGCAGCTGCGCCTGCCGGACGGCGAGCGGTACGCCCTGCGGGAACGCAGCCGCTTCACGCAGGTGGGCGGCCAGTGGGTGTACGTGGACGGCGACACCCCCGACGCCTGACCCGGCGCATGGGAACCCGGTGAGAGCCCGGGCCGTACCAGTGGCATGACCGATCAGAAGAGCCGCGCCACCCCGACGCTCACCGTCCGCCCGAACCGCCGCGCCGCGCTGATTCTGGGCGGGCTGCTCATCGCAGGGGTGCTGGTCGCGCAGAGCGTGAAGGTCGTCCCCGCCGGGTACGTGGGCGTGGCGTTCAGCGCCCTGAGCGGCGTGAAGGGCCAGCCGCTGCAGGAGGGCGTGCACTTCCTCGTGCCGTTCGTGGATCACGTGACGCTGTACGACGCGAAACTGCAGGAGGTCACGCTGGCGCACAACATCCAGGACGGGGACGAGGGCGCCATCCGCGCGCGCAGCAAGGAGGGCCTGGAGATCACGGCGGACGTGACCGTGCAGTTCCGGGTAGACCGCGCCAAGGCCGCGCAGCTGCACAAGGAACTGGGCCGCGACTACGTCCGGACCGTGATCCGCCCGCAGGTGCGCAGCAAGGTCCGCGACGCGATCGGGCAGTTCAGCGCCGCGGACATCATCAGCACGCAGCGGCAGCAGGTCGAGGCGAGCATCACGAACGCGCTGCGTCAGGTGTTTCAACAGAACAACCTCACGCTGGACAGCGTCCTGCTGCGTGAACTGCGCATCCCGGACAGCGTCGCCAAAGCCATCGAGCAGAAACAGACCGCCGAGCAACAGGTCGCGGTGGAACGCAACAAGCTCCAGCAGGCGAACATCGCCGCGCAGCGCGCCGTCGTGGAGGCCGAGGGCGCCGCGAAGGCGTCGGTCGCCAAGGCGCGCGGCGAGGCCGAGGCGCTGTCCCTGCGCGGCCGGGCCCTGCGGGAGAACCCGCAGCTGATCCAGCTGACCGTCGCGGAGAAACTCTCGCCGGGCATCCAGACGGTCATGCTGCCCAGTGAAGGGAACTTCCTGCTGGACGTGGGCAACCTGACCGGCCGTTCCGCCACGACCAGACCATGACGCCCCTGCTGATCCTGGCCCTGGCCGCCGTACTCATCCTGCTGGCGACCCGCCGCGCGCCCGCCCCGGACGTCACGCCCGGCGAGGTGTCCACGCCACCGCGCACCCTGCCGGACGACCTGCTGCGCCTGCCGGAACCCGCCCGGACGCGCGCCTGGGCGCTGCTGTGCAGCCTGCACGACGCCCTGCGGGAGGCGCCAGTGGACGCGCGCACCTCTTTCCTGCTCCAGCAGACGCGCGACCAGTACCTGCCGGATACGGTCAGCGCCTACCTGCACCTGACCCCGGCGGCCCGCGCACAGCTGGAAGGACAGGGGCAGCCTCCCGAGACCCTGCTCCTCGAGCAGCTGTCCCTCATCGAGGGCGGCGTCGCCGAGGTGCTGCGGCACGATCACGCGGCTGCCGACCGGCTGCTCACGCAGGGCCGCTTCCTGCGCGAACGTTTCGGCGTGGCGGGTGACCTGCCGGTGCGTGAGCGGTGAGGGCCGCGCCTGACCGGAGGGCCGGATGGAGTGGGCGGGAACCATTGCGCTGACACGCGCCCCTTATAGTTGGCACTCATGATTTCGTCAGCTTGCGCGTTACGCCGGAAGGTCAAAGGGAAGCGTCCGTGAAGGTCGCGGTGTTGTGTCATGCCAGTGCGGGCGGCTCCGGGGTGGTCGCGACCGAACTGGGGTTACAGGTGGCCCGCGCCGGGCACGAAGTGCATTTCGTGGGGGCGGCGCAGCCGTTTCGTCTGACCGGGCAGCGCTGCATGAGCGGACCGTACTTTCATCAGGTGGGTGGGTACGCGTACGCGCTGTTCGACCAGCCGTACCCGGAACTGGCGGCGGCGAACACCCTGACGGAGGTGATCCAGGAGTACGGGGTGGAACTCTCGCACGCCCATTACGCCATTCCGCACGCCACGGCCGCCATCCATGCCAGGGCGATCACGGGCCGCTCGCGGGTGATCACGACGCTGCACGGCACGGACGTGACCCTGGTCGGCCTGGAGCCCGCCTTCCGCTCCACGACCCGGCATGCCATCGAGCGCAGCGATCACGTGACGGCGGTGTCGCACTACCTCGCGGCGCACACGCTGGAGGTGTTCGGGGTGGAACGCGAGATCGAGGTGATTCACAATTTCGTGGACAGTGACCGCTTCGTGCGTGTGACCGACCCGGCCGTGCGGGCCCGCTTCGCGCATCCGGACGAGGCGCTGCTGGTGCACGTGAGCAACTTCCGGCCCGTGAAGCGCGCGTGTGACGTGGTGGAGGTCTTCGCGCGGGTGGCGTCCGAGATCCCGGCGCGGCTGCTGATGATCGGGGACGGCCCGGAGCGGGCCAAGGCGATGGATCTGGCCCAATCGCTGGGCGTGATCGGCCGCACGCACTTCCTGGGGTCGTTCCCGGACGTGGAGACCGTGCTGGGCATCAGCGACCTGTTCCTGCTGCCCAGCGGTCAGGAGAGCTTCGGGCTGGCGGCGCTGGAAGCCATGAGCTGCGAGGTGCCGGTCGTGGCCTCACGCGCCGGGGGCATCCCGGAGGTCGTGCAGGACGGCGTGAACGGTTTCCTGGCAGATGTGGGGGACGTGGACACCATGGCGGACCGGGCGTTGCAGGTGCTGCGCAACCGTGACGTGTACCTCCGCATGGGGCAGGCCGGGCGGCAGGCGGCGGCCGGGCCGTTCCACCCGTCGGTGATCGTGCCGCAGTACCTCGCGGCCTACGAACGCACGCTGAGCGCGCGCTGAGCCGCCAGTCCCGCAGGCGTCCTGTCTGGGCGGCCCGGCGCATGCCCACTTGACCGGGGCGGGGCGTCTGTCCCAGACTGTCACCTAAAGTTCACAGGCAACGCTTGCCCCCACGCGGGCACGACCTCTTTCCGCAGATCCTGCGGGCAGAGGTCGTGCCCGCCTGTCCTGCTGTCTCATTCTCGCCGGAGGCCCTTTCCATGAGTATCTTTACCCTGCTGTCCACCCAACACGACCACACGCCCGCGTACACCGATCGTCTGGGCGCGCCGATGGGCGCCTCGGTGCGGGTGCGCGTCCGCACGACGCTGCCCGTAACCGGCGTGAGCCTGAAGTTCGTCCGGGTCGGCGAGATCGAGTCCGTGCCCGCCCGCGAGATCACGCCACTCGGCGACGAGCCGGGCCGCTGGTTCGAGGCGGACCTGCCCGTCCACGAGGGCCGCGTGCGCTACTCGTGGCAGCTGGACTTCCTGAACGACCACCTGAACCTGACCGGGCTGGGCCTGCACCGCACCCGCCGGGGCTTCCGCTCGTGGTTCACGTACCTGACCGGGCACACGGCGCCCGAGTGGGCCTGGGAGAGCGTGTTCTACCAGATCTTCCCGGACCGCTTCCGCAACGGGGACCCCACCAACGACGTGCAGACCGGCGAGTACGTGTACGGCGAGCGGGTCGTGGAGCAGGTCGAGTGGACCACCCCGATCGACTCGTGGGGGGACATTCACGGGCATTACGGCGGGGACCTGAACGGCATCACGCAGGCGCTGCCGTACCTGCAGGATCTGGGCATCACGGGGCTGTGGCTCACGCCGATCTTCGTGTCGCCCAGCAACCACCGCTACGACATCACCGACTACCGTCACGTGGACCCGCACCTGGGCGGGGACGAGGCGTGGGATGAACTGGCGCGCAGCGCCGGTGAGGCGGGTATCCGCATCGTGCTCGACGGCGTGTTCAACCACGTCGGGAACGAGAACGCGCTGTTCCGCGCGGCCATGGACGACGAACTGTCCCCCGAGCGGGCGATGTTCACGTGGCGGGACGAACCGGGCAAACTGCCGTACCACGCGTTCTTCGACGTGCCCACCCTGCCGAAGATCGACTACCGCAACGAGACGGCCGTGCAGGAGTTCTTCAGCGGCGAGGAGAGCGTCGTGCGGCACTGGCTGCGCCGGGGCGCGGCAGGCTGGCGCCTGGACGTGGCGCACATGATCGGCACGGGCGGCACCGACGAGGACAACCTCCCGCTGCACCGCACCCTGAAGCGCGCCGCGCGCGAGGAACGGGAGGACGCGTACGTGTTCGGCGAGCGCTTCTACGACCCGGAGCACGCCCTGGACGGTCAGGGTGAGGACGGCAGCATGAACTACCACGGGTTCGGCCTGCCCGTCATGCAGTGGCTGGCCCGCGCGAACATGATGTTCGAACCCAGCCTCCTGAGCGGCGAGGAACTCGTGGAGATCCTGTGGGACGCGTACCACGCGCTGCCGCCGCAGGTGGCGCTGAGCATGTTCAACGTGCTCGAATCGCACGACATCGCCCGGGCGCTGTACCGCGTCGGCAACGACCGCACGCAGTTCCTGGCGGGCGTGACCCTGCTGATGGGCTACGCCGGGGTGCCCTGCACGTACTACGGCAGCGAGGTCGGCGTCACGCAGTCCCGTGACGGCGCGATGCCCTGGTGCCGCGAGGCGATGCCCTGGGACGAGTCGCAGTGGGACACGGACCTGCGCGGCCGCATGAAGGCCCTGATCGGCGTGCGCCGCGCCACGCGCGCCCTGCAACGCGGCGGGCTGCGCTTCGTGCACGCCGAGGAGGACGCCGTGGCGTTCCTGCGCGAGTACACCCAGGAGGGCGGGCTGGTCGAGCGGGCCGCCGTGATCGCCAGCCGCCGCGCCGAACGCCATGAGGTGAGCCTCTCCCTGCCGGACGGCGAGTGGCGTGACGCGGTGACCGGCGAGGTGTTCCAGGGCGGGCACGTGACGCTGGACGCGGCCGGTGGCCGGATCCTGCTGCTGAACTGACGTGGCTGGCGGGGCGGGGCGTGGACGGCCGGTTCCACGCCCCGCCCCGCTGTGGGGTATGCTCGTGTCACATGTCACATGCACACGACTCGGCGTTGTACGCGCAGTGGGTGGAGTTGCTCGGCTGGCTGGAGGCCGAGGCGGCCGCCCGCAGCCTGGGCTTCGAGAAGGTCGCGGATTTCCCGGACTACATCTACCGCATGGAGCGGCCCTACGACCTGCCCACCACAGTCATGAGCGTCAGCCTGAGCGACCAGGGGCAGCCGCTGCTGGTCGCCGCGGTCAGCCCCCGCCACGTGGACCTCAAGGGCGTGTCGCTGCGCCTGATGGGGGGCAGCAAACACTGGCACCTGCACGCCGGGGAACAGGCCCTGCTGGAAGGCAAACGTCCCTTTACGCGCGAACGGCTTGCGGCGCTGCTGGACGGCGCGGTGCGGGGCGTCCGCCAGAGCGCCTGACCGCAGGCACCGGAACGGGCGCGGGCCTCCCCAGGATCAGTCAGGGGAGGCCCGCGCCTGTTGCGGTTCAGTGCTCGCGGATCAGGCCGCCCGTCAGGAAGTCCTGCACCATCGGTTCGAGGTCATGCAGGGCCACGTCGGTCCGCATGGCGTACTCGGCGGGCGACAGGTCCTCGCCCAGCGCGCGCATGAACGCGAGGCCCGGCTGGCCGTGCTTGGCGCGGAACGTCTGATGCATGTCCGTGATGGCGTTCAGGGCGTCCTTGCCGCGCAGCGTCAACGCGTAGTGGTGGTGCGCCCAGCCCGCCAGGCTGCGCGGCAGGATCAGCGTCTGCGGGCGCAGCGGCGCCGGAAAGGCCCCCTCGTACGGGAGGGTGGCGGGCATGGTGGCCGTGATCTCCCCCTTCACGTAGAAGATCGCCCCGCCGGGCCGGGCATGCAGGCCCGTGAAGTCCTCGGTCAGGTTGAACTTCCATGCGCGCGACCCGATGCCGCTCAGGACGTGCGCCAGTTGCGCCGGAAGCGGATGGGCGCTGAGCTGCGCGCCCTGCTCGTACAGACTCAGGAGTTCACCGAGGGCCTGCTCGCCCGTGGCACTCGCAGCGGCCGCGGTGACGGTGCGGCCCTCGAACAGCAGCACGAACGCCTGCTGGTCTCCCAGCGTGGCGTGCAGGTACCCGTACCAGCCCTGCTCGTGCAGGAACTTCAGGAAGCCGTGCAGGTCGCAGAAGTGGTGACTCAGGCCGGTGTGGCTGGGGTCGGACTGCGGCAGGAACCGCGCCAGGAACGGCGCGGCGTTCGGAAACATGGGGCGCAGTTCCTGCACCATGTCCGCCAGTTCCGCCTCCTCGGGCGCGGCGGGGGGCGGGCTGCTCGGGTCAAGGGGCTTACCGCTGGGTTCAGTCACGTGTCTCTCCGGACCTGCACTGGGTGGTTCCGCGCCGGGTCCCGCTCAGGACGCGCATTCGTTCCCGGGATGCAGGACCGGCCCGGGAGTCAGTTCCTGCAGGCCAGCCTGGAACCGCCGGGCGTTCTGCACATACCGCTGCGCGTTCCCGCTGCTGGGGGCCGTGCGGACCACGCGGGCGGGCACGCCGACGGCCAGCATGCCGTCCGGCACGTGTGCGCCCTCGGGCAGGACCGCCCCGGCACCCAGGACCGCTCCGGCGCCCAGGCTGCTGCCGCTGAGCATCACGGCGCCCATGCCGACCAGACTGCCGGGCCCGCAGGTGGCGCCGTGCACGACCGCGCGGTGCCCGACGGTCACGTGATCTTCGAGCACGCAGGGCCAGCCGGCGTCGGTGTGCAGGACCGCGCCGTCCTGCACGTTGCAGCCGGGACCCACCGTGATGGGTTCCAGGTCGCCGCGCAGGACCGCGCCGAACCACAGGCTGGCGCCCGCGCCCACGCGAACCTGACCGATCACGTCGGCGCTGGGGGCGATGAAGGCGGTGGGGTGGATGTCCGGGTGGTGCCCGTCCAGGGCGTAGAGCGGCATGCGGCCTCCGGGGCGTCACGGTCGGCCGGGCCGCCGCGTGGGACGGGACGGGGGCGCGCCGTGGTCAGGTGAAGTGCCGCCAGGGTAGCACGGCGCGCCCGGCCCGGGCAGCCCGGTCGGGGGGGGCGTGTGTCCTCATGTGCGCCACATGACCCGTGGGGGCGTGCGATACTTCCAGCTGTCTCACCGTCACGCCGCCGCAACACAGGGTTCAGGTCCAGAGGACTGCACCTGGCTGGACGCGCGCTGGGATGCAAGGAGAGTTATGGCGCAAGGTCGTGTGAAGTGGTTCAACGTGGAAAAAGGCTACGGCTTCATCGAGCATCCGGGGAACCCCGACGTGTTCGTGCACTACAGCGCCATCCAGAGCGGCGGGTTCCGCAAGCTGAACGAGGGTGACGAGGTCGAGTTCGAGGTCGAGGCCGGCCAGGGCAGCAAGGGCCCGCAGGCCAAGAACGTCAACGTGACGAACGCCGCGCCCGCCCCCGTGGCGGCCCGTGGCGGCAGCCGCTGGTAAGGCGCGCCGATCCACGCTGTGGGGGGGGCCGCGCGCCCTCCCCGCTTCGTCTGTCGCGGGCAGACCTGCACCGACTCAGGCGCAGGATCCGAGACGCGTCGGTGCCGGGACGCCGGGGCACATGCCGCAGCCCCGCCAGGGGCCGACCCGTACGATGGGCGCATGAGTGACGCCATCCTGCCCGGCCCGCACCTGACCGAACCGGACCCCCTCCACCCTGCTGGGCACGGTCTGGGTCGGCACGCCGCGCAGCCCGCCGGGGAGGACGCACCGTCGCCACCCGACGTGAGCGGCGTGACGCCGCACGTGACCCGGCACGACCTGAGCTTCACCGGGTCCGCCGGGGAATACTTCCGGCTGTGGATCGTGAACGTGGCCCTGACCCTGGTGACGCTGGGCGTGTACCTGCCGTGGGCGCGGGTGCGGACCCGGCAGTATTTCTACGGGCATACGTGGCTGGACGGGCAGAACTTCGAGTACCGCGCGAACCCGGCGGCGCTGCTGCGCGGGTACCTGCTGGTGGGCGCCCTGTTCGGGCTGTACAGCTACGCGTCTCAGCGGGAGCTGTACTGGCTGGCGCTGCCGCTGATTGTGCTGTACGTGGCGCTGTACCCGTGGCTGGTGTGGCGGTCGCTGCGGTTCCAGGCGGCGAACACCGTGCACCGCGGCCTGAACTTCTCGTTCCACGGTACGGCCGGGGACTCGTACGTGGCGTACGGCGCGGCGAACGTGGCGGCCAGTGTCGCGGGGATCTTCGCGCTGCCGTGGGCGTGGTTCATGCAGCGGCAGTATCAGGTGAAGGGACTGGGATACGGGCAGGCGCGCGGGCACTTCCGGGGGGACGTCGCGCCGTTCTACATCATCGGGCTGACGTCCCTGGGCCTGAGTCTCGCCGGGGGGATCGTCGCGCTGCTGCTGGGTGGGCTGGTGGCGGGCGCGTGGTCGGCCCTGAGCGGCGACCTGCGGTCCGGGGCGGACCTGGAAGACCTGTTCGGCAGCACGACGTTCTGGATCTTCGCGGGCGTGGCGTACGTGTCGTTCCTGCTGCTGTACACGGTCGCGTGGCAGTACGTGCGCGGCGCGACCATGCGGTACGTGCTGAACAATGCCGAGCTGGGCGGCGTGGTCCGCACCGGCGCGACGTTCAGCCCGTGGGGACTGGTGTGGCTGAGCGTCACGAACAGCCTCGCGCAGGCGGTGACGCTGGGCCTCGCGACGCCGTGGGCAGCGGTCCGCCGGGCGCGGTTCATCCTGGGGGGCGTGCACGTGCGCACCATCACGGACCTCGATCACTTCCGGGGGCAGGCGCAGCAGCCCGGCTCGGCGCTGGGTGAGGCCGCGTCGGAACTGCTGGACATCCAGGTGGGGTTCTGATGACCCGTCCCGAGCCGGTCCCGGTGACCCTGAGCGGCGTGTACTTCGACGGGCACAGCAGCCGCGACCGGACGGCGAGCCTCACGCTGGGCCATCCGGTCCTGCTGACACTGGACGGCGCCACGCATACCTTCGGGCCGCACGAACTGACGCTGGACCCGCCCATTCCCGGCGTGCGGCGCGTCATCCGCCTGCCCGGCGGGGCGCGGTTCGAGACGTCGGACTTCGCGCCGCTGCTGTCGTGGGAACGCGCCGGTGGCCGCAACCGGGCGCTGCGGGGTGTGGCGTGGCTGGAGGGGCGCTGGGGCAGCGCACTGGGGGCGGTGGCGCTAGCGTTCACGCTGCTGGGCGCGTTCATCGTGTGGGGCATCCCGGCCCTGGCGGCGCAGGCGGCGCGGGTCACGCCGCGGGGCGTGCTGGCGTCCTTCGACGAGCAGACGCTGCGGGTGCTGGAGGAACGGGACCTCATCGGCCCGAGCGGCCTGACCGCCGAGCGGCAGGCTCAGTTGCAACGCGAGTTCCGGCAGGTGCAGGCCTGGGCGGGCGGCGGGTACCCGTACCGTCTGCTGCTGCGCGACGGGGAACCCGCCGGGGACCTGGGGGTGGGGGCGAACGCGTTCGCGCTGCCGAACGGCACGATCGTCATGACGGACCAGCTGGTCGCGCTGGCCCGCTCGGACCGGGAACTGCTGGGCGTCCTGGCGCACGAGACGGGGCACGTCACCCGGCGGCACGGGCTGGCGACGGTGTACCAGGGGCTGGGGCTGGGGCTGGTCGGGACGCTCCTGACGGGTGATCTGGTCAGTTCGACGTCGTTCGCGGCGGCCGTCCCGGCGGCGATCCTGCGCGGCGGGTACTCCCGCGCCGCCGAGACCGAAGCGGACCGCGAGTCGGCGGACTTCATGCTGAGCCGCTACGGCACGACCCGGCCCCTGCAGGACATCCTGACGCGCCTGGACGCGCAGGAGGGGGACCGGAGCGGGGACCGGGGGTCGTGGCTGGACCTGTTGCGGTCGCATCCGGTCACGCGGGAGCGGGTGGCGGCCCTGAAAGCCCTGGACCGCCGCTGATTGAGCACGCCACCCGGGCACCCTGTGTCCGCAGACGCCCCAGCGGACAGCAGGGCTCAGTCCTACCGGGAGGCCAGCGGCACGCCCCAAAGCTCCAGGTCCAACTGCTGTCTGCTGTATCGCCCCGTGAACACCGCTGTGAGCAAGCTAAGGGAAATGGGGGATGCGCCCGCCGCGCCGTGGGGCGCACAATGTGCCAGGGAGCACCCCGGACCCCACGCGCGTGCGCGAAACTGCGGGCCTTCCGCCTGACCTTTCCGTCCCTCATTCCTCCGCCCCACCTGTCGGGGTGAGGACCGCGCCCCGCGCACTGGAGTTGATTTGACACAGCCTCAACAGGACAGCGGCACCCTGCCTCTCACCGGCGCGTTCAGCGCGACCGTGACCCTGGAAAACCAGCGCGAGGCGTACGCGCTGCTCGGGGCAGGAGACGCGAACCTGCGCCGCATGCGCGAACTCACGAAGGCGAAACTCGTGGCGCGCGGCGAGACCATCACCATCACCGGCGATGAGGAGCAGGTCCGCTCGGCCGAACGCATGGTGCGTGACGCCCTGGACGTCGTTCGGGGCGGCGGGGAACTCACCCCGGACAGTCTGCTGCGCTCGGCGCGCCTCAGTGGAGAGGGCCGCAGCCTCGCCGCAGAGACGCAGGTGACCGGCCTGAGCCTCCCGCGCGGCCTGAAGCCCAAGACGCCCGGCCAGAAACTGTACCTGGACAGCATCGACAAGAGCGACATCACCTTCGGGATCGGCCCGGCCGGGACCGGCAAGACGTACATGGCGGTCGCCATGGCCGTGCAGGCCCTGAAGGCCAAGAAGGTCAAGCGCATCATCCTGACCCGCCCGGCCGTGGAGGCCGGGGAGCGCCTGGGCTTCCTGCCGGGCGACCTGCAGGCGAAGATCGACCCGTACCTGCGCCCGCTGTACGACGCGCTGCAGGACATGCTGGACCAGGAGAAGTTCGAGTCGTACCTGACGAGCGGCGTGATCGAGATCGCCCCGCTGGCGTTCATGCGCGGCCGGACGCTGAACGACGCGTTCATCATTCTGGACGAGGCGCAGAACACCACGGGCGAGCAGATGAAGATGTTCCTGACCCGCATGGGCTTCTCCAGCAAGGTCGTCGTGACCGGGGACGTGACGCAGATCGACCTGCCGCGCCACGTCACGAGCGGTCTGGCGGTCGCCAAGCGCGTGCTGGGCAGCATCGACGGCATCGCGTGGCACGAGTTCACGGACGCGGACGTGGTCCGCCATCCGCTGGTGGGCCGCATCATCAAGGCCTATGAAACCGCCGAGAACGCCGAGCAGGACAAGCGCGCCGCGCGCCGCGGCGAGTTCGCTAGTATCCCCGAGGGCGAAGGGGACGGCGCTGGGGCAGGTGAGCAGGAGAAAGTCGATCGTTGATGGAGAGGCCCGGCACCTGTGCGCCGGGCCTTTTCCATCGACCATCACCCATCATCTATCCTCTACGGAGTGATTGATCTGATTGTCCGCAAGACGCCCCCCGCCGGTCTGCGTCCCGCGCTGCGCGGGAGCCTGGAGGCGGTGATGGCGCATTTCGGTGTGGAGGAGCGCGAGGTGACGGTCGTGCTCGTCGGGGACCGCACCATCCGCGCCCTGAAGCGCGAGCACTGGGGCGAGGACGCCGTGACGGACGTCCTGAGTTTCCCCACCTGGGAACCCGGCGATCCGTTCATCCCGCCTCACCTGGGGGACATCGTGATCAGCCTGGACACGGCCGCGCGGCAGGCCGAGGCGCGCGGGCACAGCCTGACGCGCGAGGTGGCGCTCCTGGCCAGCCACGGCCTGACGCACCTGGTGGGGCATGACCACCCGCACGCGGAGGGTCTGGGGTTCGAGGAAGGCGCGACCGGGCCCGAGTGGGCGGTGTTCCACGGCGCGTGGGACGCGGCCCGCGCGGCCCTGCCCGACGGGGCCTGAGCGAACGCCGTGCCCAGCGACGGTTCGGCCTGGAACGCGCGGCGCTGGTGGCGCTCGGCGGGGTTCGCGTGGGCGGGGGTCCGGCACGCGTACCGCACGCAGGCGAACTTCCGCATCGAGTGCTGGGTCGCCGCGCTGGCGCTGGGGGCGGCGCTGGCCCTGCGCGCCCCGCTGGCGCCCGTCGCGCTGGCCTGCGCGCTGGTGCTGAGCCTGGAACTCGTGAACACCGCGCTGGAGGCGACCGTGGACCTCGTGAGTCCGGACCGGCATCCGCTGGCGAAGGTGGCGAAGGACGCCGCTGCCGCCGCCGTACTGATCGCGTCGGCGGGGGCGCTGCTCGTCGCGGCGGGCACGCTGCTGCCCGCGCTGCTGCGGGCGCTGAAGTTCAGCTGAAGGCCCGCATGCGGTCCGGGGCGCGCCGCTGTGGCAGGATGCGCGCGTGGTGCCGCCCGCCGATCCGTCCGCCCCTGACCTCTCCCCCGCTGCCGTGAGCCTGCGGGGGCGCCGCCCGCGTGACCTGCCGGTCCTGACCCGCTGGCTGACCGACCCGGACGCCGCGTGGCGCGCGTGGGACGCGCCGTACCTGCCCGAGTGGGACACCACCGCGAACCTGCAGCGGTACGCGCAGGCGCTGGCGTCCAGCCCGCCGAACCCGAACGAGCGGGTGATCGACGTGGGCGGCGTGGTGGTCGGCATGGTGAACCGCGCCGAGGAGGACCCGGCGGATGGGGGCTGGTGGGACCTGGGCATCCTGATCTACGACCCGGCGCACTGGGGGCGTGGGCTGGGATCGCGGGCGCTGGCGCTGTGGGTGCAGGCGACGCTGGACGAGACGGACGCGCACGTGCTGACGTTCAGCACCTGGGGCGGGAACGACCGGATGATCCGCGCGGCCCTGCGGCTGGGATTCCGGGAGGCGGGTCGGGTCCGAGAGGCAAGAGTGGTGCGTGGGGAGCGGCTCGACGCGGTGCGGCTGGACCTGCTGCGGCGCGAGTGGCCGGGCCTGGACGGGCGGGCCTGACGTGGCGCGCGAGCGGGAGGTGCCGCTGAACCCGCCAGGGTTCCTGGCGACGCAGGACCTCAAGGAGCGCGGCTGGACGCCCACGCTGATCCGCCGGTTCCTGGGCGAGCACGACCGGACCCGCCCGAACGGCCTGCGGATGGGCCGCCGCCGCCTGCCCCCGGTGAAGCTGTACGAGGAGGCGCGCGTGCTGGACATCGAGAGGGACGACACGTTCCTGGCGGCGCAGGCCCGCGCGGCGGACGCGCGCGAGCGGGCCGAGCAGACCCGCGCGGCGCGCGCCCTGGCCCGCCAGGAGTTGCTGGAACGCGCGGCAGCCGAGTACGTGCCGGTCGTTCACCCCGGCCCGCTGCGCAAGGGAGCGGTGCGTATGGCCCGCGAGCCGTACCAGGGGGCACTGGACGCCCGGCTGGACGCCCTGCGCCGCGAGATCCCCAAGCTGACGGCCAGGGAGGAGGAGACGCTGGCGGGGCTGCTGCACGCGCAGCTGGACCGCGCGCTGCACGCCGCCTACCCCTGGTACCCTTCGCCGGACGTGCAGGCGGCGCCGTCCCGGCCGGGCGCGGCGAAGGCCAGCGACTGGCGCGACTGGGAGTGGGACTGATGGACACGGCAGGACTCACCCGGCGACCTGTGCTGAAAATGTAAGTCTGGCACGTTATTCTGACGGGCGTGCCGCGCCGCCTGAATCTCGCTGCCCTGACGGACGATGAACTGCAGCGTCTGGTCGGGCCGGACCGCGCCGTGACCCTGCTGCCGGATCTGAGCCTGGCGCGCCTGGAGGGCCGCGCGGTGCCCGGCCCGACCGTCACCGAGACGCTGACGCCGCAGCTGCTGGAGGACCGCGCGTGGGGCGCCACGCCCGAGCAGGCCCGCGCGATCGGCGCGCTGCATCAGGACCTGCTGGGGATCGCTGCGGTGACGCGGGGGACACTGTACCTGCCGGGTATCTCGGAGGTGCGGCACGTGCGGGCATATGTACTGGAACCCGACGTGAGCGCCGCGCTGCGCTGGAGCGAGACGCCGGACGACCCGGCGCACGGCTGGCCGTTCGTGCAGCTGATCAGCTGGCTGCGGGACCGGGCCAGCGGGTTCGCGTGCGTGCTGACCAGCAGCGCCCGCACGCCGTACGCCCCTGCGCTGAGTGAGGAGATCGACGTGCACCTGCACCCGGACTGCCCGCCCCCGGATCTGCTGAGCGCGCACCGCGCGCATGTGCTGCGGCATGGGCGGGCGCAGAAGGTGCAGCCCGACGTGGACTGGGTGCGGCCCTGGCAGGCGATGCACGCGCTGAACCTGACCGCGTGGGACCGGCGGGGGCTGCTGACCGAGTAGCGCGCGGTCCGATAGGGATTCCGTCTGCTTCGTTCACAACCCGGGAAGGCACCGGGTTGCCTCCTCCACGCCCGGAAGCCGCTTTCCTCCCACTCGCGTCCGCTCGGATTCAACGGGCTCGGCACACCACTCAAGCGGAGTCCGTTTGACTGCACAGCGCCCTGAAGAGCACCGGATGGGTGCGGCACAATCGGGCGGATGACGAGCGAGCAGAAGCGGCACGTGGCCTTCGACTGGGGCGGCGTGTTCACGGTGGGAACCTTCGACGGGCGCAGCACGCAGAACGTGGCGGACCGCAGCGGCGTGCCGGTGGAGCGCGTGCGGGACTCGTATTTCCGGCACGTGCGGCAGCTGGAGGTCGGCGCGTGGACGTTGGCGCAGTTCTGGACGGTGATGCAGGAGGAGGCCGGGATTCCCATGCCGTACGGTGATTTCGAGGAACTGTACCTGGGGAGCATCGCGGACAACGCGCCCATGTACGCCACGCTGGCGGCGCTGCCCGCCGGGGTGCGGGTGGGCCTGCTGAGCAACAACTACCCGGTGGTCAGTGACCACCTGCGCCGCGACCCGCGCTTCGCGCGGTTCCATAACCCGGTGTTCAGCAACGAGCTGGGGCACAAGAAGCCCTCGCCGGAGTCGTTCGCGGCGCTGCAGGCGGCCATGGGTGTCCCGGCGGCGCAGGTGGCGTTCGTGGACGACGTGCAGGAGAACATCGACGCGGCGAACGCCGCCGGGTTCCACGGCATCCTGTACCACCACGATCATCACGCGGCGTTCGAGGCGACGCTGGCGGAGTGGCTGAACGGCTGAGCCTGTTCACGTGACGGGGCGTCCGGTCTGCACCGGGCGCCCCGTCCACTTGCTGGAGACCGGGTGGTGTACCTGAAGTGGTGGTGTACTTCCACCTGTCATGGGTACACCATCACTTTCGGGGCGGGCGGCCCGGCACAATGCCCTCACCGCAAGGCACCGCCCACACCGGGCACATCCCACAGAACTCCCAGACCTTCCACGCCCAGACCGGGCGCGGCGGATCGCCCCTCACGCCCCACGGAGGCCCCACCATGACCACCAACCCCCGCACGCCCGCCGAGATCCTCGAAAAGACCTGGCAGACCGAGGAGCGCTGGCAGGGCATCAAACGCAACTACAGCGCCGACGAGGTCGTCAAGCTGCGCGGCAGCCTCCCCATCGAGCACACCCTCGCCAAGCACGGCTCGCAGAAACTGTGGCGCCAGATGAAGGAACTGCCCTTCGTGAACGCCCTGGGCGCCCTGACCGGCAACCAGGCCATGCAGCAGGTCAAGGCCGGCCTGAAGGCCATCTACCTGAGCGGCTGGCAGGTCGCTGGGGACGCCAACAACGCCGGGCAGATGTACCCCGACCAGAGCCTCTACCCCGCCTCCAGCGTGCCCGACGTCGTCAAGCGCATCAACAACACCCTGCGGCGTGCTGACCAGATCCAGCACAGCGAAGGCCGAGGCGACATCGACTACTTCGTGCCCATTGTCGCCGACGCGGAAGCGGGCTTCGGCGGCCCCCTGAACGCCTTCGAACTGATGAAGGCCATGATCGAGGCGGGCGCCGCTGGGGTCCACTTTGAGGACCAGCTGGCCAGCGAGAAGAAATGCGGTCACCTGGGCGGTAAGGTGCTCGTGCCGACCAGCCAGTTCATCCGCACCCTGAACGCTGCGCGCCTCGCCGCCGACGTCAGCGGCGTGCCCACCGTCCTGATCGCCCGCACCGACGCCGACGCCGCAAACCTCCTGACGAGCGACATCGACGACAACGACAAGCCCTTCTGCACCGGCGAACGCACCCCCGAAGGCTTCTACTACGTCAAGCCCGGCATCGAGCAGGCGATCAGCCGCGCCCTGGCCTACGCCCCCTACGCCGACGTCATCTGGTGCGAGACCTCCGTGCCCAACCTGGAGGACGCCCGCAAGTTCGCCGAAGCCGTCCACGCGCAGTTCCCGGGCAAGCTCCTGGCGTACAACTGCTCCCCCAGCTTCAACTGGAAGAAGAACCTCGACGACGAGACCATCGCCAAGTTCCAGGTTGAACTGGGCAAGATGGGCTACAAGTTCCAGTTCATCACCCTGGCCGGGTTCCATAGCCTGAACATGAGCATGTTCGACCTTGCCTACGGCTACGCCCGCAACCAGATGAGCGCCTTCGTGGAACTTCAGGAACGCGAATTCGCCGCACAGGACCGCGGCTTCACCGCCGTCAAGCACCAGCGGGAAGTCGGCACCGGGTACTTCGACCTCGTCGCCCAGGCCGCCGGGGGCGGGCAGAGCAGCACCACCGCCCTGGCGGGCAGCACCGAGGCCGAGCAGTTCGGGCACAGCCACAAGGAACTCGCCGCCGCGCACGATTGACCCTCCACTCCAGTCCTCAGGAGGACTGTGCCATGACCGCCGACACCGGGAGAGCCCAGACAGGGTTCTCCCGGTCGGCGTTCACCCCTTACACGGACTCCGATTGAATGGCTGATAAAGCCGTTTAATCCGAGCGGATGCGAGTTGGAGAGAAACGGGGTCCGGACGTGGAGTTGACGACCCGGTGCCGTTCCGGGTTGTCAACGCAACAAACGGAATCCGGATTACACGGCGCGGGTGCTGAAGACCATGACCTCGCTGTGCGCGTCGAGCGGGCCGCCCTGGAACGAGCCGGTCACGCGGGGGCTCTCGAAGCCCGCGAAGCGCAGCAGCCACTCGACCTCGTAGCGGGTGTAGTACCGCTGCGTGAGGGTGTAGTGGCGGCGTTTCAGGGTGCCGTCGGGCGCGGCGGTGTCCACGTGGTACTCGGTGGTGATGTGCTGGCGGGGTTTGTCGTGCCGCTGCACGAGGAACACGTCGGTGCGGCTGCCGTCGGGCGCGTGGAAGGTTTCGCCCTCGTGGCGCAGGGTGTGCGGCTTGCCGAAGCGGGGGACGTAGAGGTCGAACGTGAAGTGCCCGCCCGTTTTCAAATGCGCGTGGATGTTCTCCATGGCCTGCAGCTGCTCGTTGGGCGTGTAGAGGTGCATCAGGGCGTTGAACGGCGCGATGACCGTATCGAAGCGCTGGTCGAGGCTGAAGGTGCGGGCGTCGCCCTGCACGTACTTCACGGTCAGGCCGTCGCGCTGGGCGCGGTCCTGGGCGCGTTCGATCATGCGCGCGCTGGGTTCCAGGCCTGTGATGTCCACGCCGCGCCGCGCGAGGAACGTGGTGACGCGGCCGGTGCCGGAGCCGATCTCCAGCACGGGTCCGCGCGCCTGTTCGCCCACGCGGGCGTAGTGGTGCAGGTCGTCGCGGTACACGTCGTACTGGTGGTCGTACAGGTCGGCAAGCTCGTCGTAGTTCACGCGCCCCAGGGTACGGGATTCACCGCCCGCGAAGGGTGCGCCACACGTCCCGCAGCGTGCCGGGCCGCGCGCCGCGCAGGTCGCGCAGCGGGACGACCTCAAATTCGTGCCTGTGGAGGTCGGCCAGGATGCCGGGCAGCGCCGCCGGGGTGGTGCGCGCGCCGGGTCCGGCGTCGTGCAGCACGATGATCCCGCCGGGCGTCACCTGCCGCTGGACTGCGGCGCGGACGGTGTCGGAGGTGGCGTCCGGTGCCCAGTCGCGGGCCTCGACCGTCCAGTGGACGCCCGTCACTCCGGCGGCGCGCTGACCCAGCACCGTGGCGAGGCTGTACGCGCCGTGCGGGGGCCGCTGGAAGCGGGGGCGCGTGCCGGTCAGCTCCTCCACCTCACGCGTGGCCAGCCCCGGATCACGGAAGGCCGTCCAGGGCAGCAGGGTCCAGGCGTGCCGGTGCCGGTGCGCGTGCGGCAGGACCTCGTGGCCCTCGGCGAGCAGGCGGCGCAGGAGCTCCGGGTGCTGCCGTGCCAGCGCGGGCAGGATGAAGAACGTCGCCTGCACGCCCGCCGCGCGCAGCGTGTCCAGCACGAGCGGGGTGCTGCGCGGGTCGGGGCCATCGTCGAAGGTCAGGGCGACCTGCCGCCCCGCCGGATCGCCGCGCGTGATGATGCCCAGGCCGCCGCGCTGCACGAGCAGATACGGCAGGCCGATGTACACCGCCGCCCCGGCGGCCAGGCCCGCCAGCCAGCGCCATGGACGGGTCACGCGCGGCCCAGGCGACGCAGCAGCACCCGCGCGACCTGCTCGGCCGCGTCCGGGCGACTGACCCGCCGGGCGGCGCAGGACATCCGGGCGCGTTCGTCGGCGTCCAGGGCGCGCAGCACCGCCGGGCGCACGTCGGCCAGGGTCCGCGCCCACAGGGCCGCGCCGTGGCGTTCCAGGTAATCGGTGTTGAATTCCTCCTGCCCGGGTATGGGAGCGTGCACGACAAGCGGCACGCCCAGCGTGGTGGCCTCCGCGACGGTCAGGCCGCCCGCCTTGCCCACCACGAGGTCGGACGCGGCGAGCAGTTCGGGAAAGCTGGTGGTGAAGCCCAGGCGGTGCAGGGTCGCGCCCCCCACCCGGGCCACGCCGTGCCCGTCCGCGCCCGCCAGCACGAGCACCTGAACGCGTCGGCCCAGGTTCCCCAATTCGCGCAGCACCTGCGGCAGCGCGCGGTAACTGCCGGTCCCGCCGCCGGACATCAGGATCAAGGGCAATTCGGGGTCCAGACCGTGCTTCAGACGCAGCGCGGCGCGGTCGGCGCCGATCAGGTCGCGGTACACCCGCGCGATAGGGATGCCCGTGACCTCCACCCGGTCGTCCGGGATGCGCCAGCGGGCGAGCTGCTCGCGGGCTTCCTCGTTCGGGACCATCAGCAGGTCCGCCTCGGCGCGCGCCCAGTGCTGGTGCACGCGGTAGTCGGTGATGACCAGGCCGTTCAGGAAATCGGTGCCGGTGCGGCGGCGGACGTTGTGCGCCAGCGCGACCGGGGTGGGGTAGGAACTGACGACCACCTCGGGGCGCACCTCCAGCACGTCGCGGCGCATGGCGGGGTAACCCAGCCACCCGAAGGCCTGCGCGGTGGGCGCGCGGTCGGTGTCGGTCAGGTGGTAGAAGGCGCGGTACACGCCGGGCATGTGCCGCAGCCACAGGTCGTACGTGCCGGCGGTGATCACGCGTTCGGGGGTGCTCATGTACTTCAGCAGGTCGGCGTGCCGGGCGTCCAGGGGCACGCCCAGGTCGCGCAGCGCGGCGTCCAGCGCGCCGTTCGCCTGATGGTGCCCGCTGCCGAACGACGCGGACACGATCAGGGCGCGGAGAGGGTCGTGGCGGTCCGGCCCGGTCACGCGCGCCTCAGCAGGGTCAGGCCCAGCGCCGCGAACACCACGTTCGCCAGCCACACCCCGGCCTCGGGCTGGCCGGGCAGCAGCGGGGCCAGGGTCAGACCCAGGAAGAACAGCAGGTAGTACGCGACGGCCAGCAGCAGCGCCAGCCCCAGCGCAACGCCCAGCGTACGCCCGTAACGCAGCGCGAACGGCAGGGCCGCCAGCGCCAGCACCAGATTCGCGAAGGGCAGCGCCAGTTTGCGGTTCAGGGTGACGCGCGCCGCGTCCCGCTCGGCGGCCTTCACACCCGGCTTCGTCAGGGACGCCATCAGTTCCGGCCAGCCCTGCGCGTCGGCGCCCACCGCATCGGCGTACGTCGCCAGGGTCTCTGTTCGGCTCAGGCCGGTGTCCACCCGCAGCGTGCCCCCGGACCGGATCGCGGGGAAGGCCTGCGCGACCGTGCCCGGCAGCGTCAGTGGGTTCTGCGCGGCGCCGGGCAGGCGGGCCGCTGCGCCGAAGTCCACGCGGAACACCCGGTAGCCCCGCAGGGTCAGCACGCGGTTCTCGAAGGTGGCGCGGTCCGCGAAGGTCAGCGTGCCCAGCCGGGTGTTGCCGGATTCCCAGCGTTCCAGGCGCACGCCCTGCAGCTCCCGCGTGGTGGCGTCGTAGCCGCGCATGAACAGCGTGACCCCGTCCCCGAGGTCCACGGTCTTGCCGCTCAGCTGCGACAGGCCCGCGCCGGTCAGCACGTCCCAGTACAGGCCGCGCGTCTCGACGTTCAACCTCGGGGCGACCCACAGGCTCAGCCACACCGACAGTGCCGTGACGAGCAGCGCCACCACACCCGCCGGGCGCGCCACGCGGCCCAGGCTGATCCCGCCGGACTGCACCGCCACGAGTTCCCGCTCAGTGCTCATGCGGCCGAACGCCACCACGGTCATCAGGACGACCGCCATGGGCAGCACCTTCACCAGGGTGTCCGGCACCTGATACGCGATCCACTGCCCGACCAGCGCCACCGGGACGCCCTGCAGCCACTGGCTGGAGATGAAGAAGTACCCGAAGCTGAGGATCGCCGTGAACAGCAGCGTGCCCGCCAGGAGCGGCGGCAGCAGCTCCAGCGTCACGTAACAGGTCAGTCGGGTCAACAGCACTCCGGGGCAGGCATCCCGGGCAGCGTACCCGCTGCGGCCGTCCGCGCGGGCCCCTTCACCCCTTCATTCACCCTTTGGCCACCGCGAACAGGATGGTGGCTTCCGCGGCGACCTCGCCGTCCACCAGGGCGCGGCAGGTGGTCTTGCCCAGCCCCCGGCGCAGGAACTCCAGTTTCGCGTGCAGGTGCAGCTGATCGCCGGGAATGACCTTGCGTTTGAAGCGCGCGCCGTCCACGCCCGCGAGGTACCCGACCGTGCCGGGTTCCAGCTGCCCGTGCAGGCAGAACATGCTGGCCTGTGCCAGGGCCTCGACGATCAGCACGCCAGGCATGACGGGTTCCTGCGGGAAGTGCCCGGGGAAGAACGGTTCGTTCACGGTCACGTTCTTCAGGGCGTGCACCTCGCCGTCCTGGATGGACAGCACGCGGTCGACCATCACGAACGGGAAGCGGTGGGGCAGGGTCTTGAGGACGTCTTGAATCAGGATGGGGTCCATGTCAGGCCTCCGGGGGCGCGGGGGGAGAAACGGTGATGGGAGGGGGCTGCGAGGGCCTCCTCCCATCCGAGCCGGGCGCATGGGCCGGGCGGGCGGCTCAGCGGCGCAGGTAGTTGTCGCTGCTGACCAGCGAGTCGCCCAGCACCGGGATCATCTCCAGGGCCATGCCGGTGCCGACCGCGACGGCCTCGATGGCGTTCTCGGCGACCGCGACGGGAATACCGGTCGTCTGGCGCAGCAGTTCGTCGAAGTTGCGCAGCAGGCTGCCGCCGCCGGTCATGACGATCCCGCGGTCGATGATGTCGCTGACCAGTTCCGGCGGGGTGATCTCCAGGACGCGCTTGACGCCCTCGACGATCTTCGTGACGGGTTCGGACAGCGCCTCGACGACGTCGGTGGAGTCCAGGCTGATGGTCTTGGGCAGACCGTTGATCAGGTCGCGGCCGCGGACCTCGGCAGTGAGGTTCTCGGCGTCGTCGAGCAGCATGGCCGCGCCGACCTTGACCTTGATCTCCTCGGCGGTGCGCTCGCCGATCAGGACGTTGTGCTTGCGGCGCACGTAGCGGATGATGCTCTCGTCGAACTCGTTCCCGGCGACACGCAGGGACTCGCTGACGACGATGCCGCCCAGCGAGATGACGGCGACGTCGGTGCTGCCCCCACCGATGTCGACGACCATGCTGCCGACCGGCTCAGCGATCTTCAGGCCCGCGCCGATTGCGGCGGCGAGCGGTTCCTCGATCAGGAACGCGCGGCGGGCGTTGCTGTGGATCGCGGCGCGCAGCACGGCGCGTTTTTCCACGTCGCTGACGTTGCTGGGCACACCGACCATCAGCTGCGGTTTGAAGCCCAGCAGGCGCCCGGCGCCGCCCTGCACCTTCTGCAGGAACATGCTGATCATCTTCTCGGTGAGGCCCTCGTCGGCGATCACGCCGTCCTTGATGGGGCGCACGGCGACGATCCCGCCGGGCGTGCGGCCGATCATCCGGTACGCCTCCTCACCGACGGCCTTGACCTGCTTACTGTCGCGGGCCATGGCGATCACGCTGGGTTCCTGCAGCACCAGGCCGCGGCTCTTGCTGTAAATCAGGAACGTCGCCGTTCCAAGGTCAATTCCGATGTCTTCTGACAGCCTCACACTCGCCTCCGGTCCAAAACTCCCCAATCCTAGCATGCGCCATGAGGCCTGGATAAATGCGTCCTCATGCGCTGGGGGCGCTCAGGCGCGCGGTTTCACGAAGGCTGCTAGCCCCGCGGTCAGGCTGGTGAGGAGCACCAGCGTGAACGCCTGCGCCACCCCGCTCAGGCGGCCCAGTCCGGTCCCCTGGACCGCCCCGGCACCCAGGACGCCCAGCGAGCGCAGCCACAGCGGGCCGTTCGCGGCGAGTGACGAGAACAGGCCCAGCGCGAGCAGGCCCAGTGCGGCGGCGGTCAGGAACAGCAGGACGCTCAGGAGCAGCAGCAGCACGCGCCGCCACGAGGGCGCGCGGGTGGCGCGGGGAGAGGACGGCACGGACATCCGCTGAATTGTAGGGAAGTGAACCGCGCGGGCGGTGAGGAATCTCACACCATCGTCCGCGCGGGCCTCAGCGGGCGGCCCCGCCGGGACGGCCCTCACCAGACGGCGATGTGGCCGTCAGTGCGGGTCTCAGTGCCGCCCTCCAGCACGCCCGTGGCGGGGTCGCGGCGGATCATCTGCCCGCGTCCGAACGCGCCGGGGTCGAGTTGCACGCTGACGGAGTGGCCCAGGCGGGTCAGTTCGCGGGCCAGGGTGCCGCCCAGCGCGTGTTCCACCTCCACGCGGGTGCCGTCCAGCCACTGCCAGCGCGGGGCGTCCAGCGCCTGCTGCGGGTTCATGCCGTACAGCGCGGTGTTCAGCACGACCTGCAGGTGCCCCTGCGGCTGCATGAAGCCGCCCATCACACCGAACGGCCCGACCGGGGTGCCGTCCGCGCGGCCCAGGAAGCCGGGGATGATGGTGTGATACGGGCGCTTGCCGGGCGCCAGCGCGTTGGGGTGGGCGGGGTCGGTGTGGAAGTTATGCCCGCGGTTGTGCAGGGCGATGCCGGTGCCGGGCACGACGATGCCGCTGCCGAAGCCCATGTAGTTGCTCTGGATCAGGCTGACCATCTGCCCCTCCTCGTCGGCAGTGGCGAGGTACACGGTGCCGCCGGTGCTGGGCGCGCGGGTGCGCGGGTCGTGCGCCCTGTCCCCCAGGTGGGCGCGGTGCGCGTCGGCGTTCGCGCCGGACAGCAGGTGCGCGACGTCCACCGGGGTGTGGCGCGGGTCGGCGACGAAGGTGTGCGCGTCGTGGAAACCGCGTTTCATCGCCTCGATCTGCAGGTGCAGGCCCCGGGGGTCGTCGCGGCGCTCGGGCAGCGGCACGCCCCGCAGGACGTTCAGGGCGATCAGCGCGGCGATGCCCTGCCCGTTCGGCGGGATCTCGTACACACGGTGCCCGTGCAGGTCGGTGTGGATGGGCATGACCCACTCGCTGGCGTGCCCGGCGAGGTCCGCGCCGGTCAGCAGGCCACCCTGCGCGCGGGCGTGCGCGTCGATCTGCCCGGCCAGTTCACCGGAGTAGAACGCCTCGCCGTGCGTCGCGGCGATCTGTTCCAGGGTGCGGGCGTGGCCCTCGCTGCGCCACAGCGCGCCGGGCGCGGGCGTGAACCCGTCCGGCGCGAAGGTGCGGAACCATTCGGCCATCTCGGGCAGGTTCAGGCGGCGGTAGATGCCGGTCGCCCGCGCCCAGTTCGCGGCGAGCACCGGGGACAGCGGGTAGCCGTCCCGTGCGTACGAGATGGCCGGGGCGAGCACCTGCGCGAAGTCCAGCCGTCCGAAGCGGGCGTGCAGGTCGGCCCAGCCGCGCACCGCGCCGGGGACGGTCACAGGGGTCCAGCCGTGGCGGGGCATCTCTCCGGCATGCCGCTCCCGCAGGGCGTCCAGGCTCAGGGCGGCGGGCGCGGCGCCGCTGGCGTTCAGGCCGTGCAGTTCCCCGCCCGCCCACACGAGTGCGAACAGGTCCCCGCCGATGCCGTTGCTGGTGGGTTCCACGACCGTCAGCGCCGCGGCAGTGGCGATCGCGGCGTCCACGGCGTTCCCGCCCTGCTGCAACACGCTCAGGCCCGCCTGCGCGGCGAGGGGCTGGCTGGTGGCGACCATGCCGCGCCGGGCGTACACGGGGCGACGGACACTCGGGTATTCAGGCTGGAAGGTCACGGACGCAGCCTACCGCGCACCCGGCACTGCTACCGGGGGACTGGCCGGGTCAGCTGAACAGCGGGCCCAGGTCGGTCAGGCGCCCGGTGGGCTGCGCGGGCCCGAAGGTGTAGCTGCCGAACACGCTGAGGAAGTCCGTGTGCGTGAGGTCGCGGGTCTGACCGCTGGGGCCGGTGGCCTGCACGGTCTCGCCGCGCGCGGTGAGCGAGTACTCGCCGAGTTCGCGCACGGCGGCCTTGCGGCCCCGACCGGTGTGCAGCAGGGCCTGCACGCGGTATTCGCGGCCGCCGCGTTCGTTCAGGAAGGTGAGGAGGTCTGCGGGCGACAGCATGAGCGGGTCAGCATAGCGCACGCGGTCCTTCCCTGCCCGGTGAGGGTCAGGAGACGACGGTGCCCTGGCCGCCGAGCGCGGCGCTGACCGGCTGGCCGTGGCGGGCGTCCCCGAAGATGACGCGCCGGACGCCGCCCTGCACCGCCTCGGCGGCACCGAGGACCTTCTTCTTCATGCGGTCCTGCGCGAACTCCAGGTAGTTCTCGACGTCCGCGGCGGGAATCTCGCGGATCAGGCTGCTCTCGTCGGGGTAGGCGCGCAGCAGGCCGGGCACGTTCGACAGCAGCAGCAGCGCGTCGGCCTTCAGGGCGACGGCCAGGGCGGCGGCGGCGCGGTCGCCGTCCACGTTGATCGCCACGCCGTCGTAGGAACTGGCGGGCGGCGTGAGGACCGGCAGGTACCCCCCGGCGAGCAGGAGGTCGATCAGGTGGGTGTTCACGCGTTCGACGGTGCCGGTGTGGTCGCCGCGCAGGACCTTCACCTTGCCGTTCTCGACGGAGCGGACGGAGTCCTTGTGTTTGCCCTCGAAGATGCGCCCATCCAGGCCGCTGAGGCCGACGGCGTTCACGCCGAGCCGCTGGAGGCGTTCGACGATGCCCTTGTTCATCTTGCCGCAGTACACCATCTCGAAGATCTCCAGGGTCTGGCGGTCCGTGAAGCGGGAGGTGTACCCGCTGGGGCTGGTGACGAATTTTGGTGGGTGACCCAGGGCTTCGGCGACGCGGTTGGTCTCGCCGCTGCCCCCGTGGACGAGGATCAGGCGTTCCCCGTTCTTCCAGCGGGCGGCGATGTCGGCGCAGACGGCGTCGTAGTCGATTCCGGCGCTTCCGCCGACCTTCACAACAATCATGCCCGCCATCCTAGCGCATGACAGGAAGAAGGGTCAAACTCTTATCAATTGACAACGACGGGCAGGAGGATCAGGCCCGTCACCATCAGGACGTCGGCCAGCGCCCACGCCAGCGCGATCCGGCGGAAGACCCGCTGGTACGCCACCTTGCGTGTCTTGTGCCGGAAGAGGCGCTGCCCCAGCCACGACCCCAGCCAGCCGCCCCGCGCTTCCAGGGCGTGCAGCTGACGCTCGGGAATGCGGGTGCGGCCTGCTTCGGCTGCCAGCCCCTTGTCGCGCGCCATCGCCACGAAGGCCACCAGTCCCCACACGACCTGCCACGCCAGGGCGAGGCGCAGCAGCAGCGCCACCACGCCCGGTAGGTCGGCCGGCACCTACTGCATGGTGCGCGGCAGCGCCTGGGTGGGGAGGATCTTCCTCGGCTCGCGGAACTCGATGTTCTCCCACTCGCCCTCCTCGACGACCTCCAGGGCCGGGTTCAGCGCGCGGAAGTGCGCCACGACCGCCTGCACCAGATCGTCCGGGGTGCTCGCCGCACTCGTGATGCCCACCGACCGCACGCCCGTGAAGTCCACGCCTGCGAGGTCCGCCGCCGTCTCCAGCCGCATCGAGCGGCCGCACTCGGCCTCGGCGAGTTCCAGCAACCTCATGCCGTTGCTGCTGTGCGTGCTCGTCAGGACCAGGAACAGGTCCACGTGCGGCGCGATCGCCTTCACGGCGTCCTGGCGGTTCTTCGTGGCGTAGCACAGGTCCTCGCTGGGCGGCACCACCAGCGCCGGGAAGCGCCCCCTGAGGATCTCGATGGTGCGCCGGGTGTCGTCCACGCTGAGGGTCGTCTGCGTCAGCACCACCAGTTTCCCCTCGTCCGGCACCTGCACCGTGTGCGGATCGGCCAGTCCCTCGCCGGTCTTGCCGAGCACGCCCACCACGATGGTCGCCTCGGGCGCCTCACCACACGTGCCGATGACCTCCTGGTGGCGGGCACTGTCGCCGATCAGCAGGATCGTGTAGCCCTCACGCGCGTACTTCTTGGCCTCGGTGTGCACCTTCGTGACCAGGGGGCAGGTCGCGTCGATGGTCGCCAGGCCCAGCGCCCGCGCCCGCTCACGCACGGCGGGACTGATTCCGTGCGCGCTGAACACGACGGTCTCGCCCCCCTGCGGCAGGGCGTCCACGCTGTCCAGATCCTCCACGAAATGCACGCCGTAGCCGGATTCCAGCCGGTCCACGACCGTGTGGTTGTGCACGATGGAGTGGTACACCGTCACCGGTTTCGCTTCGGTCTGCGCGGCCTTCTCGACCGCCTGAATGGCCATCACGACGCCCGCGCAGAAGCCGCGGGGTTTGGCCAGATGAATCCGCTCGATCATGTCGCACAGTCTAGAACGCGGCCCAGCCGGAAACCGTGCGCCCGCGCGCCGGTTCGGGGGAACATCCGCTTATCAGGCAACAGTCAGCGAGTCAAGTCAGTCTGTACCTCTCCGGGGGTGCTCTGCCCCCCATCCGTGAAAAACCTTATCGGCACCTTCATGAGGCCAGTTCTACACTGACCCTCAGCCCATGACAGTCGCTGCCTTCGTGCACCCCTTCAACGTCTCCCAGTCAGTTCTCGTCTGTCGCGCCGCCCACCTCTCCCCCACCATGCAGGCCAAACTCATCACTCTCGCGGTCAGGGACGGCTACCAGATCGTGGTGGTCGGTCAGCGCCACCCGGACCTGAGTCAGGTGCTGGGCACACCCACGCCCGCCTGCACGCCCGACGCCCTCCGCGCCGACCTCGTGGAAGCCCCCAGCGCCCAGCATGCCCTGGCGCATATCCGCTGCACACCACGCCACACCTTCATCCTGCATCCAGTGGGCGACGTGATCGGGACGTACGCCGCCGCCCTGACCCGCCCGGGAACGCCCACCAGTGTGCCGACCACGCCTGAACCCCCCGCCCTGCCCCGCCGGTGGGACGGCCGCGTGGGCCGTCACGCCCCGTACTGACCGGACGCAGGAACCGATGCCATCGGGCCTCAGGGGGCCGTGCGGGTGATCCGGGCCAGCCAGGACTCGGCCGGCACCGCAACACTGCTGGTCGTCCAGGCCTTCTCGAAACTGCGCTGCTGCGCCGCCACGGCGTTCACGTTTCCGGTCGCCAGGGCCGCCTCGGCCAGTCCGGCGCTGCCCCACGCGCTGAAGTGGAAGTTCATGCTGCCCGCCACGACCAGCGCGTGATCCACGGTCATGACCTTGCTGTGCAACCTGAAGGTGCTGTAACGCGCCTCGAAGCGGTCGTCCAGCCCACGGCGGCGCAGTTCACGTCGCATCAGGGCCACGCCGGTGCGGTTGGCTGGTCGCCCGAAGCCGTAATCCACGACCAGTAGCCGCACGTGCACGCCGCGCTCCATCGCGGCCAGCAGCGCCGGGAAGTAGACCGGCAGCCGGTCCAGGGTGCAGGAGTCGGGGTTCAGGTACCCGAACCAGCAGTCCAGCCCCGGGCTGAAGTCCGCCTGCATCAGGTCGATGCTCTGCCGCGCCGCACCGATCAGGGCGAGGTGCGCGCGGTCTGCGAAGTCTTCCCCGGCGGTGCGGCGGTACAGCAGGAAAGCCCGGTCCGGTCCGGCCGTGACCGCTCGGGCCGCCAGGCCCGGGTGTGACGGCGGCTGCGGCGCGACCAGGGTGCAGCGCGCGGCCACGTCCCCAGGAGCCACGTCGTCCGGGCAGCGCAGCTCGTCACTGTGCCGCCACAGATCGTCGAAGGCCGCCACGCCCTCCTGCGCGGCCGGGCCACGCACCCGCAGACCGGTGTCGTGCAGGGCCAGCCCCCCGGATCCACCCAGCGGCAGGTGCCACCCGGTGAAGTTGTAGCCGCTGACCGTCAGGGCCTGGCCGTCGATCACGTGAAGCTTCACGTGACTGTGCGGCAGGTACGCGTAGTTCAGCAGCGTGACCGTCCAGCCCACGCGGGCATCTCTCAGGGGCACGCCCGCCTGCCGCAGGGCGCGGGCGAGCCCCAGCACCTGGGCGGTGCCCGCCGGGTCGCTCAGCTGCGGGTAGTTACCCAGCAGCACGCGGACGGTCATGCCCTGCGGGTACGCGGCGGGGTCGGCCTGCACGCGGCGGTACAGGTCGCGGGAGGCCTGCACGAACACGGCGCCGGGCCGTCCGGGGTCGCTCTCCCATTCCATGCTGGTCAGCAGCACCTCGGCGCGCGCGGCCTGCATCTCGTCAGCAAGTACCTGATAGGCGTCCTGCGGGCTGTCCAGGTCGCGGGGCGTGCGGACGAAACCCAGCACCTCGTTCCCGCAGCTCAGGTCCGGGCCGCCCCGGGCGCGGTCCAGGGTCCACAGCACCCGTTCCAGTGGCGCGTCCGGCGGGGCGCACACCTGCGGCGCGGGCGTGACGGGCGGCGCGGCCGGGCCGAGGAACAGCGGGAGGCGCGCCGCGTGCGCCCCGGCAGGCAACAACAGGGCAAGGAGCAGGAGGACGGCGCGCATCTGCCCGGCAGGCTAGTGCCCGCACGCCGTGACCACCAGCGCATCTGCATGAGAGACCTGAACAGACCCTTGAGAGACCCGCCCCAGACCAGACGGAGGGGCGCCGTCACCGCGCGCCCCGCTGAACCCGTTGAAGGGGGGTCAGTCCACGACCTGGAAGCCCAGTTTCTCGGCCTGATCGACGAAGAAGTTGATGTTCTCCGTGAGGGTCTGCTGACCGAGGCTCTTGCGGTGGTGCTCGCCGGTCGCGGCGATGATCAGCGTCTCGGCGAGGCAAGCGGGCACCTGGCCCTCTCCGAACTGCAGGTCGATGTTGCTCGTCATGCCGCCGGGGGGCCGCACGACGCCGCCGGGGATGACGCGCACGCCGGGAATGGCCTGCACGCTCTCGTCCACGTCGGCGGGGCGGCCCTCGTCGAAGATCCACGCGCCGGGCTTGACGTGCTGCGGGAAGATCACGGGGTTCGGGTCGCTGGTGGCCGTGAAGATCAGGTCGGCGTCTTTCAGGGTGTCGTAGCTGGTGGTGGCGATGATTTCGGTGTCCTTCGCGGCGCGGCGCAGGGTGGCGGCGGTGCGTTCGAGCCGCTCGGCGTCGCGGCCGATCATGATCAGTTTCGCCACCTGCGGCGCGATGGTCCGCGCAATGCCGAACGCCACCACGCCGTTCGCGCCGACCACGGCGGCGGTCGCGTGCTTCAGGTCGCGGCCCTCGGCGGCGAAGTGCTCCAGGATGCCGGGAATGGCGGCCTTGATGGTGCCGGACGTGTACGCCCCGCCGTTCGTGATGGTCAGTTCCGGCACCGCGGCCTGCACGTCGATGCCCTTGTTGCCCACGACACTCCAGAACGCGCCCAGACCGAAGACCTCCGCGCCGAGTTCCTGCGCGAGGCGCGCGCCCTCGATGGCGCGGCGGGTGGCGAGGTCCGGGTTGTCGCGGAACACGTCGGGCAGCAGCGGGCTGGACAGCAGGTAGCAGCGGATGCTCTTGCCGTCCACGGTGCGGATGCCGTGCAGTTCCCCGATCTTCATGGGGCGCAGGCTGTCGGCCATCTGGCGCACGCTGCGCTCGCTGACGATGCCCTTTTCCACCAGGGGCCGCAGCCACGCGAAACGCCGCGCACTCCAGAAGTTCTCCAGGTTCATGGGGTGGATCATGAACGCCGCGACGACCTCGTCACTGCGCCGCCCGGCCAGGGGCACGGCCTCGCCCAGGCGCGGTTCGGTCCCGTCGAGCATCCGGCCGATGTTCTCCTTGAAGCGCCACGTCGCGGCGACGAGCAGGCCCAGCGCGGCCAGTTTCGCCGCGGGGCCCAGCGGCAGGGTGGCGACCGCCAGCGTGAACGCCAGCAGGCCCGCCAGGGTCGCGGCGCTCACGAACCCGAAGAATCCGGCCACGGCGGCGTACACCAGGACGGGCAGCGCGCACACCCACAGTGGCAGCGCGCCCGTGACGGCCAGTCCGGCCAGCACGCCCAGCAGCACGAGGTTGCCCCGCCCGCGCGGCGGCGTGTCCCCGTAGAGCGCGCGCGGCGGGTTCAGGTGCCCCAGGTACGCGGCGAGCGCGGCCATGACCGTCACCTCCGGCTGGCCCAGGCTGGCGGCCATCAGCACCGCCAGGAGGCCCTTGGCGGCGTCCAGCAGGGCCGTGACGGCCGCCAGCTGCGGGCCGACGCGGTACAGGACGTTCTCGACGCCCAGGTTGTGCGGGTTGTTGACGCGGACGTTCACGCCCGCGCGGGACAGGACGGCGTGCCCGAGCGGCGCGCTGCCCGTCAGGAACGCCACGATCAGCAGCAGGGCCGAGAGAAACAGCATGCCGGGCATTCTACGGCACCGGGCCCACCTTTCCGCTGGCCGCAGGGTCAGGCGGCCACTCCGTTCACGCTGTCAGGTGGGCTCGCTCAGGCAGGGGGCAGGTGCCGGTGTTCCCACACGAGGTCCCGCATGACCCAGCCGCTGCCCGCGAAACGCAGACCCAGGCGCAGTTCGCCCAGCAGGTACTCGCGGACGTCGGTGACGCTGCTGCCGGACTCGACGGCGTCGTTCAGCGTGCGTGAGCCGTCCAGCAGGCGCGCGACCGGGTGCAGCGCGGCCCGCTGACCGGCCGGCTGCAGTTTCAACCGCGCCCACTCGAAGCGGCCCGTCGGGGTGAGTTTGCCCTCGCGGACGGCCTGCACGACGGTCTGCGCGACCTCGAACAGCGGGAGGTCCACCTCGCGCGCCACCGCGCGGATCGAGCGGCCCGTGGGCTCGTCGAACAGCGGCACGCGGCCCTGGAACACCTGACTGGGACTGCCGATCACGGCGCACACCTGATCCCACTCGTCGCTGATGCGGGCCCAGTCGGTCGAGAAGTGCCCGTAAGGGGCCAGCGGCGCGCCGGTCACGCCGCGCGGCTCGAAGCGGAACGTGCCGGATTCCGCGAGGATCGGGCTGGCCTGGATGGCCTCGGTGCCCATCCAGTCGAGGATACCCCCGGAGATGACCTCGCCGTTCATGAACGCGACCGTGAACGGCACGTCGGACTGCACGTCGAGGACGCCCGTCTGCCGGGTGGTGTGGATGAGTTCCAGGACGCCCATCAGGGGCACATCGCTGAGCAGACCTTGCATGGATGCGGTCACCGTATCACCTTGGTGTCAGCGCCCGGTGCGGAGATTCACACACCGGCATATACACCCGTCAGGGGCGCCGCACGCAGGTCGGCCCAGGCTCGGCCCAGGTCGTGCGCGACATCGGTGGCGCCCAGGCCGTAGCCGAAGCGGACAGCGGCGATCTCTCCGGCGCGGGCGTGCAGGCGCACCCCAGCGCGCGCGGCGTCCCAGGGGTCCAGGCCCTGCGCGAGCAGCGCCGCGAGGATGCCGCAGAGGGTGTCGCCCATGCCGGCGCTCGCCATGCCCGGGTGACCCCCACGCGCGACGCTCAGGTCACCCGCGCGCGCGACGACGCTGGGGCCGCCCTTCAGGACGACCACGCCACCCAGGCGGTCCTGGAGGGCGCGGGCCGCGGACAGCGGGTCGCGGGTGACCTCGGGGGTGGGGACGCCCAGCACGCGGGCAGCCTCACCGGGGTGCGGGGTCCACACGCAGCGGTCGTGCCCGTACCCGCACAGGTCGGGCTGGAGGGCGTCGGCATCGAGCACGGTGGGGATCTCCCAGTCCAGCACCTCGCGCGCCAGCGCCGGGGCTTCGGGTCCCAGGCCCATGCCGATCGCGACGGCGTCCGGGCGCGCGCCCGTGCCGGTCAGGCCCGTGCTGGTCAGGAAGGTGCGCAGGTCGGCGTGACGCTGCGCCATGAGTTCCGGCGTCACGAGCGGCACGTCCGCCGCGGAGTGGACCGTGACGAGTCCCGCCCCAGCGCGCAGCGCGCCCAGTCCGGCCAGGGCGGGCGCGCCGACCGTGCCCGGGTGCCCGCCGACGATCCAGACGCGCCCGGCCGTGCCCTTGTGCGCCGACGCGGTCCGGACCGGCAGCAGCGCGCCCAGGGTGGCGTCGTCCGGGCGAGCGGCGACCTGCACGTCCTGAATCCACGCAGCGGGGACGGGCAGGGGGACAGTCCGCACCTCGCCGCACTGCGCGGCGGCGTCCCCGAACAGCTGGGCGGGTTTCGGGCCGATGAACGTGACGGTGACGTCGGCGTGCACCGCCGCGCCGGGAACGTCGGCGCGCGTGGCGTCCAGGCCGCTGGGCAGGTCGATGGCGAGCACGTTCAGGTCGCGCGTCCGGGCGGCGTTCAGCGCGCCGATCACGCGGGCGAGGTCGTCCCGCAGGGGGGGCCGGAAGCCGGTGCCGAGCAGGCCATCCACGAGCACGGCGGCGTCCCGCGCGGCGCGGCCCAACGTGGCCGGGGTCAGGGGCCGGACCTCGCCGCCCACCGCGCGCAGGCGGCGGCGGTTCAGGCGGGTCAGGGGGTGCGTGGCGGGGCGGGCCAGGACCGTCACCTCCCGCCCCGCGGCGAGCAGGTGGCGCGCGGCGACCAGCGCGTCCCCGCCGTTCGCGCCGCCGCCCGCGAGCAGCAGCACCCGCCCGGACGGCCAGCGTTCCTGCACGGCCCGCGCGACGGCCAGCCCGGCAATCTCCATGGCCGGGTCGAGCAGGCCCGCGCGCTCCAGGCGCCCGTCGATGGCGCGCACAGCGTCCGGGGTGAGGACCGCGGCGCTCATGGGCGGACCGCTCAGCCGCCCGCGCCGCGCAGCGCCAGGAAGATGATCAGCGCGGCGGCGGCGAGCAGCAGAAAGCGCAGGTACTTCAGGCCCGGCGTGCGGCTCAGCTGCTCCTTCGCCTCGGCGCGGGTGTCCTCGCGGGAGCGTTTCATGGACAGCCGCTGGCCCTGGCGGATGTGCCGCACGCCCTCCGCCACGCGACCCTGGCGGCGCACCGCCACCCCGAGGTTGTGGTGCCCGCCGTCGTACTCGGGGGCCAGGGTCAGCACCTCGCGGTAGATCGCCTCGGCCTCGGCGAAGCGTCCGGCCTCCATGTCCAGGTTGCCCAGGTTCGTCAGGGCGCGGTAGTGCCCCGGGTCGGCCTCGCGCGCGGCGGTCAGGGCCTCGCGGGCCTGCGCCTCGTCGCCCAGCATGGCGTGCAGGACGCCCAGGGCGTTCAGCGCCTCGGCGCGGGTCAGGGGCTGCGCCAGCGCACCCTCCAGCGCCGCGCGCAATGCGGCCGGGTCGTCCGTGCGGCGCTGCGCCTCCAGCGCGTCAAGGGCCCGCGAGACCTCATCGGGGTGGACGTACAGGCGCAGGTCACCCGCCAGCGGATGCGTGAGCGTGCCGGCCGCCTCGCGGTACGCGGCGAGCTGCTGGCGCGCGGCGGGGTACCGGCGGGCGCGGATCTCGTCCTGCACGACCCGCAGCGTCTGCAGGGCGTCCACGAGGTCGGCACTCTCGCCCAGCACGTTGGCGGTCGCGGCGGCGCGGCGCCACTCCCCGGCGCGGATCAGGTCGCCCAGCGTGGCCGGGGCGGCCGGTGGGGCGGGCGGCGTACCGGCGGTCACGGCGTGCCTCGGTGGGGAGCGCGGCAGGGGAACAGCCCGGAACGGAAACTCACCCCGTGAGTATACTGACGTGTTCCCGGCGCGCCCACAGCGGCGCTCACCGTTGTCCCGCCCACACGCTGCCCCTCACTTCCTGGCCCCGGAGGGCCGTCCCCACATGCCCAGAGACTCCCGCAGACCCGCCCGCACCGCCGACCGCCGCCCGTCCGACCGGCGCGGCCCCGACCGCCGCCTCGCCGCCGACCACGAGGAGCGGGACCTGAGCGCCTCGCCGCTGTACTCCCCGGCGCGCGTGCGGGACCTGCTCGACCGGCACGGCCTGAAACCCACCAAGAGCCTCGGGCAGAACTTCCTGATCGACGGGAACATCCTGCGCGCCATCGCCGAGGCGGGCGGCGCCGCGCCCGGCGTGCCCGTGCTGGAGATCGGCCCGGGCTTGGGCGTCCTGACGCGCGAGATCGCGTCCCGGGGCGCGCAGGTCACGACGCTGGAAAAGGACGAGCGGCTGCGGCCCGTGCTGGCCGAGACGCTGGACGGCCTGGACGTGCAGGTCGTGTGGGGCGACGCGCTGGACTTCGACTACGCCACGCTGCCTGCGGGCACGCGGGTGATCGCGAACCTGCCGTACTACATCACGGGGCTGCTGCTGTCGCGCTTCATGCGCGCGCCGGGGATCGTGTCCGCGACGGTGCTCGTGCAGAAGGAGGTCGGGCAGCGCCTCGCCGCGCGGCCCGGCGAGGAGAACTACGGTTTCCTGAGCGCCATTGCCGCGCTGTACGGCAGCGTGCAGCACGTGCGGGACGTGCCCAAGGGCGCGTTCCTGCCCGCCCCGGACGTCACGAGCGCCGTGATCCGCCTGGACTTCGACCGCAGCCGCCCGGCGCCCGAGCAGGAATTCCTGTCGTTCGTGGAGACGGCGCTGCACCACCGCCGCAAGACGCTGCGCAACAACCTGCGCCTGACCGGCATGGACGGCGAGGCGATCGACGCGGCGCTGGAGGCGGTCGGCCTGCGCGCGGACGTGCGCGCCGAGGACGTGTCCCTGGGTGACCTGCGTGACATGGCCGTCAAACTGGGCGTGATACGGTAACCGCGAGCAAGAATCACCCCCCCAGTCAACATTCAGGGCCGCCGCGACCGGCACCCCGGAGGAAGTCTCTGTGAAGTTCTACATCATCGGTGACGTGACCGTCGATCACCTCTACCACCTCGAACGCCTGCCGGAACCCGGCGAGGAAGTCACGCCGCAGCAGGCCAGCATGAAACCCGGCGGGGCCGGCGGCACCATGAGCGTCACCCTGGCCCGACTGGGGCACGCCGTGACCCTCGCCGCGCGCGTCGGGGACGACCCCTTCGCGGAGTACGCCCTGAGCCGCGTGCGCGAGAGCGGCGTCAGCGAGGCCGCCATCCAGCGCGACGCGGCCCTCATCACGAGCACCATCACGGTCATGCAGACCAGGGACGGCGAGCGCGCCATGATCAGCGACGGGGCCGCCAACCGCCAGCTGGACCCCGCCGGGTTCAGGAAGAAGGACGTCGAGGCCGCCGACGCGCTGATCATCAATGCGTACGCCCTGACCGAGGGACCGCAGCGGGAGTACAGCCTCGCGGCCATCGAGGCGGCGCGCGGCGCGAAGACCCCGGTGCCCGTGTTCATCGACCTGGGCACCGGCGCGGTGAACAAGGCCGGTACCTCCCTGCTGAACGACGTGGTGGGCGCGGATTACCTGATGCTCAACCAGCACGAACTTCAGGCGCTGACCGGCACGAGTTCGATCAGCGCGGCGCTCGCGCAGCTGGGCAAGGCGGGCGCGCGGCGGGTCGTGGTGAAGGTCGGCAAGATGGGCTCGATCACCTGGACGCCCGAGGACACCGAACTCGTGGACGCCTACCGGCCCGCCGGGAAGGTCGTGGATTCCACGGGTGCCGGGGACACCTTCACGGCGGTGTTCGCGCACGCGATCCTGGCCGGGGCGGGGATCGGCGGGGCGGCGCGCGCCGCGAACGCCGCCGGGGCGCTGGCCGCGACCGGGTTCGGCGCGCAGGAACGCCCGATCACGCACGAGGACCTCTCGGCGATCGTGCCGGAACTCGCCGCAGTGGCGCCCGCTCCGGCGCCAGCGCCCGCAAAGACCACCCGCAGCCGCAAGACCCCCGCGAGCTGATCCGCATGCCCCCGCCGCGCCACCCGAGAGCCGCCCGGGTGGCGCGCTTCTCTGGCCTCGCGGCGGCCAGGATCGCCTGCGCCACCTATAGTTGAGGGATGACGGACCTCTCCCCCACCTCTGACCTCGCGGCGGTCGCCCGCGCCCTGCTGGACCACTCCGGACCGATCGTGGTCCTCTCGCACGAGAATCCGGACGGGGACGCGCTGGGCAGCGTGCTCGGCCTGACGCGCGCGCTGCGCAGCCTGGGCCGCGAGGTGATCGCGCCCATGCAGGTCCCGCGCTTCCTGGCGTTCATGCCCCGCCCCGGCGAACTGGCCGAAGGGGGGCGCCTGACCGAGTGGCCCGCCGGGGCGCTGGCGGCCGTGCTGGACGTGGACAACAACGATCACGTCCGGGTGGGCGGCGCGGACCTGAGCGTGTTCACCGGTCCGGTCGTGAACGTGGACCACCACGGCACGAACGCCCGGCGCGCCGACGCGCACGCCGTGGACCCCTCGCAACCGGCGGCGGCCGTGATGGTCGCGGACCTGATCGACCTGCTGGGCGCCGAGTGGACCGAGGAGATCGCCACGCCGCTGATGCTGGGTCTCGTGACGGACACCGGCTCGTTCCGGTTCGATTCGGTCACGCCCGGCGCGTTCCGCACTGCCGCGCGGCTGCGCGAGGCGGGCGCCCGCCTGGGCTGGATCAGTGACCAGCTGGGCCAGAATCCCCGCACGTACTACACGCTGCTGCGCGAGGTGCTGGGCAGCCTGGAATTCCTGCACGGCGGGCGCGTGGTGCTCGCCCGGGTGGACGAGGCGATGCTGGAGCGCGCCGGGTCGGCCTGGGAGGACGTCGAGAATTACGTGGGCATGCTCCGCAATGCCGAGGGTTCGCAGCTGGCCGTGATGGTCAAGGACTTCGGGGAGCGCGTGAAGCTGTCCCTGCGCTCCCGCGCGGGCGTCAGCGCGCAGAACATCGCCGTGACGCTCGGCGGCGGCGGGCACGTGCCTGCCGCCGGGGCCAGCCTGAACCAGCCGTGGCCGGAGGTGTTCCCTCAGCTGGACGCGGCGATCACGGCGGAACTCGCGCGGGTGGACGCCAGCCGCTGATTGGGGCCAGGACGGCTGAGCCCCCCGGGTCAGCCGTCCATGAGTTTGGGCAGCATCCGCAGCCAGTTCACGTCCGCCCAGCGGGCCAGGAACGCCTGCGCCTCGGGGCTCAGGGGCTGGTCGAGTTCCACCGCCAGCAGCGCCTGACCGCCGCGCGTCTGGCGGGTGCAGGTCAGCGTGGCGATGTTCACGCCGTCCGCCGCGATGGTCGTGGCGATGCGGGCGATCATCCCGACCGCGTCGGTGTAGCGCAGGACCAGGGTGGGGCTCGCGCCGCTGAAGTTCACACCCAGGCCCTGCACGTGCGTGACGAGGATCACGCCGCCGCCCGTGCTGCTGCCCTGCACCGTGACCCGCTGCGAGTCGCCGCTCACCTCGATCAGCGCGGTGTTGGGGTGCACGTCGCCCAGGTCCGCGTCGTGGAACTCGAAGGTCAGGCCCTGCGCCTGCGCTTCCTCGAACGCGGCGGGCAGGCGCTGATCGTCGGGCCGCATGCCCAGCAGGCCCGCGATCAGTGCCAGATGCGTGCCGTGCCCGCGCCCGGTCTTCGCGAACGAGGCGTGCAGGCCGATGCGGGCCGCGCGGGGCGGTTCGCCCAGCAGGTGGTGCGCGACCAGCCCCAGGCGGCAGGCCCCGGCGGTGTGGCTGCTGCTGGGGCCGATCATGACGGGCCCGATCATGTCGAGGAGGGACATGCGGCGAGTATAGGGGCGCCGCACCGGGGGGCGGCCCCGACTGCTGGCCACCCCCCTGATTCCGCGAGCAGGTTTACTGCTGTTCGGTCAGCGGGCGGAGGTTCTCGCGGAGTTCCTCCACGCGTTCGCCGAGGTCCACGTCGGGGTCGAGGCCGTTCGCGTCGGCGTTGCCGGTGGCGCCCTGCATGCCGCTCTCGATCGTCCCGGTCTGGTTCAGGTCCTCGTGGTTCAGGACGGCGTTCTCGGTCGGCGTGTCATGGTCGGTGCGGGTATCGTCGCTCATGCCTCCAGCCTGCCGCGCCGGGACCGGGCCCGGATGGGCGGAGGCTGTAGGGGCGTTCATGGCCGAGCGCAGCGCGCGCCCACTGACCCCTGGCGTCGCGAGGGCCGCGCGGGCCAGCGGCAGCCGGGTGCGGTTCGGCAGCGCCGTGAAGAGGCGCAGCATCGTGCGGGCCAGTGCGCCCGGCGGCGTGTCCGGGTCGAGGAACGCGTGCCACGCGGCGGGCGGCAGCGCGAAGAACGCCCGGAAGAACGGTGCGAGCTGATCCGGGGGCAGGGTCAGCAGGGCCTGCACGCCCAGCAGGTGAACCTCGCGCGCGGCGCGGCGTTCGGGGGGCCACAGGGCCGCCCAGGCCGCCGCGTGCGGGTCACGCCCGGTGTGCAGGGCGCCCGCCGCGGCGCGGGCCACCAGGGGCGCGGCGCGCAGGGCGCCCGCCACCTGAAAGCCACTGATGGGGTGCACCATGCCCCCGGCGGCGCCAAAGGCCAGCGGCCCGTGCGGGTCGGGGGCGTCCGCGTTCATGGGGAACGCCACCCATTCCTCGTGCAGGATCTCGCCGGGCGGGGTGCCCTGGGCGCGCAGGCGCTCGTGCAGCCGCACGCGCAGGGCCGCGCGGGTGGGGGCGGGGCGGGCGATCAGGCTGGTCTCCTCCACGAAGTACGTGTCGCCGCCCAGGTGCATGGCGTACAGGAAGGTGGGGGTCTCGCCCGGGCCGTGCGGGGCGCGGTAGTCCATCCAGACCATCGCACCGGGCGCACTGGGGGGCCGCTCGAACCGCGCGGTCAGGCCGTACGCGGTCTGCAGGGCCGCGCCGCCCGGATGCCGGGGGCGGCGCAGGCTGCCTGCGTGCCCGGCGGCGTCCACCACGAAGCGGGCGGTCAGGTCCTTCCCCTCGCGGGTGTGCACGGTCCAGCCGTCCGGGCCGGGCGCGGCGTGCGTGACGGTTCCCACGGTCCAGGTGAGGGGGCCGGCGCGGTCCAGCAGCGCGTGCAGGAAGCGGGTGTTGTCCAGCAGGGCGTAGGGCCGCAGCAGCGGCGTGGGCTGCGGGCCGGTGTACACCCGCACGTCCGTCCATACGTGCGCGGCGCAGGCCCGCGCCCAGCCGGGCAGGTCGTCCAGCCATGCGCCGTACGTGGCGGGGAACGCCTGCGGCGCGTGCGGCGCCACGATCCGGACGCTCAGGTGCCGGGCGCGCAACCCGGCGGCCAGGGCCAGCGCGGCGGGCCCGGCGCCGACGATCAGGGCGTCGGTGTGCGCGGGCTCGGTGGGGGCGGGCATGCGCGCAGGGTAGCGTGCGCGTGCGGGCGGGGAGTGTAGCCGCGCGTCCATGAACGGCCGGTCAAGTCTGGACTGTGGCGCTCCGCGCTACCCACCCGGGCGCCGGGACTCTAGGGTGGGCGCATGACCCGAACCTCGCCCGCCCCGTCCCGCCGTTCCCGCATGCCGCGCGCCGCGCTGCTGGGGGCCGGCGCCCTGCTCCTCATGACGGCGCTGGCCGCCTGCTCCCGCGACGGCGCGCAGGGCACCCTGAACCGCGTGGTGTCCACCGCCGGCCTGAACGTGACGAGTGACGTCCGCTACGGCCCGGACGTCCGCAACGTCATGGACGTGTACGCCCCGCAGAACGCCCGCAGCGCCCCGGTGGTGCTGTTCATCCACGGCGGCTCGTGGGAAAGCGGCGACAAGGACGGCCACAAGTTCGTCGGGGAGTCCCTGGCGCGCGCCGGGTACGTCACGGCGGTCATGAGTTACCGCCTGGCCCCGGCGAACCGCTATCCCTCGTACGTGCAGGACGCCGCGCAGGCGCTGAAGGTCCTGCGTGAGAAGGCGGGCGCGCTGGGCGGCAACCCACAGAACGTGTTCGTGATGGGCCACTCGGCCGGGGGCTTCAACGCCGTGGAGGTCGTGGACAACGCCCGCTGGCTCGCGGAGGCGGACGTGCCGGTCAGCGCGATCCGCGGCGTGATCGGCGTGGCCGGGCCGTACTCGTACGACTTCCGGCAGTTCTCCAGCGCGAAGGCCTTCCCGGTGGGCGCCACCCCGGACGAGGTCATGCCCGACCGGCACGTGCGCGCCGACGCGCCACCCCACCTGCTGCTCGTGGCCGAGAACGACGACACGGTCTACCCGCAGAACGCGCTGAACATGGAAGCGGCCCTGAAGCGCGCGGGCGTGCCCGTCACGCGCACCGTGCTGCCGAAATTGAACCACATCACGATCATCGCGGCCATGGCGCGGCCCCTGACGTTCCTGGGCGGCACCCGCCAGGCCGTCATCGATTTCATCGAGGCGCACCGGCTGCCCTGAAACCACTCTCAGCGCGGGCGGGTAGCATGAACGGCGTGAGGCGTTCCCTGCTCCTGCTCGCGCTGCTGTGCCCCGCCCTGGCGGGCTGCCGCTACAACTTCGTGCCGCTGATTCCCGGGCAGATCGAACCGGAACTCCCGGCGCGCGTGACCGGCGCGGCCCTGACCCGCGACGGCGAGCGGCTGGTGCTGCGTGCCCAGGTGGACGGCCCCATCACGCCGGGGTTCCTGAGCGTGGCGTGGTTCAACGGCACCCAGGCGATCGGCACCGACAGCGTGTACCTGGACGCCGCGCAGCGCGCCGCGACCTTCGAACTGCGCGCCCCGGACAAGGGCGCGTACCGGGCGGTCCTGTCGTTCGGCGGCTCGGTGCTGCGGCAGGTGGAACTGTACGAGGTCAGGCCGTGAGGGCGTGGCGCGGTGTCGTGGAGTGGACGGCGGGGCAGCGCGAGCGCTTCGTGTGGCGCGACGGCCGCCTGGAGCCGCTGCGGGTGGAGGCCCGGCCCGCACCGGTGAATTACGGTTGCCTGCCGGGCACCCTGAACCCGGCCGATGACGCCGAGGTGGACGCCGTGTGGCTGGGCGAGCCGCTGGCGGTCGGCACGGTGCGCGAGGGGGCCCCGGCGGCCCTGCTGCACCTGCACGACGGGGATCACAAGGTGATCTTCAGCGTGGGGCCGGTGCAGGGCGCGGCCCTTCAGGGGCTGCTGGCGTGGTTCCCGCCCGAGCGGGGCGCGACCGTGCAGGACGCCCACGCCGCGCAGGCGTGGCTGGACGAACTGGCCGCCGCGCAGCCCGGGTGACGGTCAGGGGGACGCCGTTCCGGCCGGACCCCGGGCGGCCTGCGCCGCCCACTCGAGCGTCAGGGCGCGCAGCTGCCCAGCCACCCAGGTCATCGCGTCGCTGGCAGGGTACGTGACGGCGCTGTGGTCCTCGCGGGGGGAGATGAAGCGGGTCAGGGCGCGCGTGGTGCCGTCCAGGCGGACGTTGCCTTCGACTTCGAACAGGTAGTTCACGGCGAAGCCGGTGGCGGCCCCGCGCCTGGGCAGGCGCTTACTCTGGACCTCGATGCCGCGCGCCACATTGGGCCAAACGACGTCCTTGGCGTTCACGCGCCGCCCGGCAACGGTCATGGGCTCACAGGCGCTCAGAGGAGAGAACGGGTCCGTCGCGTGAACGAGCGGCCCGAAGTCGGTTTTCCAGCCCAGGCAGATGCCGTCCAGGTCGATCTGCGCCGCGAAGGGCACGTCGGGCCGGTCGCGGGTCAGCTGGTGCAGCCACACGACGCCCTGCGAGTGCCCCAGCAGCACGATCCTCGGGGCGTCCGGGCCCGGCCACGCGGCGCGCAGGGCGTCCAGATCGGTCAGCAGTGCCGCGTACCCGCGCTGCTCGGTGCGGGTTAGGGCGGACACGAACCGCTCGGTGGGGCTGCTGGCGTAGTTCGCGGCCTGCACGCGCAGCCCCGCCGCCTGGAATTCGCGGGCGACGCGGTCCACGGTGCCGCGTGATCCGAGGTACGCCCAGTTGTCGCGCGGCGCGGCGCACGGTACGCCGCAGCGGCCCGCGACGCTGAGAATCACGACGTCCGGCGCGGCGCCGCCCAGGTTCATGGGTGGGGTGTCGGCGGCGTTGACCGTCAGGGTGGGCGCGCAGGCGGTCAGGAGGAGCAGGGTGGGCAGCGCGGAACGCATCGGGTCACCAGTGTAGTCGGCGCCCAGCGCGGCCGATTCGGGATCGGGTCACGGTGTCACGGGAAGGGGATGCCTGTCCGTCGGAATCCGGTCGATTCGGTCACCCCGTGCGGGGCACCTCTCCTGCCGCCTGCACCTGGTTGGAACGGTTTGTGCCCGCCGGTCCACCGGGGGCGGTCTCAGGGGGTGCGGGCGCGGTAGAGCTTCACGGGCCGCCCGGCGTTTCCGTACTGGTGTTCCAGCGTGGCCTGCTCGCTGCGCACGAGGTGTTCGAGGTACCGCCACGCGGTCACGCGACTCAGGCCGACCTGCTCGCCGATCTCCTCGGCGGTCACGGCGTGCTGCGCGGCACCCAGGGCCAGCACCACACGTTCCAGGGTGTTCGGGTCGATGCCTCGCGGCAGGGCGGCAGGTGGGGCGGCGCCGTGGCCCAGCAGGCGGTCGAGGCGGCCCTGGTCCAGGCGGGCCGCGCTGGGCCCCGGGAGGCGGCGTGTACGGTGCCGGGCGAGCAGTTCCTGAAGCCGCGCGCCGGTAAACGGCTTGATCAGGTAGTCGAACGCGCCGTGCGCGAGTGCCAGCCGGACACTGGCCTCATCGTCGGCGGCGGTGATCAGGGCCACGTCGGTGGTCAGGCCGTGCGCGCGCCAGTGCCGCAGCAGGCCCAGGCCGCTGCCGTCGGGCAGGTGCACGTCCAGCAGGATCAGGTCGGGTTTCAGCGCCTGGGCGAGCGCGTCGCCCTGCGCGCAGGTGGCGGCGCTGCCGACGACGTGCACGTCGGGGTCGCGTTCGAGCAGGTCGCGGTTGACGCGGGCGACGCGCAGGTCGTCCTCGACGAGCAGCACGCGGATTCGGGCGTTCATGCGGTCACCTCGGCCGGTTCGGCGGGGCGGTGCGGAAGGGGCTGCGGGAGGCTCAGCTGGAAGACGGTCAGCGGGCCGCGCCGGGTGTGGCGCAGGCTGCCGCCCAGGCCCTGCACGCGCGAGTAGACGCCGTGCAGACCGTAGCCGCGGCCCTCGCCCTTGCTGCTCGCGCCCCGGTCGAAGAGGGTGTCGTGCAGCGCCGCTGGCACGCCGGGGCCGCTGTCCTCCACCTCGACCTGCATGCCGTCCGGGTCCTCGCCCAGCGTGACGGTGACCAGCCCGGGCTGCCCGGCGAGCGCCTCGAAGGCGTTCTCGGTGAGGTTCCCCACCGCGCTGACCAGGGTGTCGGCGTGGCGTTCCCAGTGGGGGCCCAGGTGGCTGCCCTCGGTGATCTGGAAGTCGATGCCGAGTTCCTGGGCGCGTTCGCGCTTCCCGACGAGCAGCGCGACCAGCCGGGGCACCTGCACGTCGCGCAGCAGCTGCCGGAACTGCGCGTCGGCGTGAATCTCGGCGTTCAGGACGCGCAGGGCCTCCTCGCCCCGCCCGAGCTGGAGCAGGCCGGACAGGACGTGCAGGCGGTTCTGGTACTCGTGCGTCTGGGCGCGCAGGACGTCCACGAAGCCGCGCGCGTGCGTGAGTTCCTCCGCCAGGGCCAGGGCCTCGGCGCGGTCGCGGAAGCCTGCCACGAACCCGCCGCCCTCCAGCGGTTCGAGGTTCACGAGGACCGGCTCGCCCCGCAGGGCCAGTTCCAGGTTCTGGGTGCGCGCCGCTCCCCCGGCGGTCAGGAGGGCCAG
This sequence comes from Deinococcus soli (ex Cha et al. 2016), assembly GCF_001007995.1. Classification (NCBI taxonomy): domain Bacteria; kingdom Thermotogati; phylum Deinococcota; class Deinococci; order Deinococcales; family Deinococcaceae; genus Deinococcus; species Deinococcus soli (ex Cha et al. 2016). Next base: position 3,180,981 of record NZ_CP011389.1, on the reverse strand, counting down.
TTCGGGCCAGAGGGTCGCCAGGGGCGCCGGGGCACTCTGGCCGCCCAGCAGGGTCACGGCGCGGTCGCTGCTGAGCGTCACGAGGCCGCCGCCGTCCACGGCCAGCACGCCCTCGCGCAGCGCGGCCAGCACGGCGCGCTGCTGGCGGGCCAGCGCCGCGATCTGCTCGGGTTCCAGGTTCAGGATCTCGGCCCGCAGGCGCCGGGCGGCCCACACCGCGCCCACCGTGCCCAGGCCCAGCGCCAGCACGAACCACGGCAGCAGGCTGATCAGCGCGCTCCCCACCAGATGCCACACCTGCGGCATGAGGTACCCGGTGCTGACCACGCCCACCACGCGGCTGCCGGGCACGCCGCCCGCCCAGACCGGTACCTTGCCGCGCACGCTCAGGCCCAGGCTGCCGCGCGCGACCGACACGACCTCCTGTCCGGCGAGCGGCTGGGCGTTGTCGCCGCCCTCCATGGGTTTGCCCAGCCGCTCCGGCACGGGATGCGCCAGCCGGATGCCGCGCGCGTTGCCCACCACGATGAAGTCGGCGTCCGCCTCTTCACGCAGCACGTTCACCTGGGCGTTCAGCGCGGCATTCTGCGCGCCGCGCTCGGTACCCTGCACGACCACGGGCAGTTTCGCCACGATGCGGCTGGCGGTCAGGGCGCGCTCGCCCAGGCGCTCGCGGGCCTCGCCGTACAGCTGCGCGGTCTGCACGACCACGAGCAGGGCGGTCATGCCGCACAGCACGAACAGGTGCAGGCGCACCAGTCGGCCCTGGAGGTTGGGGCGGCGTCGGGTCATGGGTGTTCGCCCCCGATTGTAGGAGGGAGCGGCGCCCCACACCCAGGGGTTGCGTGCATTGCGTTCACGGGCGTGCATTGCGTACATAGATTTTGCGGCCAGCACGCAAAAAAACTCTTGTGACCGGGGCCGGGTCGGCGTAGGGTACGGGTGACACCACAACCCACCCCCTCACCGGAGGAACCCCATGAAGAAGACTGCCATCCTGGCCGCGTCCGCCCTGCTGACGTTCGCCGCGCCCGCCACCGCCCAGAACCTCAGCAACCTGCGCATCATGGCCCCCGCCAGCCCTGGCGGCGGCTGGGACCAGACCAGCCGCGCCATCCAGAGTGGCCTCCAGAACCAGGGCATCGCCAAGCCCGTGCAGGTCTTCAACGTGCCCGGCGCGGGCGGCACCATCGGCCTGGCGCAGCTGTACAACAGCAAGGGCGACAGCAACCTGCTGATGACCATGGGGCTCGTGATGGTCGGCGCGATCCAGACGAACTCCTCCAAGGTGGACCTCAGCCGCGTCACCCCGATCGCCCGCCTGACCGGCGAGTACGAGGTCATCGTGGTGCCTGCCAACAGCCCCTACAAGACCCTGGGTGACCTCGCGGCCGCCTGGAAGGCCAACCCCAGCCTGCCCTTCGCGGGCGGCAGCGCCGGCGGCACCGACCACATGCTCGTCGGCCTGTTCGCCAAGGCGGCGGGCGTGGACCCCCGCAAGATGAACTACGTGCCCTTCAGCGGCGGCGGCGAGACGCTCGCGGCGGTGCTGGGCAACCAGGTGACGGCCGCCGTCGCCGGGTACGGCGAGTTCGAGGCGCAGATCAAGGCCGGTAAACTCCGCGCGCTGGGCATCAGCGCGCCCAAGGCCCAGCCGGGCATTCCGGTCGCCACCATGAAGTCCCAGGGCTTCAACGTGGAACTCGCCAACTGGCGCGGCATCGTCGCCGCCCCCGGCCTGAGCAGCAGCGAGAAGGGCGCGCTGGTGGCCGCCATGGACAAACTGCACGCCAGCAAGGAGTGGAAGGACACCCTCAAGACCCGCAACTGGACGGACCTGTACATGAGCGGCAGCAAGTTCGACGTGTTCCTGAAGCTGGAAGCGACCCGCACCCGCGAGATCCTCAAGGATATCGGGCTCGTCAAGTAAAGCCTGCGGCTGGTCGTGCCGGGCGGTGGCGAGTTTCCTTCGCGCCGCCCGGCCCCACGTTGCGTCCCCCCCACCCTCCCCTGCCCTGCGAGGTTCCGTGCATGTCTGATCCCGTCCCCACCCCCATTCCCCCCGAGCGCCGCGGTCTGAGCGTCCCGGACCTGCTGGTCGCGCTGGGCGTCCTGATCGTCGGGGCCCTGCTGCTGACCGGCACGCTGAAGATTCCCTTCGGCATCAACGCCTACGTGGGCCCGCGCGTGTTCCCCATGATCGTGTCGGTCGGCACGCTGGCGCTGGGCGCACTGCTGCTCGTGGCGACCCTGCGCGGCTACCGCGCCGAACCCGCCGCCGAGGAGGACAGCGACCCGGACGCCCAGCCGGACCTGCGCCAGCCGGGCATCATCCTGGGCGGCTTCCTGCTGGGTTCGATGATCCTGGTGCCGCTGGGCTTCGTGGTGGGCACAGCCGTCATGTATTTCAGCGTGGGCTTCGCGTTCGGTGAGCGCCGCCTGCCTCTGCTGGCGGGCGTCGCCCTGATCGTCGCGCTCGTCACGTACGTGGCGTTCACGCGCGGCCTGGGCCTGAGCCTCCCGCCGGGCATCCTGAAAGGGGTGCTGTAATGGAGGCCGTCACGTCCCTGCTGGCGGGCTTCGAAACTGCCCTCACCCCGCTGAACCTGCTGTGGGCCCTGATCGGCGTGACGCTGGGCACCCTGGTGGGCGTGCTGCCCGGCATCGGCCCGGCGCTGACCGTGGCATTGCTGCTGCCCGTCACGGCGCAGCTGCCGCCCGTCAGTGCGTTCATCATGTTCGCCGGGATCTACTACGGCGGGATGTTCGGCGGCAGCACCACCAGCATCCTGCTGAACACCCCGGGCGAATCGAGCAGCATCATCACCGCCCTGGAGGGCAACAAGATGGCCCGCCGGGGCCGCGCTGCCGCCGCGCTGGCCACCGCCGCGATCGGGTCGTTCGTGGCGGGCACCATCGGCACGGCGCTCCTGACTTTTGCCGCGCCCGCCATCGCGGAGGTCGCGGTGCAGATTCCGCCCAGCGCGAAGTTCGCGCTGATCATGCTGGCGTTCGTGACCATCAGCGCCACGTTCGGCGGCTCGCCGCTGCGCGGCCTGATCAGCCTGTTCCTGGGGCTGGCGATCGGCCTGATCGGCACCGACCTCCAGAGTGGTCAGGCGCGCTTCACGCTGGGCTACCCGGAACTGCTGGACGGCATTGATTTCGTGACGGTCGTGATCGGCCTGTTCGCGGTGGGTGAGACGCTGTTCGTCGCCAGCCGCCTGCGCAAGGACAAGGCCAGCGTGATCAAACTGGACGGGAACGCCCGCATGAACCGTGAGGACTGGCGGCGCTCGTGGAAGCCGTGGCTGCGCGGCACGGCGCTTGGCTTCCCGTTTGGCGCGATTCCGGCGGGCGGCGCGGAGATCCCCACCTTCCTGTCGTACACCCTGGAGAAGAAGCTCAGCAAGCATCCCGAGGAGTTCGGCAAGGGCGCCATCGAAGGTGTGGCCGGGCCGGAAGCGGCGAACAACGCGTCGGCGGCAGGCGTGCTCGTGCCTCTGCTGACGCTGGGGCTCCCCACCAGCGCCACCGCCGCGATCCTGCTGGCCGCCTTCCAGCAGTACGGGCTGCAACCCGGACCCCTGCTGTTCGTGACCAGCCCGGAACTCGTGTGGGGCCTGATCGCCAGCCTGTACATCGGGAACGTCATGCTGCTGGCCCTGAACCTGCCGCTGGCTCCCCTCTGGGCGAAACTGCTGCTGATCCCCCGTCCGTTCCTGTACGCCGGGATTCTGGTGTTCAGCACGGTGGGCGTGTACTCGCTGAACAACAGCGTGTTCGACCTGTTCCTGCTGGCGATCTTCGGCGTGATCGGCTACGGCATGCGCCGCTTCGACTTCCCCGTCACGCCCGCGATCATCGGCGTGATCCTGGGGCCGGTGTCGGAAAGCCAGTTCCGCACGGCGATGCAGCAGAGCGGCGGGGACATCAGCGTGTTCGTGCGCCAGCCGCTGTCGGCCTTCATCCTGCTGATCGTGCTGGCGGCGCTGGTGGTGCCGCAGATTCTCAAGTCCCGCGCGGCGCGGCAGGGTGCGGCCAGCTAAACACCATCGGATCAGGAAGAGGTCGGGCCATGACGCGCCCGACCTCTTGCTTTTGCTCAGCGCACGCCGCCCTCCAGCAGCAGCCAGAGGTGCCGCAGCAATTCATCCACGTCGTGGAAGGTGCGGGTGTCCTGCGGGCGGCCCTGGGGCTCCAGGTGCACGGTGGGGCGGGTGGCGGGGGTGGGCGGCTCGATGCGGATGATGTACGCGGTGGGGGGCTGTGGGGGGGGCACGCGGGGGGTCTCCTTGCGGGGCAGTCTGACGTGGGGGGTGTTGCGCGGGCGTTGCGCGCGTACACTGGGGACACTCATGCACACCGGGTCAGTGCTGATCCTGCGGACGCTGGGCGTGCCCCGCGTGACCGGCCCGGCCGGGCTGCTGGACGTGACGGGCAAGAGTCTGGCGCTCCTCATGTTCCTGGCGCTGGAGGGCGAGACGCCGCGCGAGGTGCTCGCCGACCTGCTGTGGTCGGATCAGGGGGGCGAGGCAGCGCGCCGGAACCTGCGGGTGCAGCTGCACCGCCTCCGGGGCTCGGGGCTGGCGGAGTGGCTGGAGGTCACGCCGGGGGCGGCGGCGCTGCGCGGCGAGGTGCAGGTGGATCTGCTCGCGCTGCGCGCGGCCCTGGCGGCAGAGGACGCGCCGGGCGGGGCGGCGCGGGTGGGTGGGCGGTTCCTGGATCACCTGAGCGTGCCGGGCGCGGCGGAGTTCGGGACGTGGCAGGAGCGGGTGGCGGGGCAGGCGCTGGACGAGCAGCTGCGGGCGCTTGACGCGCTGGCGGCGCACGAGGCGGCGCGGGGGGCGTGGCCGGGCGTGCTGGCGGCGCACGCGCGGTCGCTGGGGCTGGACCCGCTGCGTGAGCGGAGCGTGCGGGCGCAGATGGAGACCCTGGCGGGGCGGGGGCAGCGGGAGGAGGCGCTGGACGCCTACCGGGCGCTGTGCCGCCGCCTGCGCGAGGAACTGGGAGCGCACGCCCAGCCACTGCCTGCCACGCGCCTGCTCGCCCAGACGCTGGCGCAGGACCCGGGGCCGACGCGGGGGGTGGCGCCAGGGCTGTCCGGGAACGCGGCGCCGCCGGGGCCGCTGGTGGGCCGCTCGGCGGAGGTCGCGGCGCTGCGTGCGGCGCGGACGATCCTGGTACTGGGCGAGGCGGGCATCGGGAAATCGCGGCTGCTGCGCGGGGCGGGAGGCGACGCACTGGTGCTGCGCGGCGCGCCGGAGCTCACGCCGCTGCCGTTCGGGGCGCTGCTGGACGCCCTGCGGGCACAGCCGTCGCTGGCGTGGTGCCCGGAGCCGCTGCGGCCGGCGCTCGTGGCGGCACTGGGGGCGCCGGGCGGGTCGGGCCTGCCGGACCGGGGCGCGACGCTGGACGTGCTGGCGCAGGCGCTGCTGGCCCTGGCGGGGAGCCGCCCCTTGATCGCCGAGGACCTGCATTGGCTGGACGCTGGCTCGCTGGAGGCGGCGTTCCTGGCGCTGCACCGGGGCGCGCGGCACCTGTGGCTCTCGGCCCGCCCGGAGGACCTGGCGGGGCGGGCGGACGTGCTGGAGGTCCTGGCGCGGGTGAATCCGCCGCGTCTGACCCTTCAGGAACTGCCGCTGGAGGGGGTGGCGGAGCTGATCACGCAGCTGGCGGGCCGCGAGGCGCCGCTGTTCACCGCGCGGCTGTTCGAGGCGACGGCCGGGCATCCGCTGTTCCTGATGGAGACCCTGCGGGACCTGCGCGAGCGGGGCGTGCTGTCCGAGCGGGGTGGGCGCTGGCACACGCCGTTCGATGCGTTCACGGTGGATTACGCCGAGGTGCCGGTCCCGCCGTCGGTGACGCAGGCGATCCGGGGGCGCGTGGAGCGATTGGGCCGCGTGACACGGCAGCTCCTTCAGGCCGGGGCGCTGTGGGGCGAGGCGTTCCCGCCCGCGCTGGTGGCCGGGTGTGTGGGCGTGCCGGTCGGGGACGCGCTGGACGAGCTGGAGCGGGCGCAGGAGGCGCGGCTGGTCACCCCGGACGGGGCAGGGTTCCGGTTCGGGCATGACCTGCACCGCCGGGCAATGCTGGACGGCCTGAGCGGCGCGCGCCGGGCGCACCTGCATGCGGGACTGGCGGCGCTGGCCCCGGCCGGGACCCCGGCGGGGACGGTGGCGCGGCACTTCGAGCGGGGTGGAGAGCCGGGGCGGGCGTGGCCGCTGTGGGTGCAGGCGGCACGGGAGGCCGAGGGCCTATTCGCGCACGCGGACGCCTTCGCGCTGTACGGGCGGGCGCTGGCGTGCGGCGCGCCGCCGCGCGAGGCGTTCGCGGTGCGGGTGGCCCGCAGTGAACTCTGCCGCCACCTGGATGACGAACCGGGCCGCGAGGCGGAACTGACCGCACTGGCGCAGCTCGCGGCCGGACTGGACGACGCGGGGTGCTGGGCGGATCTCGCCGCGCGCCGCGCAAAGTGGCACACGGAACGGGACGAGTACGCCCTGGCGGTCGCGGAGGTGCGGGCGGCCCTGGAGCGTTTCGGTGGGGCGCTGGATGACGACGTCCGCTCGGCGTTGCTGCTGGAGGGCGGCGCGGCCCTGGCCTGCCTGGAGGACTGGCCCGCGTCGGCGCTGCTGCTCCAAGAGTCCCTGGCGCTGACGCGGGAGCGGCTGCCGGTGCGGGCGTCGAACGTCCTGTACTGGCTGGGATACGGTGCGTACCGGACCGGTGAGTTCGCGCAGGCCGAGCGGGCCTACCGGCAGTCCGTGGAGGTGCTGCCGGCGGGCACCCTGTCGCGCGGGCGGGTGCTGAGCCTGTGGAAGGTGGGGGCGTGCCTGCGCCGCCTGGGGCAGTTCTGCGAGGCCGCACAGTCGCTGCGCGAGGCGGGCGACAGTGCCCGCACCCTGAACGCGGGCTCTATCCGGGGGCTGATCGTCGCGGAGCAGGCAGCGCTGGCCTTCGATCAGGGCGAGCGGGAGGTCGCGTCCGCCCTGGCGGCCGAGGCGCAGACCCTCCTGACCCCGGGGGGCGAGGAGGGCTGGGACGTGCTGCGTCCGCTGCTGGCGGCGCTGGCGGCTAGGCCGGTCACCGCGCTGGGCTGAGCAAGCACGAGGCCGCCACCAGGAAAGATCCCAGTGGCGGCCTCCGGTTCGGCGGGTCAGGCGACGTCGATTTCCTGAAGCACCGTCACTTCTGGGGCGCTGGCGAACCAGTCTCCGGCCTTGGCGCGGTACGCCTTGTAGTGCTCGCTGTCGCGGTGGGCCTGCGCGGCGGCCTGATCGCGGTAGCGTTCCTGCACGTGAAACCGCACCGCGCCGTCCTTCTCCTCGCGCAGCAGGTCGTAGCGGAGGTTGCCTTCCTCCTGACGGCTGGCGCGGACCATGTTCAGCATCTCGGCCTGGACGGTGTCGACGTGCTCGGGTTTGGGCGTGATGATGGCGTGGACGGCGATGACGCTCATGCGTTCACCGTGTCGCCCTTCAGCGCGCCGAGGAGGGCGGTGACGAATTCCTCGTCGCTCATGGGGTTCTGCCCGGTGATGAGTTCACGGTCACGCACGACGTGGCTGGTGTACTTCCCGCCGTTCTGCACGTCCATGCCCGCGGCGCGCAGGGCGTCGGCGGGGTAGTACTGCATGGGGGCCTCGAAGGTCTTCTCGGCGTCCTGTTCCTCGGGGGTGCTGAACACGGTGGCCTTGTAGCCGTCGTAGATGAAGTCCTGCGCGGCGGGCGTCTCGCCGTTCTGGAGGGCCTGCTGGTACGCGGCGGCGTCCTGCTGCGCGGCGAGGAGGGCGACGGGTGCGTGGCAGATCAGCGCGGTGGGCTGGCCCTTCCCGTGGAAGTGGCGCAGGACCTTGCCCAGGTCGGCGTCGCGCATGAGTTCGATCATGGGGGCGTGCCCGCCGGGCAGGAACACCGCGTCGAACTGGTCGAGGTTCGCGGCGGCGTCGCTCAGCTTGTGGACAGTTCCGCTCAGGGTCTGCTCGACGAAGGCCTTGATCTGCTGGTGTTCGGCCTCGTCCTTGAAGAAGTCCTTGGTGTCGCTGCCGTGGTCCATGGGGGGGCGGTTCCCCCTGGGCGTGGCGATGGTCAGCGTGTAGCCCTCCTGGGTGAGGCGGTGGGCGGGCACGCCGAATTCGTTGAGGTAGAAGCCGGTGGCGTGCGTCTGGCCGCCTTTCAGGGGGAGCTGGTCTTCGCTGGACATCACGACGAGGATGTTCTTGGTCATGGGCGACACCTTAAGCGCCGACGGGCGGGTGGACTGTCGAACCCCTTACTTTGCTTTCTAAAGCATTCAGGTTGGGTGAAGGCGCCCTGAACCCGGCGAGCCTGTCCATGCACCCCGCCGGGTGAGGCACACGCAGCGCGCTATTCTCTGCACAACCGCGCCTGCCGGGCGTGGTCATCCAGAACCGCCGGAGGGAATTTTCTGCCCTGTGATGGCGTGGCAACCGGCCCTCATTGCGGCACTCGGTGCTTTCAGAGAAGACCCGCGTGGGTGCGCTGACGATGGCGCGAGCGGGGACGATGGCCCAGAAGCGGCGCAGCACTCGCGCAAGGACTTTCGAGGCCGCCCAGGGGCGGCTTTCTGCTGTACAGGGGTAGACCATGAGTACCGATATCCGCGCCGAGGCGCGCAGACGCATCTTGATTCTGGACGGAGCGTGGGGCACGCAGCTTCAGCAGGCGGGCCTGACCGAGGCCGACTTCCGGTGGGACGGGGCCGACCCCCTGCGGATGTACCGGGGGAACTTCGACCTGCTGCAACTGACGAAGCCGGACGTGATCCGCGCCGTGCACCGCGCGTACTTCGCGGCGGGCGCCGATATCGCCAGCACGAACACCTTCAACTCCACGACGATCAGTCAGGCGGACTACGGCACGGAAAGCATGGCACGCGAGATGAACGTGCAGGGTGCGCGGCTGGCGCGCGAGGTGGCCGACGAGTTCACGGCCCGCGACGGCAGGCCACGCTGGGTGGCGGGGAGCATCGGCCCGACGAACCGCACAGCGACCCTCTCGCCGGACGTCGAACGCCCGGAATTCCGCAACGTCACCTACGACGATCTGGTGGCCGCGTACACCGAGGCCGCCGAGGGTCTGATCGAGGGCGGCACCGACCTGCTGCTGCTGGAGACGGTGTTCGACACCCTGAACGCCAAGGCGGCGCTGTTCGCCTGCGAGGAGGCCTTCGCCCGCACCGGCAAGACGCTGCCGATCATGCTGTCCGGCACGATCACGGACGCGTCCGGGCGCACTCTGAGCGGGCAGACGCCGGAAGCGTTCGCGATCAGCACCTCGCACGCGAACCTGTTCAGCCTGGGCCTGAACTGCGCGCTGGGCGCGGACCTGCTGCGCCCGCACCTGCGTGAGATCGCGGCGAACACGGACGCGCTGGTGTCCGTGCACCCGAACGCGGGTCTGCCGAACGCCTTCGGGGAGTACGACGAGACGCCCGAGCACACGGCGAGCGTGCTGGCCGATTTCGCGCGAGAGGGCCTCGTGAACATCGTGGGCGGCTGTTGCGGCACGACTCCTGAGCACATCCGGGCAATTGCCGACGCGGTGCGCGAGATCACGCCGCGCGTGGCCCCCGAGCAGCCCGCCGTGCTGCGCCTGAGTGGCCTGGAACCGCTGAACGTCACGCCGGAACTGAACTTCGTGAACGTCGGCGAGCGCACCAACGTGACCGGCAGTCCCAAGTTCGCGAAGGCGATCCTGGCCGGGGATTTCGACGCGGGCCTGAAGATCGCGCGGCAGCAGGTCGAGAACGGCGCGCAGATCGTGGACGTGAACTTCGACGAGGGCATGCTCGACGGCGAGGCCGCCATGGTGAAGTTCCTCAACCTCCTGGCCGGGGAACCGGACATCAGCCGCGTGCCGCTGATGCTGGATTCCAGCAAGTGGGAGATCCTGGAGGCGGGCCTCAAGCGCGTGCAGGGCAAGGCGGTCGTGAACTCCATTTCCCTCAAGGACGGCGAGGAGAAGTTCCTGGAACGCGCCCGTCTGCTGCGCCGCTATGGGGCGGCGGCAGTCGTCATGGCCTTCGACGAGCAGGGGCAGGCGGACAACCTGGAGCGGCGCAAGGAGATCACCTCCCGCGCCTACCGCCTGCTGACCGAGCAGGTAGGTTTCCCGGCGCAGGACATCATCTTCGACCCGAACGTCCTGACCGTCGCGACCGGCATCGAGGAGCACGACCGCTACGCCATCGACTTCATCGAGGCGACCCGCTGGATCAAGACGAACCTGCCGGGCGCGCTGGTGTCGGGCGGGATCAGCAACGTGTCGTTCTCGTTCCGGGGGAACAACCACGTGCGCGAGGCGATGCACGCCGTGTTCCTGTACCACGCCATCCGCGCGGGGCTGGACATGGGCATCGTGAACGCCGGGATGCTCGCCGTGTACGAGGACATCGAACCCGAGTTGCGCGACGCGGTGGAGGACGTGATCCTGGCCCGCCGCCCCGACGCCACGGAACGCCTCCTGGAACTCGCCGACCGCTACAAGGGCGTGAAGCGCGAGGTCGGCGCGGGCAGCCCCTGGCGGGACCTGCCGGTGCAGGAGCGGCTGAAGCACGCGCTCGTGCAGGGCATCGCGGACTTCGTGGACGCCGATGCCGAGGAGGCGTATCAGGAGCTCGGCTCGCCGCTGAAGGTCATCGAGGGGCCGCTGATGGACGGCATGAACGTCGTCGGGGACCTGTTCGGCGCCGGGAAGATGTTCCTGCCGCAGGTCGTGAAGTCCGCCCGCGTGATGAAACGCGCCGTGGCGTACCTCACGCCGTACATGGAAGCCGAGAAGCAGGAAGCCGGTGGCAAGGGCCGCGTGCTGCTGGCGACCGTGAAGGGCGACGTGCACGACATCGGCAAGAACATCGTCGGGGTGGTGCTGGCGTGCAACGGCTATCAGGTCACCGACCTGGGCGTGATGGTGCCCACCGAGAAGATCCTCGACGAGGCCGAGCGGATCGGCGCGGACGTCATCGGCCTGAGCGGCCTGATCACCCCCAGCCTGGACGAGATGGTCACCGTGGCCCGCGAGATGACCCGCCGCGGCCTGAACCTGCCCCTCCTGATCGGCGGGGCGACCACCAGCCGCGCGCACACCGCCGTGAAGATCGACCCCGCCTACCCCGGCCCTGTGGTGCACGTGCTGGACGCCAGCCGCGCCGTGACGACCACCGCCGACCTCCTCGCCGACCCGGCGGGCGTGCAGGACCGCGTGCGCGAGGAGTACGACGCGCTGCGCGAACGGCACGGCGGGCGGCAGGTGCGCCTGATTCCCATCGAGGAGGCCCGCGCCCGCGCGCCGCAGGTCTCCCCCACCCCCGCGCCCGCCCCTCGCGAACCGGGCCGTCAGGTCATCGAGCAGCCCATCGCGGAGCTGCTGGACTTCATCGACTGGACGCCGTTCTTCATCGCCTGGGAGATGAAGGGCATCTACCCGAACATCCTCACCGACCCCCTGCGCGGCGAGGAAGCCCGCAAACTCTTCGCCGACGCGCAGACCCTCCTCCAGCGCGCCATCGACGAGAAGCTCCTGACCGCGCGCGGCGTGATCGGCCTGTGGCCCGCGCAGCGCGACGGAGACGACATTGTGGTTGATAGTGAAACGTTGATGGTTGATGGAAACGACCAGATCCCGTCATCTATCAACCATCAACCATCAACCCGCCTCCACACCCTGCGCCAGCAGCGCGAACAGACCACGCCGAACGCGGCGCTGGCGGACTTCATCCTGCCGGACGGGGATCATATCGGGGCGTTCGCGGTGGCGATTCACGGCGCAGAGGAACTCGCGGCGAAGTTCGAGGCGCAGCACGACGATTACAACGCCATTCTGGTCAAGGCGATCGCGGACCGGCTGGCCGAGGCCTTCGCCGAGAAACTCCACCGGGACGTCCGCGTGCGGCACTGGGGCTACGCGCCCGAGGAAGCGCTGGGCAACGACGACCTGATCCGCGAGCGCTACCAGGGCATCCGTCCCGCACCTGGCTATCCCGCGCAGCCCGACCACACCGAGAAACGCACGCTGTTCACCCTGCTGAACGCCGAGGAAGTCGGCCTGCGCCTGACCGAATCGTGCGCCATGACTCCTGCCGCCACCGTGTCGGGGCTGTACTTCGCGCACCCGGAAGCGCGTTACCTCGCCGTGGGCCGCATCGGCCGCGACCAGATCGAGGACTACGCCCGCCGCAAGAGCCAGAGCGTCGAGGAAACCGAACGCTGGCTGGGGCCGATCCTCGCGTATGACCCTGCGGGTGTTGATGGTGGACAGTTGATGGTTGAAAGACAACAACTCTCAACCGTCAACCTTCAACCATCGACCGCCGCCGGAGGCGGCCAGTGACGCGCGTCTCTGTCGAGCTGGTGCCCCGGTCCCGTTCTGGTCTGCGTGCGGAGATCGCGGAGGTCGCGGGCGCACTGGGCGGGGTAGATACCGTGAACGTGCCGGACCTGACGCGGTACTCGCTGAGGTCCTGGGTGGGGTGTGGGTTTGCCCGGCCGGGCTTCGCGGCGATTCCGCACCTGCGCGCCGTGGATTTCAACCCGCGCGAGCCGCTGCCGTTCCTGCCGCTGCTGGAGGAGCACGGGATCCGCGAGGTCCTCGTGGTGACCGGGGACGCGCCGATCGACATGAGCGCGAGGGTGTACGACCAGGACGCCGTGGACCTGATCCGCCGCCTGAACCGCGACGCGCCGCACCTGCGCGTGTACGCCGGGCTGGATCCGTACCGGCAGTCGTTCGTCCGCGAGCGGGACTATCTGGAGCGCAAGCTGGACGCAGGCGCGGCCGGGTTCTTCACGCAGCCGTTCTTCGACCTGCGCCTGCTGGACACCTGGGCCGACCTCCTGCCGGACGGCACGGACGTGTGGTGGGGCGCGACGAGCATCCTCACGGAGGCCAGCTTCAACTACTGGCGGGCCCGCAACCACGCGGTGTTCCCCCGCACGTTCACACCCACCCTGGACTGCAACCGCGCGTTCGCCCGTGACCTCCTGACCTTCGCCCGCGAGCGGGAGCAGCACGCGTATTTCATGCCCGTGAAGGTGAACGTGCTGGAGTACCTGGGCGGCATTCTCTGAGCAAGGGTCTGGGCTGCGGGCTGTGAACCACCCCCACCCGGCCTCCCCCCTGAAGGGGGAGGAGCAAGAGAAAAACAAGGTCGATCAGTAGCCCCGAGCGTCCCACCACTCACCTCACCGCCGACTGCCACCGGCCGTCATGCGCGAAGCGCGCAGGCGTTGCGGGGGGTGGCAGGATGGCGTCGAGGCCGGACCCGACGACGCCCGATACAACCCCGTCGTATAAGTAGAAACTCTTGCTCAGTGCAACGCGGCCCCCCCTGCCCTTCTGGGGTACTCGTATGAGCCGCTTGCGGAGGGGGCTGGGGGTGGGGCTGAAAACGAAAAGGACCCCCGAGGAACACCCCGAAGGTCCAGGCTCCGCTAAGGCTTCAGCTGTTGTCGATCACAACGGTGAAGCTCTTGCTGACTTTCCCCTTCGCGGGCACGTCGACTTTCAGGGTCGCGGTGCCCTGATTTTTGACGGGGGCCATGGTGTCGATGATGATGACGCGCCCGCCGATGCGTTCGGTGATTTCGGCGCGGATGGCGCGGTCCTTGCTGCTCTCGAAGGCGTACGTGACCTTGTAGGTGGTCTTGGTGACGTTGCCCTGGGCGTTCTTGGTCTGGGCGGTCTGCTGGACGGTCCGGGTGTAGTTCAGGTCGGGGTCCTCGCCCAGGCTGAAGTCGACGGTGCCGCCCTGGCGGGTGTCGGGGATGCTGGTCTGGCCGACGATGCGGCCGTCTTCGCGGACGGTGATGGGTCCGGCGGGGAGGCGCTGGTCGGCCTTAAGGCGGTAGGAGCGGTTCAGGTTGCCGTCGCGGGTGCCGGTGTCGAAGTAGGTCTGGAGGCCGGCGTAGCGTTCGAAGGTGCTGAGTTTGGGGGTGATGAAGGGGAGGGTGGTGACGCTGTTCGCGGGAAGTTGGAAGGGGGTGGTGAGGGCGTAGCGGTAGAGGCCGCGCAGTTCGCCCTGGCTTTCGATCTTGGGGGCGGGGGCGGCGGCGGGCATGGCGACGTCCATGGCGGCGCCGCGCATCATGTAGGCGGCTTCCTGCTGGCCCTGCACGGTGACGTCTCCGGCGTAGAGTTCGGTGGTGCGGACGTCGTAGGCCTGTTCGGTGGTGTTGCGGATGTCGGCCAGGGCGCTCAGCTGCGCGCCGCCGCTACCGGCCTTCAGGGTGTAGCGGGGCGTCCAGGTGACGGCGCGGGTGAGGTAACTGAGGGTGCCCTTGCCGGGCTGGGCGAGGGTGTAGGTGACGCTCTGGGTGGGGGCCTGGGGGTTGGCCGGGGGCGCGGCGTCGAACTGGAGGTCCTCGTAGCGGGCGGTGAAGTAGCGGCCCTGGGCGTCCTTGACGAGCAGGTCGCGGGCGCGGATCAGGGTGACGGGTTCGGTTTTGCCGTCGCGGCGCAGGTAGATGGTCTGGCCTTCGAGGCTGCTGAGCCAGTTGGCTTCCTGTTTCTGGATGGCCTGCGTGAAGGTCAGGCCTTCAAGGTCGAGGCTGCCGGTCAGGATGTTCTGCCAGGTGTCGAGGGGCAGGTTCAGGCGGAGGGTGTTCGTGTCGGCAGTGACGGGTTCACGCACCTCACTGAAGCTGGGGTAGATGCGCAGGTCGGCGGCGCTGGCGGTTCCGAGGGCGAGGGTGGCGGCGGTCGCGAGGGCGACTGACAGGCTGTTTTTCATGCCTGGATGGTGACCCGCCGCTCAATATGAGATGTGAGAGCGTGCGTCAGGAACGCAACAGAAAACCCGCCGCCCCGGGATGGGGACGGCGGGCTGTTCGTGCAGACCGGACGGCTTACAGGATGTCGTCGCGGATGCAGGCCTTGAAGTGACCGGGGCTGACTTCGCGCAGTTCGGGAACGATGTTCGCGCAGTCGGCGATCGCGTAACGGCAGCGGGTGCGGAACACGCAGCCGCTGGGCGGGTTGATCGGGCTGGGAATGTCGCCTTCCAGGATGATGCGCTGGCGCTTGACCGTGGGGTCGGGCACGGGCGCGGCCGAGAGGAGCGCCTCGGTGTAGGGGTGCTTGGGGTTACGGTTCAGCTGGCGGCTGGGCGCGATTTCCATCACGCGGCCCAGGTACATCACGATGATGCGGTCGCAGATGTACTCGACGACCGCGAGGTCGTGCGCGATGAACAGCACGGTCAGGCCCAGTTCTTCCTGCAGGTCCTGCAGCAGGTTCACGACCTGCGCCTGGATGGACACGTCCAGCGCCGAGACGGGCTCGTCGGCGACGATGAACGCGGGGTCCACGGCCAGGGCGCGGGCAATCCCGATGCGCTGGCGCTGACCGCCGCTGAACTCGTGCGGGTAGCGGCGCATGTGCTCGGGGCGCAGGCCGACCTTCTGGAGGAGTTCGGCGATGCGGTCGACGCGCTGCTTGCCGGGGTGCAGGTTGTGGATCTGCATGGCCTCCCCGATGATGTCGGATACGGTCATGCGGGGGTTCAGGCTCGCGAAGGGATCCTGGAAGATGATCTGCATCTCGCGGCGGTAGTCACGCATCTGCCCTTTGGACAGCTTGGTGATGTCGGTGCCGTTGAAGAGCACCTGGCCGCCGGTGGGTTCGATCAGGCGCAGGATGGCGCGCCCGGCGGTGGTCTTACCGGAGCCGGATTCGCCCACGAGACCGACCACTTCGCCGCGCCCGACCTTGAAGGACACGTCGTTGACGGCCTTGACGTTGCCGACGACGCGGGACAGCAGGCCGCCGCGGATCGGGAAGAATTTTTCGAGGTTCTGGACGTCCAGCAGGGTGTCGCCCGTGGCGGGCATGGTGCGGCGGGTCTGGTTGCTGACGGCGGTCATGCGGTCACCTCGCGCTGCGCCTGCGCGAATTCGCGCCAGCGGATGCAGCGGGCCATGTGGCCGTGCCCGGTGTCTTCCAGCGCGGGCACCGCCTTGGAGCAGTCGGGAACGGCGAACTTGCAGCGCGGCTCGAAGGCGCAGCCGGGGGGCAGGCTCAGGGGGTTGGGCACGTTGCCGGGAATGGCTTCCAGGCGGCCCTTGGGCTGGCCGGGAACGTGCTCGTACTCGCCGGGGCGGGGAATGCTGTTCAGCAGGCCCATGGTGTAGGGGTGGCGGGGCGCCTGGAAGATGTCCACGACGTCGCCTTCCTCGACCACACGGCCGCCGTACATCACGACGACCCGGTCGGCCATCTCGGCCACGACCCCGAGGTTGTGCGTGATGAACAGGATGCTCATCCCGACCTCTTTTTGCAGGTTGCGCATCAGGTCGAGAATCTGCGCCTGAATGGTTACGTCGAGCGCCGTGGTGGGCTCGTCGGCGATCAGCAGGGCGGGCTTGCAGCTCAGGGCCATGGCGATCATGACGCGCTGACGCATCCCGCCGGACATCTGGTGCGGGTACTCATTGACGCGCTTTTCGGGGGCGGGGATGCCCACGAAGCGCAGCATGTCGGTGGCGACGCCCATGGCGTCTTTCTTATTCTTGCCTTGGTGCAGCATGACCGCTTCAGCGATCTGGTCCCCGACGGTATAGACGGGGTTCAGGCTGGTCATGGGCTCCTGGAAGATCATGGAGATGTCATTGCCGCGGATCTTGCGCATGTCCGCTTCGCTCAGCGTGACGATGTTCTTCTGAACGCCGTCCTTGCCGGTGAAGAGGATCTCCCCTTCCACGATCTTGCCGGGAGGGGTGGGGATCAGGCGCATGACCGACAGGCTGGTGACGCTCTTGCCGGAGCCGGATTCGCCCACGACGGCGAGGGTCTCGCCCTTCTTGATGTGGAAGGTCACGCCGTCGACGCTCTTCACGACACCGTCGTCGGTACTGAAGTAAGTTTTCAGGCCGTTCACGGCCAACAGGACTTCACCCTGGTGGGTCATTGTTCCTCCGTTTTCAACACGTTGTGCATCATACAACCGTTGGGGATTCTAGGGCGTTTTGTCACGCGCGGCGCGGCCCATTTCGCTGGCCGCGCCGCGCGTGACAGCGGTTCAGGCGCGCTTACGCGGGTCGAAGGCGTCGCGCAGCCCGTCGCCGAGCAGCTGGAAGCACATGACGGTGAACACGATGAAGAAGCCGGGGATGAGCACCCAGGGGCGGGTGTTCAGACTGCTCAGACCGCCGTCCTGCGCGGCCTTGAGCAGGCTGCCCCACGACGCGTAGGGTTCCACGGCACCGATGCCCAGGAAGCTCAGGCCGCTTTCCAGCAGGATGAAGCTGGGGATGGCGAGGCTGGTCGTGACGATCACGTAGGTCGTCAGGGTGGGCAGCATGTGGCGCCACATGATGCGGTTGTCGCTGGCGCCGAGGCTCTTGGCAGCGGACACGAAGTCCTGTTCGCGCACGCTGAGCAGCTGTCCGCGCGTGACGCGCGCCAGGCCGCCCCAGCCGATGAAGGCCAGGATGCCGAGGATCACGTACAGCGCGAGGATCGGGTTGATGTCGCGGGGGAACACGCTGCGCAGCAGCAGCAGCAGGAACAGGTAGGGGATCGCGGCGAGCACCTCGACGAGGCGCATGATGATCGTGTCGACGACCCCGCCGAAGTAGGCGGCCATGGCGCCCATCATCAGGCCGATCAGGGTCGTGATCAGCACCGCACCGAAGCCGATGGTCAGGCTGATCTGCGAGGCGTACAGGGTGCGGGTGAACAGGTCGCGGCCCAGGTCCTCGCCGCCGAACAGGTACACACTGCACTCTTCCTTGTTCGTGCCGAACAGGTGAAGGTTGCCGGGGAACAGACCCAGGATCTTGTAGCTGGCGCCGCGCACCCCGAAGTACAGCGGGCAGCGTTCCGCGCTGGGCTTGAACTCGTTCACGAAGGTGTCCATGTTCAGCTGCTGGGTGTACTTGAACACGTAGGGCCGCGTGAAGGCGCCAGTGTCGGGGTCACGGAACTGGATGGGGGTGGGGGGGTGGAAGCGGGTGATGTTGCTGGTCGAGTAGGACGACAGGGCGTCAGGCGCGATGAACGGCGCGAAGATCGCCATGACATACAGCAGGATCAGCATCAGGCCGCCGGCCTGAGCGAGCCGGTTTTTCCGGAACTGCTGCCAGGCGACGGAGAACTGGGACTGACCGAGCGGTTTGTCCTTTTTCTGGGTGGTGGCGGGTGCGGTGGTGGTCATGTCAGCCGACCTTGATGCGCGGGTCAACGACCGCGAGGAGAATGTCGCTCAGGGCGTTGCCGATCACGAGCAGGACGGTGGTGATCACGGTGAAGCCCGCGATGAGATACAGGTCCTGGGCATTCAGGGCGTCGAGGATCATCGGGGTGATGCCGGGATAGGCGAACACGACCTCAATGAACCCGGCGCCGGCGACCGCGCCGGGCAGCAGGCCGCCGATGCCAGCCACGATGGGCAGGATGGCGTTGCGGAAGGTATGCTTCCAGATCGCGGTGCGTTCGCTGACGCCCTTGGCGCGCGCGGTGCGGATGTAGTCCGAGCGCATCACTTCCAGCATCTGACCCCGGATCACGCGGGTCAGTCCGGCGGCGTCGCTGACAGCCAGGATGATCGCTGGAATCAGGAGGTGCTTGGCGATATCCAGGAATTTCTGGATGGGCGTCATGCTGTCAAAGCCGTTGCTGGTCATGCCGTTGATGGGGATGTCCAGGCCGGTCGCCGAACGGATCTGCAGGATGAAGTAGATGACGATCAGCGCCAGGAAGAAGCTGGGGAAGCCCAGCAGGAAGTACAGGATGACGTTGATGGTCTTGTCGCCCAGCGAGTTCTGCCGCACGGCGCCGAACACGCCGATGGGAATGGCGATGGCGTAGAACAGCAGGGTGGAGAGCAGCACCAGGTACATCGAGTTGGCAATGCGGGGTTTGATGACGTCCAGCACGGGCTGCTGGTAGGAGAACGACAGGCCCAGGTCGAAGTTGAAGAGCATGTTCTTCATCCACAGGAAGTACTGCTCGATGGGGTGCCGGTCCAGGCCGAAATTGCTCTGCAACGCTGCCAGTTGTTCAGGGCTGATGTTCGGGTTGAGCTTGGCGGGCGTCAGGAAGTCGCCGGGGGCCAGTTGGATCACGAAGAAGATCAGGATACTGGCCAGAAACAGGGTGGGGATGGACTGCACCAGTCGGCGCAGGAGGAATGGGATCATGCGGGCTCTCCGGGGGGCGTCATGGGTGTGGGGGGCAGTCCGCGCGGGCGGACCACCCCCCGTGGGAGCAGCGTGCTGCTCTGGTCGCTTACTTGATGAAGGTCAGCGCCTGGAGGCGGTGGCCGTAGTAGGCGTCCATCATGTTGGCTGCGAATTCGCCGCCCAGACGCTCGTTGAAGGCCACATGGTAGTTCCCGCCGACCAGGTAGATGACAGGCTGCAGTTCACCTTCAGCCTTCATCAGCTGGCCGCCGATGGCGCGGCGCTTGGCGTCGTTCAGTTCCGCGTCGCCTTGGTAGTACAGCTTGGTCATCAGCTGTTCCTGGCTGGTGGCGCACTTGCCGTCGGTGGGGTTGTTGTAGGAGTGCAGGTTGGTGCCGCAGGGCACAACGTTGCTGCCGAAGCTCCAGATGTTGCTGCCGCCGGAGAGGCCGAGCAGGATGGCGTCGAAGGGACGGTTCTCGCCCTTGGAGGTCAGCTGGCCGACCAGGGTGTTGAAGTCGATGGGGGTGAAGTTGACCTTCACGCCGACCTTCTTGGCCTCGTCGGCGAAGATGCGGCCCAGCTGCTCGCGGACGGTGTTGCCCGCGTTGGTGCTCAGGTTGAATTCCAGCACCTTGCCGCTCTTGTCGACCAGGTAGCCCTGGGCGTTCTTCTTGGTGTAGCCGATCTGCGCGAGCAGCTTGCTGGCCTGCGCGAGGTCGTACTTGTACTGAGGGGCGCCGGCAGCGAGGCCCGCGTCAATCTGCTGTTTGAAGATGGGGTAGGTGCTGAAGTATGTCTCGCTGCCCAGGCCGCCCAGGGCGAGCTGCACCATGGCCTGGCGGTTGGCGATGTGGCTCATGGCGCGGCGGAAGCGCACGTCACGGAAGAGTTTCTGCTTGGCGGGGTCGCTAGCCTTGTTCCAGTTGAAGGTGATCCACTGGCTGGTGGCCTGGGGGCTGACGTTGGCCTTCAGGAAGGCCTTCAGGCTGCCGTTGTCGATGGCCTTCTTGGTCTGGGCCAGGTCGTCGGCGTTGCGCATGCCGACGGTGTCGATCTGACCGGCCAGGAAGGCGGCGAGGGACGCGTTGGCGTCGGCGACGATGCGCACGGACATGGTGTTCAGGTAGGGCAGTTCCTGACCGCGGCTGTCCTTGTTCCAGTCGCCCCAGTTGGGGTTCTTCTTGAACACGGTGCGCTCACCGGCGCGGTAGGAGTCGACGACCCACATGCCGGGGCTGACGATCTGGCTGGCGGGCGTGGCGAGACCCCACATCTTCTTGACGGCGTCGGCACCGCCCTCACGGTAGGCCTTACCGAACACGTGGTCAGGCCAGGGTGCGTAGCTCATGATGCTCAGGGCGCTGGCGCTGGGCTGGGGGAAGTCGAACTGCAGGGTGTAGGTGTCGAGCTTCTTGACCGTGATGGGCTTGCCCACCAGGAAGAAGGTGTCGCGGCTGTTGCTGCCGACCTTGTCGTCGGTGTGGATCTTCCAGGTGGTGACCCAGTCATCGGCGGTGATGGCCTGGCCGTCGCTGAACTTCATGCCCTGGCGGATCTTGACCACGAAGCGCTTGTTGTTGTTGCTGACCACGGCTGGGGCGGCGGCCATGTAGGGGATGAACTCGTCGTTGCGGGGGTCCTGCGTGAACAGGCCGGCGCCGGTCTCCATGCGGTCGGGGATGCTGTCCGCTTCGCTGCTGGTGAAGGGGTTCATCGTCTTGAAGTCGCTGATGGCGGACAGGCGCAGTTCACCGCCGCGTTTGTTCGCGGTGTTCTGCTCGGCAGTCCAGGCGGCGGGCCAGACGAAGGCGCTCTGGGCGGCAGCGGTGCCGACCGTCAGGGCCAGGGCAAGAGTCAGGGCTTTTTTCATGGGGGTCCTCCAGGGTGCGTGAAAGGAAATACGACAAGGTCCGGCGCGCAGCCGGGTTCTTGGTTCCTGATTTCGTTTTCCAGCGAGCTAAATATATTGGCCTATCGTGCCGCGGTCAAGGACTGAATTTCCCATTCCGTGCGCCGAATTGCATATTCATTCACTATCTTGCATCTGATCAGTCCATGAAAGCTGCTGGTTTCATTTGACAGCACACCCGATCAAAGTGACCGGCAGCTCATTCGCATGAATAGGGCGTCCACGGGTTCGTATGCCGCTCTAAAGGGACGGGCTGAACAGGTGGTCCACAGTGCATGCAGGGGAGGAAGAAGCTCCCACTCCCCTTCTACAGATGCTCAGCGGCTCTTGAGTTCCGTCCAGATGCGGTCGTACAGCCGCTGCGGGCGCCCCCCTGGCAGCTCGCCGATGAAGTCCAGGCGGCCGTCGGTGAGCCACGCGGCAGGCGGGTTCAGCGCGGGGATGTCCTTCAGAAAGTCGTCCAGGTACGGGCGGGCGGCAGCGTTCGGCGTGGCGTAATAGGTGTAGTTGCTGAGCTGGGCGCCGTTCTGCGCGTCCAGGATGAAGTCGATGAAGCGGTGGGCCAGCGCGGGGTTGGGGCTGCGCTTGAGGACGACCAGGGTATCCATGCTGATGGTGGTGCCCTGTCGGGGCAGCAGCACCTGCACGTTCTCGTCCTCCTCGGTAGCGATCAGCAGGTCACCCACGTAGATCTGACCCAGGTCCACGGTCCTGGCCAGCAGCTTGTTGCGGGTGCCGGGGCCACCGTCGAAGCCCTGGAAGCCCTTCTTCGCCACCACGCGGCGCAGCAGGTCGCGCGCGGCGCGCAGCTCCTCGACGCGGGTGGTGTTCGCGCTGAAGCCCAGGTACTTCAGGGCCGCGCCGATCACCTCGCGCGGGTCGTCGAGCAGCACGAACGAGTGGCGATCAATCGGGCCGAAGATCTCCGCCCAGGTGTCCTGCGGCACGTACCGCTGCCGGTTGTACGCCAGGCCGGTCGCGGCGTACTGGTACGGCACGGAATAGACGTTGCCCGGGTCATAGTCGGCGTTCAGGAAGCCGGGCGCGATGTTCTTCAGGTTCGGCAACCGGGATTTATCCAGAGGCTGGAGCAGTCCGGCGCGCACCATGGTCTGCACGACGTAGTTGCTGGGCACCGCGAGGTCGTACTGCGCCCCGCCCCCCTGGAGCTTGGCGAGCATGGCCTCGTTGCTCTCGAAGGTGTCCAGCACGACCCGCACGCCGTTCTGTTTCTCGAAGGCCTTCACCAGATCGGGGTCGATGTACTCCGACCAGATGAATACCCGCAGCGTCTTCCCGTCCCCGCGCGTCACCGGAACCGCCGCGCCCGGCTGGGCCTGAGCGGGTTTCTGCACGCGGTAACAGCCGGTCAAGAGGAGCAGCCCCACACCGGCCAGCAGCGCGGCCCGCTTCACGCGTCCCTCCGGGGGCGCAGCAGCGCGTTCGCCGCGACGATCGCCACGACCGTCACGAGGACCAGCAGCGCACTCAGTGCGTTGATGTCCGGCATCACGCCGCGCTTCACGTTCGTGTAGATCAGCACGGGCAGCGTGCTGAAGCCCGACCCGCTCGTGAAGTACGTGACCACGAAATCATCCAGGGACAGCGTGAACGCCAGCAGCGCCCCCGCGAGCACGCCCGGCATCGCCAGCGGCAGCACCACCCGCCGGAACGACTCCCAGCCGCTGGCGCCCAGGTCGCGGGCGGCCTCCTCCAGTTCCGGGCCGTACCCGGCCAGCCGCGAGCGGACCGTCAGCGCCACGTAACTGATCTGGAAGGTCACGTGCGCGAGCAGCACCGTCCAGAAACCGTTGTCGAACGTCCACCCGGCCCGTTCCAGGCCCTGCCGGACGAACGAGTAGAACATCAGCAGACTGACGCCCATCACCACGTCCGGCACCACGATGGGCAGGACGAGCAGCCCCGTCAGCGCCGTGCGGAAGCGCAGCGTGTACCGCCACAGGCCCAGGCCCACCAGCGTCCCCAGCAGCGTGCTCACCAGCGTGCTGAGCAGGGCGATTTCCAGCGTGTGCGCCAGCGCCTCGCGCACGTCCGCGCGGGCGAACAGCACCCCGTACCACTTCGTCGTGAAGCCCGCCCACGTCGCCCCGAACCGCGAATCGTTGAATGAGAACACCACCAGGACCACGATCGGCAGGTACAGGAACGCGTACACCAGCCACGCCCACGCACTCAGCGCCGGATGCGTCCGCCGGATCATGAGGCCCTCCGGGCCGTCGATGGTCGGATGTTGATGGTTGATGGAACCTCCGTCACCCATCGACTCTCAACCATCAACAGTGCGCCCAGCGCACTCATACGAGTTCCTCCAGGCCCTTCTGCCCGGCCACGCGAGCGTAGGCCCACAGGCCCAGGAGGACGGCGCCCATCAGGAGGAAACTCAGGGCGCTGCCGTACGGCCAGTCACCCGCCTGACCGAACTGGTTCTGGATGAGGTTCCCCACCAGGGCCGTTTTCGCGCCGCCCAGGATGTCGCTGACGACGAAGGTGCCCAGCGCGGGAATGAACGTCAGGAGGATGCCCGCCACCAGCCCCGGCAGGGTCTGCGGGAACACGGCGCTCAGGAAGGCCCGCACGGGCGGCGCGCCGAGGTCCTCGGCAGCTTCCAGCAGGCGCCAGTCGATCTTCTCGACGCTGGAGTACACGGGCAGCACAAAGAACGGCACGAACGCGTACACCATGCCGAGCAGCGTGGCGGTCAGGCTGGGCACCAGATCGAAGGGCCGCAGGATCAGGATCCAGGCGTACACGCGGATCAGGAAGTTCGTCCAGAATGGAATGATCAGCAGCAGCAGGAGCAGGTTCTTGCGCCGTGCGTCCTGCCGGGCGATGTAGAACGCCAGCGGGTACCCCATCAGCACGCACAGCGCCGTGCTGAGCGTGGCGACCCACACGCTGCGCCACAGCACCCGCACGTTGTCCCCGGTCCACTCCTGGAACAGCGCGTCGTACCCGAATACCCGCTGCCAGGACTCCAGTGTCCACGGGGCGCCCACCTGCGCCAGATCCGTGCGCGTCAGGAACGAGTACCCCAGCATCACCAGCGCGGGCACGATCAGGAACACCGCCAGCCACAGTACGCCCGGCCCCAGCGTGGCGAAAAATCGCCGGACCGTCAGCACGGGGCACCTCCGGTGCGGTGATGGTTGAAGGTTGATGGTTGATGGAGAGATGTTCCATCGACCATCAACTGTCGACTGTCAACGCCCCTCATGCTTCTTCCAGCACGACGAGGTTATCGGGTGGCAGGTACAGGGCGACCTGTTCGTCGTAGTCGAAGTCCTCGTCCGCGCCGATGTCGGCGTTCAGCTGGAACGCGACCAGTTGCTGCCCGCCCGCCTGGAGGAGGTACTGGTTCTCGGCGCCGGTGTACACGATGTCGTCCACGCGGGCGCGGATCTCGTTGCCTTCGGTCTCGTCGTCGCGTTCCATGCGGAGTTTCTCGGGGCGAACGGACAGCGTGACGCTCTGGCCGGGGCGCAGGCCCTCACCGTACGTGGTGCGCAGCGGGCCGTGCTCGGTCTGCACGGTCGCCTCGTGGCCGTCCACAGTCAGGACGGTGCCGGGGATGAGGTTGCTGCTGCCCAGGAAGTTCGCCACGAACGCCGTCCTCGGGCGCTCGTAGAGTTCCTCGGCGCGGCCCAGCTGTTCTACGCGGCCCCGGTTCATGACGGCGATACGGTCACTCATGACCAGCGCCTCCTCCTGGTCGTGCGTGACGAACACGAAGGTCATGCCTAAGCTCTCCTGAAGGTTGGCGAGTTCCACCTGCAACTCCTTGCGCAGTTTCAGGTCCAGCGCGGAGAGCGGTTCGTCCAGCAGCAGCACCTGCGGTTCGTTCACGATGGCGCGGGCCAGCGCCACCCGCTGCCGCTGCCCGCCGGACAGCTGATCCGGGCGGCGCGCGGCGAAGTCCGCGATGCGCACGCGCTCCAGGGCCGTCATGACCCGCTCGCGAACCTGCGCGGCGGGCACGCGCTTCATCCGAAGACCGAAGGCCACGTTGTCCTGCACGGTCATGTGCGGGAACAGCGCGTAGCTCTGGAACACCGTGTTCACGTCCCGCCGGTGGGGCGGCACGCCGGTCATGTCCTGCCCGCCGATCAGCACCGCGCCCGCGTCTGGCTGCTCGAAGCCCGCCAGGATGCGCAGGAGCGTGGTCTTCCCGCAACCCGACGGGCCCAGCAGGCTGAAGAACTCGCCGCGGCGGATATCGAGGTCGATGTCGTCCAGCACGCGCGTCTCCGCGCCGCCCGGCGAGCGGAAGCTCTTGCGCACGCCGCGCACGCTGACGGCCGCGTCGTCCGCGAGGTCACGCGGGCGTTTTCCCTTGAAGGTCACGCCGCTGATGGCGTCACCCCGGTCCTCATCTCAGTCATCCCCCGATTGTAGGGGCCATGCCCAGCAGGTCCGCCTTTCGGGGGACGAGCCACTCATGCGCGGCGGGTACAGTCGGGCCCAAACGGATTCCGTCTGTTTCGTTCTCACCCCGGAAGGACACCGGGTTGCCGACTCCACGCCCGGAACCCGTTTCTCTCCTGCTCGCTCTGCCGCGCAGCTCTCCGAGTCCGCTCGGGTTGGCAGATTCTGCAAACCTTTCAACCGGAGTCCGTATCATCAGCCCCCTGGAGGTGGATCCGTGGACCTTGAAGCGATCGTCGTACCCGCCCTGTTCTTCGGCAGCGTGTTCGGTTTCCCGCTGCTGCGCCGCCAGATGATCCACCGTCACGAACTCGAACGCGAGGCGCTGCGCCGTGGCCTGCTTCCCACCCGCGTCACGCAGGAGCACCCGGCCCTGCCCGCACCTCTCCCCCATGTCGGCGCCGGGGACGACGCACCCACGCTCGCCCTTCGCCTGCCGGAACCGCACCGGCTGTTCGCGCTGGCGCTGCTGTGCCGCCTGGAGGACACGCCCCCACCCGCCGAGGAACGTTCGCGGACGCTGCTCTCGCAGATCCGGCTGGAGTACCTCCCGGAGACCCTGCGCGCCTACCTGCACCTGACCCCCGCCGGACGCGAGCAACTGCGCGCCCAGGGCCGCGACCCCGAAGGCCTGCTGCGAGAGCAGCTTCAGCGCCTGAACGAGGGTCTGGACGACCTGCTGCGGCACGACCACGCCGCCGCCGACCGGCTGCTCACGCAGGGGCACTTCCTGCGCGACCGCTTCGGCGCGCCGCACACGGAGCTGCTCAGCAGGTCGCGCTGAACTGACTGTCGCCCCTGCCCCCGAGCCTGCGCCGGGGGCTTTTCGTTTCAGCCGACTGGTGCGCACCACCTTGCCACCAGCACGCAGGGTGGAAGCGCTACAGTCGGGGTCACGCGTCAATTCAATTCCTGCGGGTGCCCTCCCTGGCATCCGGGGCCCTTTCCCCACGCGTGTTCCGGAGGTTCATCCATGCGCTTTCGTCTCCCCCTCCTCCTGACGGTCCTCCTGGCAGGCTGCGCCGCGCCGAGCACCCCGGCCTCGCTGTCGCCCACGCCCACGCTGGGCGCGCAGTCCGTCCTGACGTGGCAGGCGCTGCGGCAGGGCGACAGTGGCCGCGACGTGGTCACCCTGCAGTACCTGCTGCGCCACCGCGGTTACACCCTGAGCGTGGACGGCGCGTTCGGCGCCGGGACGGACAGCGCCGTACGGTCCTTCCAGAGCTCAAACGGCCTGGCGGTGGACGGCATCGTGGGCGGCAACACCTGGGAGAAACTGATCGTGACCGTCCGCCAGGGTGACAACAACAATGCGGTGCGCGCCGTGCAGGATCAGCTGCGCAGCGGGTACGGGTACACGGGCGTCACCGTGGACGGCGTGTTCGGGTCCGGCACGAACACGGCCGTGCGGGACTTCCAGACCAGACGCGGCCTGAGCACAGATGGCGTGGTGGGTCTGAACACCTGGCACGCCCTGGTGACCGGCGCCAGCACCGGTGGGTCGAGCACCGCGGCCAGTCTCGCGCAGAGCATCCTGAACACCAGCCGCGTCACACTGGGCACCAGCAGCAGCACCGTCAGCGGCAACCCCCGGCAGAACATGCTGGACACCGCCGCCGGGCGGGCCGCCACGCGCGGCTGCGCCAGCAACGCCAACTGCGGCCTGACCGTGTACCTGAAAAAGAGCATGTTGCAGGGCATGTACGACATGTCCCGGAGCAACAGCTTCTACATCACGTCCATCGCGGGCGGGGTGCACTCCACGTACTCGGACCACTACGCGGGCCTGGCGTTCGATATCGGCATCTGGAACGGCGTAAGTCTCAGCAGCCCCAACAGCGCTCACACGGCGGCGCGCAACGCCTGCCTCGCGGCTGGCAGCGATCCCAGTCAGACGTTCAATGCGTACTACGATCCCCCCGGCGGGCACAGCAACCACGTGCACTGCGCCTGGAACTGACCGTGACGACACGGTTCACCCCCGGTCAGGCCACACTCCCAGCCGCCCCGCCCACTCCACGCCCCACATCCGCAGCTGCTTCAGGGGGCACCACCCGGTCCCTGATGGGTAGCGTAGCTTCCGGCGCGCCCGGCCCCGCGCTCCGCACGGCGTCCGCCCGGTTCCGGCGGCGCTCCCCGTACGCCACCTTCGCACCCCGGAGGAAACGATGAATACCTTGCATCGGCGCGATGTCCTGCGGCTGGGGCTGCTGGCGAGCGCCAGTGCCGTCCTGGCGGGCTGCGGCGTGCCCCTGACGCGGGTGCCTGAACGACTGAACGCGCTGGCGGTGGCGGCGCCGGGCGTCTCGGGCTGCGCGGCGTGGCTGGCGCAACCGGCAAAATCGCCCACCCTACTGCTCGCGGCGCGACCCACCCGCATCCTGGTGCACCACACCGCGAGTGCGAACACCACCGACCTGTCGCAGGCGCAGGCGTTCAGCCTGGCGCGCACCATCCAGCAGAGTCACTTCTCGCGCGGGTGGATCGACACCGGGCAGCAGTTCACGGTCAGCCGGGGCGGGTACGTCCTGGAGGGCCGCCACCGCAGCCTGGAGGCCGCGCAGGGTGGCACGCAGCACGTGCAGGGCGCCCACTGCGACGGGCAGAACGACGTGGCGGTCGGCATCGAGAACGAGGGCACGTACATGACGGTGGCGCCGCCCGCCGGGCAGTACGGCGCGCTGGTGGGCCTGTGCGCGTGGCTGTGCCAGCAGTACGGCATTCCCGCCACGGAACTGTACGGACACCGGGACTTCAACAACACCGACTGCCCCGGCGACGTGCTGTACGCGAAACTGCCGCAGCTGCGCGCGGACGTGGCGGCGCGGCTGGGCGTGCAGGTGCGCATCTGGCCCACCACGAAGACCGGCATGACCGGCGAACGGGTCCGCAGCGCGCAGCGCCTGCTGATCGCCGCCGGGCAGACCCTGACGGCGGACGGCAGCTACGGCAGCGGCACGGCCAGCGCCGTCAGCGCCTTTCAGTCGGGGGCGGGCCTCACGCCGGACGGCCTGATCGGGTCGGCCACCTGGGAACGCCTGATCCGCACGGTCCGGCGCGGCGACAGCGGCCCGGCCGTGCAGGCGGCGCAGGGGCAGCTCGCAGCGCGCGGGTATGCGGTCACGGTGGACGGCGCGTTCGGGCCCGCCACCGAGAGCGCCGTGAAATCCTTCCAGGCCAGCAGAAACCTGACGGCAGACGGCATCGTCGGGCCGAACACCTGGCTGGCGCTGGAAAGCTGAGAGGCAGGCGTGACAACGGTGTTCAGGGGGACTGAGCAGCGCGAGTCCCCGCCGACAACAGCGGTTGGACGCTGTGACTGCCCGGCGGCCTACGCCTCGCCGGGCAGTTCTTCAACCTGCACGCCCAGCAGGTGAGCGAGGTCGAGCACCTGCGCGGCCTCCACCGTGACGCCCTGGAGGTCGGCGGCCCCGGCGCGCAGGCCACCCAGGGCGCTGCCGCGCAGGTCCGCGCCGTCCAGCTGCGCGCCGCGCAGGTCGGTGCGGTGCAGGCGGCAGTCGCGCAGGACCGCGCCGGGCAACTTCGCTTCCATGAAGCTGGCCTCGCTGAGGTCGCAGCCACTCAGGTGGAGGTGCAGGGCGTCGGCGCGCTGCCAGACGCTCAGGGGCGCGTGGACGCGGGTCAGGCGGACGTGCCGCAGGCGCACCCCGGCGGCCTGGAGGCCCAGCAGGCGCGAACCCGTAACCTCGACCCGTTCCAGGCTGACGTCCGTCCAGCGGGCGCCGCTGAGGTCGCAGTCCTCGAAGCGGACGTCCAGCAGCCGCACCCGCTCCCAGGCGCTGCCGGTGAGGTTCACGCGCCGGAACACGCACCCGGCGAAGGTGACGCTGTGCAGCGCGGCCAGGGCGGGCCAGTCGCCCCCCCCGAACAGCGCGCCGCGCAGGGTCGCCTCGTCTTCGATCTGATCAGGGCTGGGCGCGCGGACGCCACTGCGCGGAAATTTGGGGGGTGTCGGCGCGGCGGGCTTGTTCACACCGTCAGGATCTCGTGGCCCTTCGCGGTGACGACCACGGTGTGCTCGAACTGCGCGCTGGGGCTGCCGTCGGCGGTGACGACCGTCCAGCCGTCGGCCAGGAGGCGCGTCTCGGGGCGGCCCAGGTTGACCATGGGTTCAATCGTGAACACCATGCCCGGCTGGAGTTTCAGCCCCGTATAGCGCGCCCCGTAGTGCAGGACCGTAGGTTCCTCGTGCAGGCGCTTGCCGATGCCGTGCCCGGTGTACTCGCGCACCACGCCGTACCCACGGCCCTCGGCGAGGCTCTGGATGGCGTGGCCGATGTCCCCCAGCCGCGCGCCGGGTTTCACGAGGTCCAGCGCGTCCTTCAGGGACTCGCGGGTGGTGTCCACGAGGCCCTGCACCTCCGCGCTGACCTGCCCGACCGCGAACGTGGTGCAGGCGTCACCGTAGTACCCGTCGAGCAGCACGCCGATGTCCACGCCGATGATGTCGCCGTCCTTCAGTTCGCGGGCGTCGGGGATGCCGTGGCAGATGACCTCGTTCACGCTGGCGCAGATCGTGCCGGGGAAGGGGTTGTTCTTCGGGCCGTACCCGACGTACGCGGGAATCGCCCCGGCCTTGCGGATGTGCTCCTCGGCCAAGCGGTCGAGTTCCTTGAGGGTCACGCCGGGTTTCACGAACGGCGCGAGGACACGGAAGGTATCGGCGACGAGCGCGCCCGCGCGGCGCATGATCTCGATTTCACGGGCGGATTTCAGGGGCACGCGGCTCATAACGAATGAGGCTAACACGCCCGCGCCGCGTCGGGGCCGCCGCAGGTCACGCTCCGCACCCTCTCCCCAGCCCGCTGGTAGGCTGCCAGCCATGACCGAGCGGCGAGTGGTGATCAGTGTGGACATGGAGGGCGTGACCGGAGTCTCGAGCTGGGTGCAGGTCAGCCCCCCGGAATTCGGCGGTCTGGTGAGCGGCGCGGAGTACGAACGCGCCCGTGAACGCATGACGCTGGAGGCGGCCGCCGCCGCGCAGGGCGCACTGGACGCCGGGGCGACCGACGTGCTCGTGAACGACAGTCACGACACCATGCGCAACCTGATCCCGGAACTGCTGCCCGACGGGGTGCGCTTCACGAGCGGCAACGACAAGCCGCTGAGCATGGTGCAGGGCGTGCAGGAGCCCGGCGTGGTGGGCCTGCTGTTCGTGGGGTACCACGCACGCGCCGGAAGCGTGCGCGGGCCGCTGGCGCACACCTGGAACGGCTTCGTGCGGGACGTGGTCGTGAACGGGGTCAGCACCGGCGAGTACGGCCTGAACGCCCTGCTGGCCGGGCATTACGGCGTGCCGGTGCTGTTCGCCAGCGGCGACGATGTGGCCATGGGCGAGATCACGGCGGAACTGGGGTCCGGGGTGGTCACAGTGCCCGTGAAGGAGGGTCTGAGTGCCTTCGCGGCGGCGCACCTGCACCCACGTGAGGCGCAGCGCCGCATCCGGGACGGGGCGCGCCGGGCGGTGGAGGCGGCGGGCGACGCCACCCCCTACGTGACCCGCTGGCCCGCGCACGCGCAGGTGAGTTTCAACCATCAGGCCCGCGCGGACGCCGGCGAGCGCGTGCCCGGCGTGACCCGCGTGGACGCCGTCACGGTCGGCTGGCACAGCCCGGACGCGTACCACCTGTTCCAGACGTTCCGCATGCTCGCCAAGGTGGCCGAGGTCAGGCTGGACGGCTGACGCCCGCAGCGCGTTCATGAAGGCGTCCCGACCCAACCCGGACCGGGCCCGCAGGAGGGGCAGCGACACTGCGGGACATGTCCCGTCCCCCGCGCCGTCCCCGCCCCGGCTACCCGGCCGTGCCCCTGCTCCTGCTGCTCGTCGGGGCGCTGCTCTTGGGCTCCGGTGTATGGCAGTCGGGACAATCCCTGCGGGCGGCGCGCTGGCCGGTGGCGACCGGCACGGTCACGCGGGCGCAGGCCGTGCCAGCGGGCCGTTTCGCAGACCGGCGCGGCTGGCGGCCCGAGGTGAACTACACCTACCGCGCCAGTGGGCAGATGTACAGCGGCGAGCGACTTAACTTCTTCCAATTGAACCCCACCTCCCTGAGGAGCGCGCGGCGGGTGCTGGCGCAGTACCCGGTGGGGCAATCGGTCCCCGTGCGTTACGATCCCCGGCAGCCGTCCCGCAGCGTGCTGCAGGTGGGCCTGGGCCTGTCCTGGCCGCTGTGGCTGCTGGGCCCGGCCTCGCTGGTGCTGGGCGGCGCGGTCCTGTGGGCTGGGCGCGGCGGTGAACGGTGGGGCGGGCAGACGTGGCTGCCGAAGTGAGCGGTCAGCCCACACTGAACGCTCCGTCACGTTCTCACCGGCCCGGCTGGTACGCTGCGCGCATGACCCGGTTCCTTCCCCTGCTGGCCGCCCTGACCCTCACCGCGCCTGCCTCTGCCGCCGTGGCGTGGGCCGGGGCGGACGCCACGACGGGCGGCTTCGGCGTGCACGCGGGCGCGGCGCTGCTGCCCGTCCCCTTCGTCGGCACGGTGGGCCTCGAGGGCAGCGCCGAGCGGCCCTGGCGCGTCACGGACACCTCGGCGAACCGGGTGGCGCTGGGCCTGACGCTGCGGGACCTGAACATTCCCCTGTCGAAGGTGGACGCGTTCGCCACGCTGGGCGGGCAGGCCCTGCTGCCCTCAAACGGCGGGGGCAACGTGTACGCGCTCTACGGCGAGGCGGGACTGCGCGGGCCGGTGTTCGGCCCGGCGGGCTGGCGCGCCTTCGTGCGCGGCACGAGTGCCGGGACTGTCGGGGCCGGCCTGGGACTGGAACTGCGCTTCTGACGTTCGGCAGGGGAGCAGGGGCGCCCTTAAACTCGGGTGCCCCTGCTCCTGACCGTCCTCAGTCGCCGCTGGTGTCGTCTCGCTCCGGGTCCTTCTGACGGTTGGGTTCGCCGTGCTCCACGCCGATGTCGGGGTTGCCGGGGCTGTCCTGCACCACGCCACGGTCGTCGTAGTCGGCGGGGATGTGGCGCAGGCTCTCGGCGTCGCTGTGGTCGTGCTGGGGTTCGTCGCGGGTTTCGTCGCTGGTGTGTCCGGTGCCGGTCATGGGGCACAGCGTAGGGGCGTGGGGGTCGGGCTGCGTGTGGGGTGGGTCAAGGGGGCTTGATGCGCCGTGGAATGCTTCCAGAAGGAGCGGCGTGTGCCGTGTCGGCCCTTGGTCAGAAAATGAGCGTCGTGCCCGACATTTTCAGCCTGTTCGGACCGGAGGTCATGACCTCGGCCTCTCCCCCATCCCGGTTTGGAAGCGCTACAATTTCCACACCAATGAAAAGACTGGCGACCCTCCTGACGGTCGCGCTGTCTGCTTCGGCAGCGGCGCAGACAACCCTGCCTGCCGACACCGCGCGGGTGCACTACCAGCGCGCGGACGGCGCCTACGCGGGCTGGGGCCTGCACGTGTGGGAAGACACCACCGTCCAGGTCGCCTGGGACAAGCCCCTCGCCCAGAGCGGGAAGGACGACTTCGGCACCTACTTCGACATTCCCCTGAAACCGGGCGCGCAGAAGCTGGGCTTCATCGTGCACAAGGGCGACACCAAGGACGCCGACAGGGACCTGTGGTTCGACCTGAGCCGCGGCCGCGAACTGTTCCTGAAGTCCGGCAGCCTGAACGTCGCGTACACGAAGGCCGGGCCGTTCACGGTGGACGCCAGCCAGGCGCCCGTCGCGCAGGCCGCTGCGCCCGCAGCCACCGCGCCTGCCGCGACACCGGCGGCCAGCAGCAGCGCGCAACCCATCCCGAAGAACGTCCTGCGCGTGCGCTACGTGCGCCCGGACGGCAAGTACGACGGCTGGGGCCTGCACGCCTGGGAGGACACCACCGCCCAGGTCGAGTGGAGTAAACCCCTGACGCCCACGGGGGTGGACGCGGGCGGCGCGTACTGGGACGTCCCGCTGAAAGACGGCGCGGCGAAGATCGGCTTCCTCGTGCACAAGGGCGACGAGAAGGACCCGGGCGCCGACATGTTCGCCGACCTGAGCAAGGGCAACGAGGTGACCGTCACGAGCGGGAAGGCCGAGTTCGCGTACGGCGCGCCTGCCGTGCTCAGCGACCCGCCTGTTCCGGCGGGCGTGGCCCGTATCAACTACTACCGCCCGGACGGCAAGTACGACGGCTGGGGCCTGCACGCCTGGGAGGACACGACCGCCCAGGTCGCCTGGGATAAGCCCCTGACGCCCACGGGCACGAATTCGTTCGGCGTGTACTGGGACGTGCCCATGAAGACGGACTGGAAGAAACTGGGGTTCATTGTGCATAACGGCGACAACAAGGATCCGGGTGCGGATCAGGTGCTGACGAGTGAGATGGGCAATCAGGCGTGGATCGTGAGCGGCAGCGCGACGGTGAATACCACCCGCCCCGACACGAGCCTGCGCACGGTGGGCGACCTGACGCGCCAGCAGGCGGTCATGCTGTCGCGCGACCTGATCGCCGTGAAGCCGGAGTTCGTGCAACCGGGCGCGCTGCTGACCCTGCACGCCGCGCGCGCCGGCGGCCTGAAGCTGACAGGGGCGGGTGTGGACGGCGGCGACACCCTGACGCTGGAGGAGGTCGAGGGGGGCCTGAGCGCCGCCCTGAAGGCGAAGGCGCCGTACCTGAGCGGCTACGCGCTGCTGCGCGTGCGTGCCGAGGACGCCGCCCGCGTCGGGGCCGCGTTGCAGGGGCAGGTGGCGGTGAGCAGCGTCATGCCGGACGGCACGGTGCTGGACGCGACCGGCGTGCAGACCGCCTGGGCGCTGGACGACCTGTACGCGTACGACGGCGCGCTGGGCGCGCAGTGGCAGGGCAACATCCCGACGCTGCGCCTGTGGGCCCCGACCGCGCAGGACGTCAAATTACGCCTGACCGTGCCCGGCGGCCAGGAAACAGTCCTGCCCATGACCCGTGACGCGAAGGGCGTCTGGACCGCGAATGGCGCACAGAACTGGCGCGGCGCCGCCTACCGGTACGAGGTGAAGGTGTACGCGCCCAGCACCGGGAAGGTCGAGACGAACCTCGTGACCGACCCGTACTCGGTGGCGCTGACGCGGAACAGCACCCGCTCGGTCCTGCTGGACCTGAACGACCCGGCCACCAAACCCCAGGCCTGGGACGCCCTGAAGAAACCGGCGCTGCGGTCGGCGGGCGACCTGAGCTTCTACGAGCTGCACCTGCGCGACTTCAGCGCCGCCGACAGCACCGTCCCGGCGGCGCAGCGCGGCACATACCTCGCCTTCACGCTGCCCGGCAGTGACGGCGTCAAGCACCTGAAGGCCCTGGCCGACGCGGGTCTGAAGGCCGTGCACCTGCTGCCCACCTTCGACATCGCCACGATCAGCGAGGACAGGGCCGCGTGGAAGTCTCCCGGTGACCTGGGCAAGTTCGCGCCGAACAGCGACGAGCAGCAGAAGGCCATCGGCGCCGTGAAGGATCAGGACGCCTACAACTGGGGCTACGACCCGTATCACTACATGGTGCCCGAGGGGAGTTACGCCGTGAACCCCGACCAGCGGACCCTGGAGTACCGCCGCATGGTCGCCGCGCTGAACGGCATGGGTCTGCGCGTCGTGCAGGACGTGGTGTTCAACCACACCGCCGCCAGCGGGCAGGCGGACCGCAGCGTGCTGGACCGGATCGTGCCCGGCTACTATCACCGCCTGAACGTGAACGGCGGCGTGGAGAACAGCACCTGCTGCTCGAACACCGCCACCGAGCACGTCATGATGCGCAAGCTGATGGTGGACACGCTGGTCCTGATGGCCAGGGCCTACAAGGTGGACGGCTTCCGCTTCGACCTGATGGGCCACCACATGGTCACGGACATGCAGGCGGCCCGCAAGGCGCTGGACGCCCTGACCGTGCAGAAGGACGGGGTGGACGGCAAGAGCATCTACCTCTACGGCGAGGGCTGGGACTTCGGCGAGGTGCAGGGCAACAGGCGCGGCACGAACGCCACGCAACTGAACCTGTTCGGGCAGGGCATCGGGACCTTCAACGACCGCCTGCGTGACGCAGTGCGCGGCGGCAGCCCCTTCGGCGGCCTGCAGGAGCAGGGCTTCGCCACCGGGCTGTTCGTGCTGCCCAACGGCCAGCCCGTGAACGCGGACAGGGCCAAGGCGCTGCGTCTGGCGGATCAGGTGCGGATCGGCCTGACCGGCAACCTGCGCGACTACCGCTTCACGGACGCGACCGGTAAGACCGTGAAGGGCTCCGAGATCGGCTATAACGGCGCGCCCGCCGGGTACGCCGCCAGCCCCCGCGAGGCGATCACGTACGTCAGCGCGCACGACAACCAGACGCTGTTCGACGCGATCCTCCTGAAAGCCCCCGCCAGCGCCACCCCGGCCCAGCGGACCCGCATGCAGAACGTCGCGAACAGCGTCGTGCTGCTCGGGCAGGGCCTGCCGTTCAGTTACGCCGGGGACGAGATGCTGCGCTCCAAGAGCTTCGACACCGACAGCTACAACAGCGGCGACTGGTTCAACACGCTGGACTACACCGGCAAGAGCAACGGCTTCGGGAAGGGCCTGCCGCCCGCCGAGAAGAACGCCGCGAACTGGGACCTGTACCGCGGCCTGCTGGGGAACGCCGCCCTGAAGGTCAGCTCGACTGACGTGAAGCGCGCCTTCGACCACTACCAGGAGATGCTGCGCGTCCGGTACTCCAGCACGCTGTTCCGCATGGAGACCGGGGCGCAGGTGCAGCAGGGCCTGACGTTCCTGAACGTGGGACCGCAGCAGCAGGCGGGCGTGATCGCCATGAAACTCAGCGGCGCCGTGAGCCCCACCAACCCCTACCGCAACGTGGTCGTCGTGTTCAACGCCACCGGCCAGAGCGTGACCCTCAATGACGCGGCCCTCGCGGGCCTGAACCTCAGCCTGCACCCCGCGCTGGCGGCGGGCACCGACGCGACCGTCAAGGGCAGCCGCGCCGCTGGCAACAGCGTGACGGTGCCCGCCCTGACGACCGCCGTGTTCGTCGGGAAGTAAACCCGCACCGGACAGGGGGCCGCCGGGCGACCGGGCGGCCCCCACCCGTTCATCCCCTCGCGTACACTGGACGTCCACTCATGCAGACCATCGAGAACCAGACCTTCACCAAGAAACGCATCGAACTGGACGGCACCCAGTTCCAGAACTGCACGTTCGTCGAATGCCTCCTCGTGTACAAGGGAACGGACGGCACCGCCATGAACGGCTGCCAGCTGGACAACACCGGCTTCGCGTTCGAGGGGAACGCCGCGAAGACCATCGAACTGCTCGCCGCGATGCACAAGGGCGGCTTCGCGGAACTCGTGGAGGCGACCATCGCCACCATCCGCGGTGAGGAAGTTCAGCAGCCCGGCACCGCGCAGGCCTGAGCCACTCCTCTGGCGGGCGGCTGCCACGGTGGGCGCCGCCCGTTTCCTTTGGCGGTATGCTGCCGCGCGTGACCCAGTTCCCGCTGCCCGTGATTCTCGATGGTGACCCTGGCCTGGACGACGCGGTGGCGTGGCTGCTCGCGCTGGGCAGTCCGGAGGACCTGCGGGTGCTGGGCGTGACGACCGTGCACGGCAACGTCTCGCTGGACCGCACGACCCGCAACGCCGGGGTGACGCTGGCCCTGGCGGGCGCGGCAGCGGATGGGGTGGGCGTGTACGTGGGCGCGGACCGCCCGCTCGTGCGCCCGGCGCTGACGGCGGCAGCCGTGCACGGGGACTCGGGACTGCCCGCCGAGGGCCTGCCGGACCCGGCCCGAGCCCCTGAGGCCGAGCACGCCGTGGACTTCATCGTCCGCACGGTGCGCGCCATGCCGGGCGAGGTGACCCTGATTCCCACCGGCCCGCTGACGAACGTGGCGCTGGCGCTGCGGCTGGCGCCGGACATCGCACCGCTGATCCGAGAGGTCGTGTGGATGGGTGGCAGCACCGCGCAGGGCAACCGCACGCCCGCCGCCGAGTTCAACGCGCTGGCCGACCCGCACGCCGCGCACGTGATGTTCACCAGTGGGGTGCCGCTGCGCATGGTGGGCCTGAACGTGACCATGCAGGCGGTCGCGGGGCCGGACCGCATCGCGGCGCTGCGCGCCCTGGGCACCCGCGCGGGAGAGGCCTGCGCCGAGCTGCTCACCTTCTACGCGGACGTGTACCGCCGCCGCTACGGCCTGGACGGCGGGGCGCTCCACGACCCGCTGGCGGTGGCCGCCGCGATCCGCCCGGACCTGCTGGACTGGCAGGCCATGCCCGTCAGCGTGGAGATCACCGAGGGCCTGAACGTGGGCCGCACCGTCTGCGACCTGTACGGCGTGACCGGGCAGGTCCCGAACGTGCGGGTGGCGGTGGGCGTGCGGGACGCGGAATTCTTCGACCTGCTGCTGGAGCGGGTGGGCCGCCTGCCCTGATCAGGACCGGATGACGTGCTGGAGGGGTTCCTCGTCGGGCGTCAGTGGTTCGAAGCGCGGCAGGAACAGCTCGAAGGTGGTGGGCGCGACGAAATGCGCGCCCGCCTCTTCGTTGCGCGCCGCGATCCGTTCCCGCGCGGTGGCCGGGTCGAAGGGCAGGACATGCAGGGTCAGCGGCACGCCCAGGGCGGCGGCCTGCGCGCGCAGTTCGTCGCGGCTGACGCGGGTCCACAGGCCCTCGTCGAGGATGACCGGGACGCCCAGCGTGACGGCCCGCGTCCACTGCGCGTGCATGAGGGACCGCACGCGGTCCAGCAGGATCGGGTACTCGTCGGCGGGCGGGTCGGCACCGTACAGGGTGGTCATCCACTCGTCGGGCGTGAAGCGCAGCGCGCCCAACTGCGTTTCCAGCCTGCGCGCCAGTGTGGTCTTGCCGCTGCCGATGAAGCCGTGCAGGGCGTGAATGGCCCTCACTCCGGTCCGTCCGTGACGTGCAGCGCGACCTCGTGTGCCTCGGGAAGCAGGTAGGCGCGCAGCGTGCCGCCCTGCAGGTCGGCGATCAGGTACGGCACGTCGTACGCGGCCAGCCGGGTGTCGGTGCGGCTGGGCCGGTCCGGACCGCGCGGGTGGCTGTGGTACAGGCCCACGAGGTCCAGGTCCTCGGCGCGCATGGCTTTCAGGGCGCGCAGCAGGTACGTTGGGTCGGCGAGGTACTCGCGGGTGGGGTCCGGCGCGATGTTCGGCAGGGGGTACAGGGTGTGCACGCACCAGGTTTCGCCGTGCTGGACGCCGCCCAGGGCACCCACGACCTCGTGGCGGGGGTGGGTGCGGGCGTGCTGCCAGAGGGCCGCGTGCAGCGCGGCGGGAAGATGCAGGGGCACGCCGGGCATTCTGGCATGACCCACGCCGGGGGCATAGGGGTCGAAATGCCGTGCTGGTGCGGAATTGCGCCTGATTTTGGAGTACACTGCGCGGCATGGCGAAGGCGCGTTCGAGGGGTGCAGCTCCGGTCAGCCGGTTCGACGGAGAGGCCCTGGGCCTGGTGCTGTTCGCGCTTGGGATCTTCCTGGGCGTGACGGTGTTCATGGAGCCGGCGCAGCCCGGGTCGGAGTCGTTCATGGGGCAGGCGCGGGCGCTGCTGGTGGGCTGGCTGGGCTGGGCGGCGACGCTGCTGCCGGTGGTGCCGGTGGCGTACGGGACACTGGTGTTCCTGAACCGCGACGTGACGAACCTGACGCGGCGCGTGCTGGGCGGCGTGGTGGTCGTGCTGTCCCTGCTGGCCCTGCACGAGGTGGCGCAGCCGGGGCAGGCGGGGCAGCTGGCGGGACTGGCGATGCACCCGCTGGTGAGCACGCTGAGTTACGCGGCGGCGCTGCTGCCGCTGCTCACGCTGACGCTGGGCGTGGAGGTGATGCTGCGCCTGTCCCCGCTGTCGCTCCTCAAGGGGTTCTTCCGGTCGCTGAGCGTGCTGCTGGGGGGCGGCGCGGCGCAGGTGCAGGGCGTGATTGAATCGCGCCAGGAGGGCCGCGACGCCGCGCGCGCGCGGGTCGGGGCGCGGCAGGGGCTGGCGAACCTGCAACGCGAGGTCGAGGGCCTGCGCCGCCTCTACCCGCAGGCGCCGGAACTGTCCGGTCTGCACGACGAGCTGCGCGCGGCGGGCCGGGACGTGCGCTCGCTGGACGAGGCGGGCCTGAAGAACCTGGACCGGGAGCTGGTCGCGTGGCGCGAGGTGGCGCGGACCTTCGTGGGGAACGCCGCGCGGGACCTGCGGGCCGCCGTGGGCGCCGAGGCCCCCGAGGCGGGCGCGCAGGTCGAGGCGGTGGCGAACGAGCTGCGCGCCGGGCGGCACGACCTGAGCGCCGAGCTGCCGAGCACCATGGCGAGCGCGGCGCTGGAGCGGCTGCGCCGGGCGCTCGTGCTGGAGGTTCAGCGGCTGGCGCAGCGGGCCGGGCGGCTGGAACGCGACCGCAAGGCCGCCGAGAAGGCGCTGGGGAAACCGGACGCGGGCATGCTGACGCGCGAACTGCCCGCGCACACAGGCCGCGCCTGCGAGTGGGCGGAACTCGCCGAGGAGTTCACGGCGTGGCGAGCCCGCGCGGCGGCGTACGTCGGCTGGCCGGAACTGGCCGCCGCGTTCGACCGCGCGCCGACCGAGCTGGCCGAATCGCTCGCGGAGGCGCTGGGTGCCGACCCAGACGCGGTGATGGCCGATCCGTCCGGGTGGCGCTCACAGCTGGCCCGCGCGCAGGACGACGCCCGCCGCCGCGCCGAGGCGCTGGCCGCGCAGCCCGTCCCGGAGGCCGCGCCCGCGCTGCCCACCCTGGATTTCGATTTCGGCGCGCCGCTGACCGCTGCCGCCCCGGCCGTGGCGACGTCGCCCCTCTGGACGCCCCCCGCTCGGTCGGCCGCAGTGGCGGTTGCCCCGGCCCCGGCGTATATGGGGACGGCCCCCGACCTCTCCCCTGCCCCGATTTCGGCCCCGCTGGCTGCCCCGGCGGCGGCGCTGGACTGGGACGCGACGCCGCTCCCCCCGGCGACGGTTGCGTCCACTCCGGTGGCGCCCATGCATACCCCGATTGCGCCCACCCCGGCGGTGACCCTGCCGCCCACGCCGCAGCGCGCCGCGCCCGCCTACACGCCGGAGGTACGGCCCGATCCGGTCGTGCCGGGCCTGGAGGACGCGCCGGACGGCATGGATCCCTTCAGCGGCTGGGATGACGACGACCTGCCGTTCGGCCCGGCGCCCACGACCCCGGCCGTCCCGGCAGCCGCCACCCCCGTCCGGGCGGCCGCGGCGGCCCCCTGGGACAGCCCGCAGCCGGAACGCCGCACGCCGCCCCCCCCGCAGACTCCCTCGGCACCGATGCCACTGTTCACGGGTGAGGCGACTCCACGCCCGGTGCAGGGCGCGCTGCCGCTGGCCCGCCCGGACGAGGCGCTGCTGGACCCGATTCCCGGGGCGGCGCTGAACACCGAGGCGCTGGACATCTCGGCGCGGCAGCGGGCCGGGCTGATCGACGAGACGCTGCGGCACTTCAACCTGCAGGCGCGTGTGGTGGACTACGCGCGCGGCCCGACCGTCACCCGCTACGAGATCGAACCGGCGCCGGGTGAGAAGATCAGCCGCATCGCGGGCCTGTCGAACGATCTGGCGCGGGCGCTGGCGGTGGGGGGCGTGCGTATCGAGGCGCCGGTGCCGGGCAAGAGCGTGATCGGCCTGGAGGTGCCCAACGCCGAGCGTGAGCCGATCACGTTCCATCAGGCGGCGGCCGCGCCGAGTTTCAAGGGCTCGCGGGCGAAACTGCCGATCATCCTCGGCAAGAGCATCGACGGCGAGATGATGGTCGGGGACCTCGCGAAGATGCCGCACCTGCTCGTGGCGGGCAGTACTGGCAGCGGGAAGTCGGTGTGCGTGAACACGCTGATCACCAGCCTGCTGTTCAAGTACCTGCCGACCGAGCTGCGCTTCCTGATGATCGACCCGAAGATGGTGGAGCTCACGCCGTACGACGGGATTCCGCATCTGGTGCGGGCGGTCGTGACGAACCCGGTGGACGCGGCGGGCGTGCTGCTGGGCGCCGTGGCGCACATGGAGCGGCGCTACAAGATGATGTCGCAGGTGGGCGCGAAGAACCTCGAGCAGTTCAACGCGAAGATGCGCCAGGTGGGCGAACCGGAACTGCCGCATTTGGTGATCATCATCGACGAGCTGGCCGACCTGATGATCACCAGCCCCAAGGAGGTCGAGTCGGCGATCATGCGCCTGGCGCAGATGGCCCGCGCGACCGGGATGCACCTGGTGCTGGCGACGCAGCGGCCCAGCGTGGACATCCTCACCAGCCTGATCAAGGTGAACGTCCCGGCGCGCATCGCGTTCGCGGTGAGCAG
The DNA here is from genome assembly GCF_001007995.1 of Deinococcus soli (ex Cha et al. 2016). NCBI lineage: Bacteria > Thermotogati > Deinococcota > Deinococci > Deinococcales > Deinococcaceae > Deinococcus > Deinococcus soli (ex Cha et al. 2016). The sequence goes on along the minus strand of NZ_CP011389.1, from coordinate 3,139,222 downwards.
CAGCCACGACAGCCGCACGATCCTGGACGCGCTGGGCGCCGAGCGCCTGACCGGCATGGGCGACATGCTGTTCTACCAGCCGGGCCTCGTGAAACCGATCCGCCTGCAGGGGCCGTACATCAGCGAGGTGGAGTCCGCCCGCATCGCCGACGAGCTGCGCCGTCAGGTGTTCGAGGACGCGTTCGTGGAGGCGTACGGCACGGACTTCGAGGGGGGCGTGGAGGCCAGCGGGCCCAGCGGTGACAAGTCGAACATGGACTTCAGTGATCCGCTGCTGCGGCAGGCGGCGCAGATCGCCATCGAGGAGGGTCAGGGCAGCGTGTCGCGCCTGCAACGGCGTCTGTCGGTCGGGCATGCGCGCGCCGGGAAGCTGATGGACATGCTAGAGGCGATGGGTATCGTGAGCAAGCATCAGGGCAGCAAGCCGCGTGAGGTGCTGGTCACTGAGGCGGATCTGCCGGAGTATTTCGGGAAGTGAACCCCGGCCTGTTGATCAACGGAATCTCAAGGTTCTGAACTGTGAATGAGAGTGGCCCCAATGTCGGGGCCATTTTTATTTAGTTGACCTGCAAGATTGCTTCCAAAAGTTGCTTTTCGTGGCTTCGTGGTGAAGATTGTTTGACGGTAACCCGCAGTTCAATATCCATTTCCCGAGGTGATCTCATGAAGAAGCACACTGGTCTGCTCACCCTGAGCCTGATGCTCGTCACTCCCGCCCTGGCCGGTGGGGCCGGCGCGCCCGCCACCCCCCGCCCCGCCGCGGCCTGCAAGAGCATCGCGCAGATCGTCACGACCGACCCGAACTTCAGCACCCTGGCAACCGCCGTCGAGGCCGCCGGTCTGTCGCAGACGCTCATGAGTGGGCAGTACACGGTGTTCGCCCCGACGAACGCCGCGTTCGCCAAACTGCCCAGCGACGCGCTGGCCGCCGCGCTGAACGACCCGGCGCTGCTGCGCTCGATCCTGCTGTACCACGTGGTGCCCGGCAAGGTGACCGCCAAGCAGGTCATGGGGCTGTCCTCCGCGAAGACTGCGCAGGGCGGCAGCGTGCTGATCAACGTGATGGGCGGCAAGGTCATGATCGACAACGCCACCGTCACCAAGGCCGACGTGATGGCCTGTAACGGCATCGTGCACGTGGTCGACACGGTCCTGATGCCCGCCATGGCCGCCGCGCCCGCCCCGGCCCCCGCCACCGTGACGGTCACGACGCCCGCCCCGGCGCCCGCGCCTGCCAGCACGGCGCCCGCCGCGACCGACATCATGGCCATTCCCGCGATGCCCGTCGGCATGAGCGGCACGACCACGACCACCACCACGACGACCACGACGACCGACACCACCACCGCGACCACCGACACGGCCGTCAGCAGCAACACCGTATACGACCTGATCACCACCGACGAGCGCTTCAGCACCCTGCGTGACCTGCTCAGCGACGCCGAACTGAACGACGTGCTGATCAGCAACGAGTTCACGGTCTTCGCGCCCACCAACGAGGCGTTCGCCGCTGTGGACGCCGACACCCTGGCCCTGATTGCCAGCGACCCCGAGACCCTCAAGGCCGTCCTGACGTACCACGTGGTGCCCGGCAAGGTCACAGCCGATCAGGTCGCCGCCGCCACGCAGCTGCGCAGCGTGCAGGGCGCCAGCCTGAACTTCAAGCTCGACGGCACCACCCAGATGGTGAACGAGGCCATGGTGGACGGCGCGGGCCTGGAAGCCAGCAACGGCTTCATCTACGCCATCAACCAGGTGCTGCTGCCGCCCGATCTGGTGCTGCCCACCGCAACCGTCGAGACGACCGTGACCACCCCGACCGTCACCGTGACGCTGCCCGCCGCGCAGTCCGGCGCGAACATCACCGAGGTGCTGTCCCAGCCGCAGTTCAGCACGCTGCTGAGCCTGGTGCAGAGGGCGGGTCTGGTCGACGCGCTGGTCGCGGGTGACGTGACCATCTTCGCGCCCACCAACGACGCGTTCGCCAAGGTGCCCCAGGCAACCCTGGACACCCTGATGGCCGACATGGACAAGCTCAAGCAGGTGCTGCTGTTCCACGTGGTCACCGGCCGCGTCATCGACGAGGGCCTGAACGTCACGCAGCTGCGCTCCATGGAAGGCAGCAGCATCGACCTGATGGTCGAGGGCACCGGCTACAAGGTCGGCGTGCGCGGCGCGGACGGCATCATGGGCGGCATGGTCAGCAGCCGCGCGGACGCTGGGAACAGCGTGATCTACCCGATCGACTCCGTCCTCCTCCCCCCCACCCTGAAGTAAGTCATCCCGACCGAACGCCCCCTTCCCTTCTGGAGGGGGGTTTTGCTGCGCTGGCGTCGCGTCTCCCTGGGCTTGTACCGCAGGGAGGCTATCCCGGGCGGGTCAGGCGGGTTGCAGGTCCGGGTGACGCCGCAGGAAGTCGGTCCAGCTCGCGTCGGTGCGGGCAATGCCCTGGTGTTCCGTCCAGCTCCAGTACGGGGTGTAGAGGCTGCGGGCGGTGATGATCTCGTCGCGGAAGATGCGGGCGCTCAGGCCGGTGTTCAGCAGGCCGCTGGTCTGGAAGCGGCGCAGCACGCCGCTGCGGTCGTACGGAACGGCGCGCAGGGTGACCTGCCACCCGCCGGGCTGCGCGTCGAGGAGCAGGTACTGCGCGCGCGGGTCGCCGGTGGCGGGCGAGCCGACCGCGCCGGTGTTCAGGACCAGCGTGCCGGCGTGTTCGTGCTGCACGGGCCGGTGGATGTGCGAGCCGATCAGCAGGCCGTAGCGCCCGCCGCCAGGGGCAGCCGCGAGCTGGTCCAGCCGGGCCGGGTCGGTGCGGTCGCTGAGGCTCTCGCGGTAGTGGTCGCGGGTGCCGTGCGCGATCTGCACCGGGGGTAGGCCGCTCTCGTGCAGGTCCAGGGTCATGGGCCAGTCGGCGGGGACGTGCAGCAGGCCCGCGCGGTCCAGTTCCTGGGCACTCCAGGCGGTCGCGCCCCAGAACGGGTCGGCGTACCAGTCGGCAGGCAGGACGTCGCTGCGGGCGTGCCACAGGCGCAGCAGATCGTCGTGGTTGCCCAGCGTGAAGGTCACGTCCCGGTCCAGCAGCGTCTGCATGACCTGCACGGAGTCCGGGCCGCGGTTGACCACGTCGCCGTTCACGATCAGGCGCCCGGCGCCCTGGTCGTGGGCGTCGCGCAGCACGGCGTCCAGCGCGTCGGCGTTCCCGTGAATGTCGGCCAGGACAGCAATCCTCATCGGGCGGCATTCTAGGGCAGGGTGGGCCGCGCCACTGGAAGGCGCGGCCCACTTGCGTGCGGCGTCCGGGTCAGTTGCGGAAGATGACTTCCTCGCGGCCGAAGGACCGCAGGGCGAGCAGGCTGAACAGCGCGGTTCCGGCGAGGTTCCCGGCGATGGCCAGCGCGGCGTGGGCGGGTTCGCCGCTGCCCTTGACGGTATCCAGGATGGCGAGCATCCCGCCGATCAGCGGCGTGGCGTACAGCGCGGCGCTGGTGTTCAGGAAGTCCGCGAACTGCAGGGTGACGGCGGGCAGCACGACCAGCAGGTTGATGGGCGCGACGTACGTCTGCGCTTCCTTGAAGCTACGGGCGTAGATGCCGACCAGGATGAGCAGGCTGCTGATCAGCAACGCGGTGGTTGCGGCGACACCCAGCAGCGTCAGGACGCCGACCGCACTCAGGGTCAGCTGACCGCCCATCGCCTGCGTGAACGTGGCGACGTTGCCCGGGTTGGCACTCTGATAGGCGCGCATGATCAGGCCACTCAAAAGGAAGCCGATGACGCTGAATGCGGCGCTGGTCAGGGCGGTGGTGGCGGTGGCCAGGAGTTTCCCGGTGACGACCTCGGCGCGGCGCACGGGGGCGACGAGCAGACTTTCCAGGGTGCCGCGTTCCTTCTCGCCTGCGGTGGCGTCCAGCGCGGTGGCCAGGGCGCCCGCGAGGATGAACTGCATCATCAGCATGGGGATCAGGAAGGCCAGCTGCCCGCTGCGTTGCTCCTGGGCGCTGCTGGCGTCCACAGGCTGGATGCGGACGGGTTCGAGGGTGTCCGCGCCGAGGCCCAGCGTGCCCAGGCGGGCGGTGGCCAGCTGGCGGTTGTAGCCGTCCACGACGTCCTGAACCTTGCCGAACGCGCCGCTGCGGGCGCGGAGGTTGCTGAGTTTCGCGTACAGCTTCAGGGTGCCGGTGCCGTCCCCGGCGCGGGCGGGCAGGGGACCGCCGGGCTGGATGGCGGCCTCGACGGTGCCGTCCCGTACGGCCTTCAGCGGGTCCGTGACGGGCACGAGGTCCACCCCGGCGCGGGTGACGGTGCCGTCGGGGAGCGTCTCGTCGGTGGTCAGTGCGCGGCGCAGGCCATCGGGCAGGGTGCCGACCACGCCCAGCTGCTGCCGCGCCTGCTGCTGCCCGCCGATCAGGTTCCCCATCAGCAGCGGCAGGCCCAGCGTGAACAGCGGAATCAGGATCAGTGGCATCAGGATCGTGGCGCTCAGGGTGCGGCGGTCGCGCAGGGTGGTCAGGAGGTCGCGCGCGGCGATCTGCCAGACCATGCCGGGCCGCAGGCCGCCGCGCCGGGGGGCTCGCTCAGCGGGCATGGCTGGCCTCCGGACGCACGGCGTCTGGCCGCACGAGGGCAAAGAAGGCGCGTTCCAGGCTGCTCGCACCGGTGCGGGCCAGCACGTCAGGAATCGTGCCGACGTTCAGGAGGTTCCCCTCGTGCAGGATGGCGACGCGGTCGCAGACCTCCTCGACCTCGCTCATGACGTGCGTGGAGTACACGGTCAGGCGACCCGGCGCGCGGGTGGCGTGCACGAAATCCAGCAGGGTGCGCCGCGCGAAGATGTCCAGGCCACTGGCGGCCTCATCCAGGATCAGCACGGGCGGGTCGTGGATGACGGCGCGGGCGATCACGACCTTCTGCTTCATGCCGGTCGAGTACTCCCCGGCGCGGACGTCCAGTGTGCGGCCCAGTTCGAGTCGGTCGTTGAGGTCCGCGATGCGAGCGTCGGCCTGCGCGCGGGTCATTCCATACAGTGTGGCGAAGGACCGCAGCACCTCGCGGCCCGTGAGGCGGGCGGGGAGACCCATGCCGCCGTTCACGACGCCGACCGCGCGCCTCACCCCTTCCGGATCGTGGTGGATGTCGTGCCCGCCGACCACGGCCGTGCCGGAGGTCGGTTCGAGCAGTGTGGCGAGGATGCGCAGCAAGGTGGTCTTCCCGGCGCCGTTGGGACCGAGCAGCCCGAAGACCTCGCCGCTGTGGGCGTGCAGGGTGACGCCGCGCAGCGCCTGGTAGGCGCGGTAGGACTTGGTGACGTTCTGAATGTCGAGCATGGGCCTCCTGATCCCCCTGTCCGGGGGCACAGCGGGGAGTACGGGTCAGGTTCCGGTCAGGTTCCCATTCGCTCCCGCTGGCCGCGCTGAATCGATCAAGGTCAGTGCATGAGACGGATGTGAAATGCGGGAGAATCGCCGTCACTCACGGTATTTCGCGTTCAGGGACACAGGACGTCCATGAAAAGCAATCCCCCGATTGCTCATGCAAGATGAGAGAAAATCTGTAACAATAGGAAAGTTGCGCTAGAGGCCAGTTCCGGCCGCAAAGTTGCACTGCGTACAAGCCAGACGTCAACCAAGTGTCACGGACCAGTCACCCACACTTAACCCTGACTGCATCGCGTCCACCGGACCCACCTCCCTTTGCCGGGACTGGGACTGCCCCCGAACCGCCACAGTTCCGCACCGCTCCCGCCCAGACAGGGGCCAGCGGCGCACCGGAGGCCACATGTTCAATCCCCCCACCCTCGAAGACCTGCAGGAAACCCGCCGCGCCAACGAGAAGTTGGTCCTCAAGGCCCTGGAAAGCAAGCCCGAATGGGTCGAAACCGAACTGGCCAAGACGACCAGCCTGGCCCTGAGCCACCTGCGCGCCGCGCTGGCCAGCCTGCTCGACCAGGGCCGCGTGCGCCGCCTGCCCGGCACCGGTACCCGCGCCGTGTACGGCCTGGCCGACCCCGGTCTGGCCGATGTGCCCGCCACCCCCCTGACGGGCGACGCGAAGAAAGTCCGCGATTACCTTGAGGGCCGCGCCGACAGCGCCCTGTACATGAGCGATCAGCTGCGCATGACCCGCGAGGACGTCATGTCCGCCCTGAGCCTCCTGAATGCGCACGGCATGATCACCTGCACCTTCGTGGGCAGCCTCGTGATCTTCCGCCTGAAGGAGACCCAGGCGCTCGGGCAGGACGGCGCCGCCGCGCCCGAGAAGGCCACCGGCCGCAAGAAAGCCGTCGCCTGATCCCCAGCGCACGCACGCCCCCGCTCCGGCGGGGGTTTTTCGCGTCTACACCCGGCGCTACCTGATCAGCCTGACGGAACCTTCACCGAGGGTCTGGTATCCTGCCGGGCATGAAACTCGTGCTGGCTGTGATTCAGGATGCGGACGCGACCGCGCTGATCCGCGTGCTGTCCCAGAACGCCTTCGAGGTCACGAAGCTCGCCAGCACCGGTGGCTTCCTGCGCGAGGGCAACACCACTCTGATGATCGGCGTGTCCGACGAACGCCTCGACGAACTCAAGCGGCACGTGCAGCGCACCTGCCGCACCCGCACCCGCCTCGTGGCGCCCAGCGTCCCGATGGGCGAGCAGAACGAGGGTCTCGTGAACGACCCGGTCGAGGTGCCCGTGGGCGGCGCGGTGATGTTCGTCATGGGCGTGCAGGAATTCGTGAAGGTCTGAGCGGGTCAGGACGCGCGGGCCGGAGGCTGGGCGAGCACGGCCCCTCCGGCCCCGTGTCATTCCTGCTGACTGGGGTCTGGCGGGGGACCCTGTACACGGCGGGCAGCGTGCTGGTCTTCCTGGCGACGCTGCTGGTCCTGCGGGCCGGGGAGGCGTTCCGGCTGAGCGAGGCGTGGTTCAGCCCACAGGCCCTGTGGCGGAACCTGGAGGCCACCGGGCCTGACTTCATGCGCCTGGGCCTGCTGACCCTGCTGCCTGCCGCGCTCCTCGGTGGGCTGTTCGGCGGGTCGGCTCGCAGGGGGGCGGCCCGGCATGGCGTCGCGGCGCTGGTGATGGTGGTGCTACTGGGAGGCTGGTCGGCCATGGGTGTGGGGACGCTGACGCTACTGCCCGGAGCGCTGGCCGGGATAGCGCTGACCGCGCTGATCGGCAGTGTCTGGGGTGCGGTGCGACGACGCCACGCCAGGGTGCGCGGCTGACTGGCGTGACGGGTACGGTACGGTCTGGGCGGGCGTCACCCGGGAGAATGTGACCGCCACGCCCTGCGGCACGCGCTGACCGACCGGTTGGTCCGGGATGATTGACTGGAAGGCTCTCCGCTAGAGTACCGGGCGCTGCCCCACCCGACCCCGTTCCGGTGCGGCTTTCTGCCCCTCCCGTCCTGCGCCCCTACGGCGCACCCTCTACCTGCAAGGAGCCCCTCCACCGTGACCCGACCCAGTGCCCCCGTCCTGACGCCCGACGCCACCAACCGCGACTCCGCGTTCCTGAAAACCATGCGCGGCGAGGCCGCCCCCCACACCCCAGTGTGGTTCATGCGGCAGGCCGGGCGCTACATGCCCGAGTACCGCGCGCTGCGCGCCGGGCGCAGCATGCTGGAGTGCATCCGCACGCCGGAACTGGCCGCCGAGATCACCCTGCAACCCATCAAGGCCATGCCCGTGGACGCCGCGATCCTCTTCAACGACATCCTGACGCCCCTGCCCCTGATGGGCCTGGACCTGGACTTCGTGGGCGGCGTGGGCCCGCAGATCAACAACCGCATCGAGACGCCCGCCGACGTGGACCGCCTGGGCGTCCCCGCCGCTGCGGAAGTCATGCCCTACACCGCCGAGTCAATCCGGCTGGTGCGCCAGGAACTCGACCCGCGCGGCGTGCCCTTGATCGGCTTCGTGGGCGCGCCATTCACGCTGGCCAGCTACGCCATTGAAGGCAAGGGCAGCCGCAACTACGAGCGCACCAAGCGCTTCATGTACGGCGAACCCGCCGCTTGGCACCGCCTGATGGACAAGTTCGAGACGATCCTCGCGGACTACCTGGCCGAGCAGGTCAAGGCCGGCGCCCAGGCCGTGCAGATCTTCGACTCGTGGGTGGGCGCACTCAGCATCTACGACTACGTGACGTTCGTGAAGCCCGCCACGGGCCGCCTGATTGAACGCACCAAGAAACTGGGCGTGCCCGTCATCTACTTCGGCACGAGCACCCACCACCTCCTGCCCCAGATGTCCTCACTGGGCAGCGACGTCATGGGCATCGACTGGCGCACCCCTCTGAACGACGCCTGGAAGCTCATTCAGCCCGGTCAGGGCGTGCAGGGGAACCTCGACCCGCTGCTGCTGCAGGGCCCCTGGCGCGAACTGAAGCACCAGACCGACCGCATCCTGGCCGAGGTGGACGGCCGCCCCGGGCACATCTTCAACGTGGGGCACGGCCTGCTGCCCGAGACGCCCGTGGACATGGTGCGCCGCCTCGTGGATTACGTGCACGAACAGACCGCGAAGTAATCCCGGGCCGATCGAGACGCGACAGACCCGGAAGCCTCACCGCCCCACGAACCTATTCCCCCTGTGACCTGAGAGGAGCGACATGACCGATTCCACCCACACTGAAGCGCCGCTGGGCGTGCTGTTCATGGCCTACGGCGGCCCCGAGAGCCTGGAGGACATGCCCGGGTACCTCGCGGACATCCGCGCCGGGCGCGTGACGACGCAGGCCGTGCTGGACGAGATCACGAACAACTACCGACAGATCGGCGGGAAGAGCCCCCTGCCGGAATTCACCCGCGCGCAGGTTGAGGCGACCATGCAGGAACTCCAGGCGCGCGTGCAGCGGCCCCTGAAGGCGTACATCGGCATGCGCCACTGGAACCCGTGGATCGAGGACGCCGTGCGCGAGATGCTGGACGACGGCATCACGCAGGCGGTGGCGATCGTGCTGGCCCCGCACTACTCGAGCATGAGCGTCGCGAAGTACCAGAAGAAGATCAAGGCGGGCCTGAGCATGAATCATGGCCACATCGACTTCGAGTTCGTGAACGAGTATCACACGGAAAGCGGGTACGTGACGGCCCTGGCCAACCGCGTGCGCGAGGGCATCGAGGCGTTCCCGGAGGGTGAGCGGGACGACGTGCACGTGATCCTCAGCGCGCACAGCCTGCCGGTCCGGATCCTGCGCGAGGGTGACCCGTACGCCGACCAGCTGCACGAGTCCGCGCGCCTGATCGCCGCCGCCGCCGGTCTGCGCGACGACCAGTGGTCCTGGAGTTACCAGTCGGCCGGGCGCAGCCCCGAGCCGTGGCTGGGGCCGCAACTCGACGAGCACCTGCGCGACCTGTCGGGCAGGGGCATCAAGAAGGTCGTGAGCGTGCCGGTGGGCTTCGTGTCCGACCACGTGGAGATCCTGTTCGACATCGACATCGCCGCGCAGGAGACGGCCGCCGAGCTGGGCATGACCCTGGTGCGCCCCCCGGCCCTGAACACGGACCCGCTGTTCATCGGGACGCTGGCCAGCGTGCTGGAACGCAAGGTGGCCGCGCTGTCATGACCGACGCCGCAGCGACGGACGGTGCAGCCACGGCCGGTGACCTGCCCGTGATCATCGTGGGGGGCGGCATCACCGGCCTGAGCGCCGCCTGGGAACTCCAGACGCGCGGCGTGCCGTTCGTGCTGCTCGAAGCCGGGGACTACCTGGGCGGGAAACTGCATTCCGAACGCACCGAGGACGGCTTCCTCGTCGAGCGGGCCGCCGATGCGTTCATCCTCGGCAAACCGTACGCGGCGCAGCTGGCGCGCGAGGTCGGCCTGGAAGCTCAGGTCATCCACCCGCGCGAGGACACGAAGAAGATCTACTTCCTGCGCGGCGGCCAGCTCCTGCCGTTCCCGCCGAACATGAAGATGTTCGTGCCGCTGGACGACGACTCGTTCCTGCAGAGTGGCGTCCTCTCCCCCGAGGGCCTGCGCCGCTACCTGGACGAGCAGAACGTGCCACCCAAACCGCCCACCGACGAGGACGAGTCGCTCGCGTCGTTCCTCACGCGGCGGTTCGGGCCGGAAAGCCTGAACTTCATCGTGCCGCTCGCCGCCGGGATCTACGTGGCGAACCCGCTGGAACTCAGCATGAAAGCCGCGTTCCCGCAGTTCCTGAAGATGGAACAGGAGTACGGCAGCGTCATCCGGGGCAGCCGCGCCACGCCCCGCGCCGCCGGCCCCGTCTTCATGTCCTTCCAGGAGGGCACGAGTACCCTGATCCGCGCGCTGCAGGAACGCCTGACCGGCGGCGAGATCCGCCTGAATACCCCTGTCCTGCGCGTGCACGAGCACGGCGTGACCCTCGCGGGCGGCGAGGACCTGCGCGGCCGGGCCGTCATCAACACCACCCCCGCGTGGTACGCGGGCGCCATGTATCAGCGGGACTACCCGGAGGCCGCCAGCCTGATCGGGCAGCTCAAGGCGAACAGCAGCGTCGCCGTGGTGCTCGCGTACCGCGCCGAGCAGTTCCCCGGCGACATGCTCCTGCACGGCCTGCAGGTGGACGCCAGCGAGGACACCCTCCTGAAGGCCATCACGGTGCACTCCGCGAAGATGCACGGCCGCGCCCCGGACGGGCACGTCCTGATGCGCGTGTTCTTCAAGGACATCGAACCCGCCAAGGCCCGCGTCATGGCGCAGGAGACCGCCGAGCGGCTGTTCGGCGCGCAGGGCGACCCGCTGTGGCACGCGTTCGGCGACTGGCGCGGCAAGAACCCCGCGTACGTCGTCGGGCACCTCGACCACATCGCGCGCATCCGCGCCGCGCTGCCCGCACACCAGCAGATCGCCGGGGCCAGCTACACCGGTGTGGGCGTCCCCGACTGCGTGAATGCCGGACGCACCGCCGCCCGCGCCGTCCTGGCACCCGTCACCGCGTAGACTGAATCCCACCACGCACCGCTTCCACTCCGGAGGCGGTGCGTTCTGCTGTCATACCAGATGATGTATACCGCACCTGCATTTGACCCATCCGGGTACCGCATGTAGACTCCGGCAGTCGCTGCGCACGCAGCACTTCGCGGGAACAGAGGGAAGTCCGGTCACGCCCCACCAGGGGGCTTCAGTCCGGCACGGTCGCGCCACGGTCCTCAGTCCGAACGCTCGCCCAGCGAAGAGACGCCCACATCACGGCCCCCGCGCAAGGGGCACAAGGCGGTTTCCCCTTGATCACCTGACAACCTCTGCCCCGCTGCCCCTGACCCGGCCCCGCTCTGACTGCGGCGCACGTTCGGAACACCGCCGAACCTGCACCTCCGTCGCCGCCGGGCCTCCCCGTCTTCCTCTCGCTCCGCTCGGGTTCGTCTGACGACTCACCGGAAGCCCCTCAGAGGTGTTCCATGACCCTGCCCCTGTCCCGTCCCCCGCTGGGCGGCCTTCCGCCCGTGCCGCCGCGTGAAACGCGCGTGACGCACGTCGTCTTTCCCGGCCTGACGAACCATCACGGCACGCTGTTCGGCGGTGAGGCGCTGTCCCTGATGGATTCGGCGGCGTTCATCGCGGCGACCCGGCACTGCCGGAAGAAGGTGGTGACGCGGCACCTGGACGCCATGGAGTTCCGTCATCCGATTCCGCAGGGGTCGCTGGTGGAACTCGTGGCGCGTGTGGTGCGCACCGGGCGGACGAGCATGACGGTGCAGGTGGACGTGTTCCGTGAGGACATGTACAGCGAGACGCGGGAACTGGCGTGCGCGGGGACGTTCGCGCTCGTGGCGCTGGGCGAGGATGGGCAGCCGGCGCCCGTACCCCCACTGGCGGCAGAGGCGTGAGGCTGGTGTTCGATTCCCTGACGGGGAACGTGCGGCGGTTTGCGACCACCCTGGCGCGCGAGGCAGGGGGCCTGCCGGTCGGATCGGTGCGGGACGAGCCGCCCGCGCCGGGTGAGGGGTTCCTGCTGCTGACGTACACGTTCGGGTCGGGGCAGGTGCCGGACAGCACCGCCGCGTTCCTGCGCGAGCACGGCGCGGGCCTGCGGGGCGTGGTGGCGAGCGGCAGTTACCACTGGGGCGAGAACTTCGGGCGGGCGGGCGACCGGATCGCCGCGCAGTTCGGGGTGCCGCTGGTGGCCCGGCTGAACAAGGGCGGGACGGCGGCCGACCGCGCGGCGGTGCTGGCGTGGCTGGCGGGGCAGGGCAAGGAATCGAGTGCAGCGTGGGTGTCGCCCCTGGTGGCGGAAAGGACGAACGAATGGATCCCTGGATTGAACTGAACAACAAGGTGCTGGCGGGTGGCGTGGTGGACACGTCGCATGATCAGGAGGCGCTGCGGGTGTACTTCCGCGAGAAGGTCAACCCGAACACTGTGACCTTCCCCAGCCTGGAGGAGAAGATCGCCACGCTGACCGAACGGGGCGTGTGGGACCCTGCGGTGTTCGCGCGCTTCACCCCGCAGGAGGTCCGCGCGGTGTTCGAGCGGGCGTACAGCCTGAACTTCCGCTTCCGGTCATTCATGGGCGCATTCAAGTTCTACAGCGAGTACGCGACCATGACGCCTGACCGCAGGCAGTGGCTGGAGCGCTACGAGGACCGCCTGAGCGTCACGGCGCTGGCCCGCAGCGAGTCGCTGCCGGAAGCGCTGGAACTCGTGGAGCATCTGGTGAAGCAGACGTTCACGCCCGCCACACCCACCCTAATGAACTCCGGGAAGGCGAACACGGGGCGGCTGGTCAGTTGCTTCCTGTTGCAGGACTGCACGGACAACCTGGATTCGATCACGAAGACGCTGTCGTTCGTGGCGGAACTCAGCAAGGGCGGCGGCGGGATCGGCGTGGAGGTCAGCAACCTGCGCGCGCGGGGCGAGAGTCTGCGCGGCATTCAGAACGTCACGAAGGGCGTGATGGGCGTGGCGAAGATGCTGGACAACATGCTGCGCTACGCGGATCAGGCGGGACAGCGGCCCGGCGCGGGCGCGATCTACCTGAGCGTCATGCACCCGGACTTCCTGGACACCCTGAGCGCGAAGAAGATCGCCTCGGACGAGGACGCCCGCCTGAAGACCCTCTCGATGGGCGCGACCATCCCGGACATCTTCATGGAGAAGGCGCGCGCCGGGCAGGACATCTACCAGTTCTACCCGCACTCGCTGTTCCAGGAGACCGGGCGCGAGTTCACGAGCATCGACTGGACGCGCGAGTACGAGACCCTGGCCGCGAACCCGCGCCTGCGCAAGAAGCTCGTGTCGCCGCGGCGCATCCTGGAGGACATTGCCGTCACGCAGGGCGAGAGCGGCTACCCTTACCTGCTGTTCGAGGGCAACGCGAACCGCGTGAATCCCATCCCGAACGTCGGGACGATCAAGATGAGCAACCTGTGCAGCGAGATTCTGCAACCCACCCTCCCCAGCACCTTCCACGCCTACGGGCAGGAGGACAGGGACCAGGTGGGCCTGGACGTCAGCTGCAACCTCGCCTCGCTGGTCATTGAGCAGAGCCTCGCGAGCGGCGACCTGGGGCGCGTGGTGCGCTCGGCGGTGAAACTGCTGGACAACGTGGCCCGCTCGACCAGCATCCACGAGGTGCCCGCCGTGAAACGCGCCAACGAGGAGATGCGCAGCATCGGCCTGGGCGCCATGGGCCTGCACTCGTTCCTGGCGAAGAACGAACTCGTGTACGGCAGCCCCGAGGCGCTGGAGTTCGTGAACGTGTACTTCGCGGCCGTGCACTACCACGCCCGCCGCACCAGCATGCAGATTGCGCGCGATACCGGCTTCGTGTTCCAGGGCTTCCAGGGCAGCCGCTACCAGACCGGCGAGCACTTCGCGCAGTACCTGCAGGAGGACTTCCTGCCGACCACACCCGAGGTCGCCGCGCTGTTCGAGGGTCACGAGCTGCCCACCCGCGCCGACTGGCAGGCGCTCGTGCAGGACATCCAGACGCACGGACTGGCGCACTCCTTCGTCATGGCCATCGCCCCCACGGGCAGCATCAGCTATGTCAGCAACGCCTCGGCCAGCATCATGCCCATCACCGAGCGCGTCGAGACCCGCACGAGCAACAAGGCCCGCACCATCTACCCCATGCCGCACTTAAGCGAGATGACCGAATGGTTCTACGAGGAAGCGTACGACATGGACCAGCAGCGCGTGATCGACACCGTCGCCGCCGCGCAGCGCCACGTGGACCAGGGCATCTCCTGCACGCTCTTCGTGCCCAGCAACGCCAGCACCCGCACCCTGCAACGCTACTACCTGTACGCCTACGCGCGGGGCCTGAAAACGCTGTACTACACGCGCCTGCGCAAGGTCAGCATCGACGAGTGCCTGAACTGCGCCATCTGACGGCGGAACGGGGGACGGGGTGGCATCGGACTACACGACTGACCGTCCGAGGGTCGAAGAGTCAAAGTGTCAAAGGGTCAAAGAGTCTAGGAAAAGCCCCTCTGCCAAACCATTCTTAGACCCTCAGACGTTTAGATCCTTGGACAGTTAGACCCTCAGCCCCTTCCCTCAAGTCGCCACCGGATAGACCCCCTCTCCCCTCCCCAACCCCTGTGAGACCTGATATGACCCGAGCCCCCTTTACCGCCACGAACTGGAGCGACCCGGAAGACAGCTTCTCGGTCACGTTCTACGAGAAGTACACGTCCCAGCTGTGGTTCCCGGATGAGATTCCGCTGACGAACGACGCCATTCACTGGAAGAGCCTGACCGAGCAGGAACGCTGGACGTACATGCACGCCTCGGCGGGCCTGAACGCGCTGGATACGCTCCAGGGCGAGGTCGGCATGCCAGCCCTGCGCGGCCTCGTGGACGGGCACATCCGCAAGGCGACCCTGCAATTCCAGGGGATGATGGAGGACATTCACGCGCGCAGCTACAGCCTGATGAACAAGACGTTCCTGACGACCACCGAGGAACGCGCCGTGTTCGCGTGGGTGGAGGCGCAGCCGCAGCTTCAGTTCAAGATTCAGTTCATCGAGGACGTGTTCCGCGACCCGGACACCAGCGACTTCGGCCTGTGGCGGAAGATGGTCGTGTCGTGCATGCTGGAAACCGCGCTGTTCTACAGCGGCTTCTACTACCCGCTGCTGCTGGCCGGGCAGGGCCGCATGGTGGCGGCCGGGGAGATCTTCAACCTGATCATCCTCGACGAGGCGGTGCACGGCGTGTACGTGGCGCTGCTGGCGCAGGAGAAGTTCGCTGCGCTGACCGATGACGAGCAGGCGCAGGCGCTCGCGTGGTACGAGCAGAGCCTCGACACGCTGTACCGCAATGAACTGGCGTACACCGAGGTGCTGTACGGCGGCGTGAACCTCGTGGAGGACGTCGCCACGTTCATCCGCTTCAATTTCAACGTGCTGGCCGACAATCTGGGGCTGGACCGGCGCTTCCCGGACGAGGACGTGAACCCCGTCGTGCTGAACGGCATCCGCTCCCGCGGCACCACGCATGACTTCTTCAGCGCCAAGGGCAGCAGCTACGCCAAGCTGCGGGTCGAGGCCCTCACCGACGACGACTTCAGCGAACTCTGGCCCGCGCAGGAGGTGGCCCATGACTGACCCCAAACCCTTTGTGCTGTTCACGCAGGATCAGTGCCCGCAGTGCGAGACCCTCAAGCGCATGCTGACCCTCCCCCTGCGCGGCGCGTTCGACGACCAGATCGAAGTGCTGCACCGCCAGCAGAACCCCGACGCCTTCACCGCGCTGGCCGACGCGCACGGCCTGGCCCGCACCCCCGCCCTGCTGCACCGCCCCAGCGGAGAGGTGCTGCTCGACACCGGCAGCCTCGGCGCGGTCAAGGCGTTCCTCACTCAGAGCTGAGAGCCACGCCCCCTTCACTCTGCGGCGCGGCGAAGTCGTTCTACCCGTTGCACGGCCCGGTTAAGAGTGACAAGCGACTCTTCCGCGTGAGAATCAAGGATTCCGCCTGCCGCATCTGGGATTACGATCCCCAGATTCCAGAGCAGCTGCCCGAATCGCAGATCAGGATCTCTTTCAATCTGCTCCAGAAGCAGTTCGATAAGGGCAAAATTCGCTTCCTGGCGAGGGTTTGACATCCTCCTGAAGCTTACACGCCTGCTTACTCCACGCCCAGCGCCGCCAGTTCTTCCCGGAGCTGCGCGGCGTTCTCGTAGCGGATGGCGTGCATGCCGACCCGGCGGGCGGCTTCGGTGTTCTGGGCGCGGTCGTCGATCATGACGGCCTCGTGCGGGGCGACGGCGGCCAGGGTGAGGGCGGCGCGGTAGATGGCGGGGTTGGGTTTCATGAGTTCCAGCGTGGAGGACGTGAAGAACGCCAGCAGGAACTCGCTGAGGCCGAAGGTGCGGATGCGGTGGTCGTTCAGGTCGCGGCCCTCGTTGTTCAGGGCGTACAGGCGGTGGCGCGTGGCGAGGTCGCGGGCGAGGGCCAGGGCGCCTTCGTGCGGGGTGCTCTGGGCTTCCATGGCGGCGCGGAAGTCGGCGGGCGTGAAGGTCTGCGGGTGGCAGAACACGGTCTGCTCGAGGTACTCGTCCAGGGTCATGCGGCCCAGTTCGAGTTCCGGCACGGCCAGCTTGTGCCGCTCACCGAAGTCCGTGGGGTCCAGGCCGAACTGCGTGGCGACGGCGGCGCGCTGCTCGCGGTCCCAGCCGTTGCTGAGCAGCACGCCGCCGATGTCGAAGAAGAGGGCGCGGATGGTCATGCCCGCAGGGTACGCCGGTGTCCGGCTGGCAGGACGGCAACGCCAAGGAAGGGTGAGGGCCGTCTGTGCCCGTTACTTCGTGTCGTACCAGTTGGGACCGACGCCGACCTCGACGGCCAGGGGCACCTTGAGGCTGGCGGCACTTTCCATGATGCGGCGGACGGTGTCGCTGATCTCCTCGGCCTTGTCTTCGGGGGCTTCGAGGAGCAGTTCGTCGTGCACCTGCAGCAGGAGGCGGGCGCCGGTGCCCTGAAGTTCGCGTTCCAGGGTGATCATGGCGTACTTGATGATGTCGGCGGCGGTGCCCTGGATGGGCATGTTGTACGCGAGGCGTTCCCCGGCCTCGCGCAGGGTGCGGTTCGTGGCGACGAGTTCCGGCACGTAGCGGCGGCGGCCGTAGAGGGTCTCGACGTAGCCGTGCTGGCGGCCGAATTCGAGGGTGCGGTCGATGTACGCGCGGATGCCGGGGTACGTGGCGAAGTACGTTTCGATGAAGCCGGCGGCGTCCGCGTAGGGAATGCCCAGGTCGTTGCTGAGGCGGTGGGCGCTCATGCCGTACAGCACGCCGAAGTTGACGGTCTTGGCGGCGCGGCGCTGATCCGGCGTGATGGTGCCCTCGTTCAGGCCGAGCACCTGCGCGGCGGTGCGGCGGTGGATGTCCGCGCCCTCCTGGAAGGCCTGCTGCATGAGGGGATCGTCGGCGATGTGCGCCAGGAGGCGCAGTTCGATCTGGGAGTAGTCGGCGCTGATCAGGCAGAAGCCCTGGTCGGCAATGAAGCCCTTGCGGATCTCACGGCCGGTTTCGCTGCGGATGGGGATGTTCTGGAGGTTGGGGTTGAGGCTGCTCAGGCGCCCGGTGGCGACGGCCGCCTGAGCGAAGGTGGTGTGCAGGCGCCCCGTGCGGGGGTTGACGAGGTTCGGGAGGGGGTCGAGGTACGTGCCGCGCAGTTTTTCCAGTTCGCGGTACTCGAGCAGGGCGGGGATGATGGGGTGCTCGTCCCGCAGGGGTTCGAGGGCGGCGACGGCGGTGCTGCGCTTGCCGGTGAGCTTGGTCTTCTTGCCGCTGGCGAGGCCGAGTTCGTCGTACAGGACGGCTTCGAGCTGGTCGCGGCTGCGGATCTGGAATTCGCGTCCGGCCAGCGAGTGGATCTGGGTTTCCAGGGTGCTCAGGCGGGCGCCGGTGGCGGCGGACAGGCCGCGCAGGTACTCGCTGTCCAGGCGCACACCGCGCACTTCCATGCGGGCCAGCACGGCGGACAGGGGTTTCTCCATGTCGTCGTATAGCTTGCGGCGGGCGTCGTCCAGCAGGGGCGGCAGGAGGTCGAGGAGTTGCGCGGTGATCGCGGCGCGTCCGGCGGCGTCGTCGGGCCAGGGGACATTCAGGTACCGCTGAGTGACGGCGCTCATGGTGGTGTTGGCGGGGTCGAGCAGGTACGCCATCAGCAGGGGGTCGTCGCCGGGTTCGACCTGGGTGCCGCGGACGCTCAGGTGCGCGGCGAGGGCCTTGGCGGCGGCGGCGGTGACGGTGCGCTGCGCGACGAACTGCGCGTCGTCCACGGTGGCGGGATACTGCTCGCGGAGTTTCGCGGCGGCCTTTTCCTGCTCCTTGCGGGCCTTCTCGGCGGCCTTTTGCTGCGTCTTGGTCAGGGGCGCGGCGGGTTCGTCGGGGGTGTCGAACAGGCCGCCGGGCTGGGCATATGCTTCGGCCCTGCGCCACTCGGCGGGTTCGGTGGTGGGCGCGGTGCGGACGGTGCCGGCCGTGCCGTCGAGTTCCAGGGTGGCGGCGTCCACGAGCGCGGCGGTCAGGTCGTCCTCGCGGGACAGGCGGTAGCCCCAGATGACGCCCTGCGCGGGGGTGCGCCACTCGGCGGTCTGGATGGTCAGGGTCGGGGCGGCAGGCACGTCGGCGGTCTCGGGGGCGTCGTGCAGCGCGTCCCGGTGGGTGCTGTCGTGCACCGCGTCGGGGACGCTCAGGACACTCTCGATGCCGTCCAGTGCGGCCACGTCACGCTTGACGGAGTGCAGGTCCAGCTCGGTCAGCAGTTCGTGCAGGCGGTCCGGGTTGCCCGGCAGGCGGCCCGCGCCGAGTTCCACGTTCAGCGGCAGGTCCGTGACCATGCAGGACAGCCGGTGACTGAACTCCACGGCTTCCTCGGAATCGAGGAGTTTCTGGCGGGTCCCGTCGGGTTTCAGCGTGCCGGCCTTCGCGGCGGCGTAGATGCCCTCCAGCGTGCCGTACTCCTGAAGCAGTTTCGCGGCGGTTTTCGGGCCGATGCCCTTCGCGCCGGGGATGTTGTCGCTGGCGTCGCCGGTCAGCGCGCGGTAGTCCACCCACTGCCCCACGGTCACGCCGTACTTTTCGAGCACCTCGGCCGGGCCGATCAGGCGGAAGTCGTTCGTGATGACGCGCACGTGGTCGTCCAGCAGCTGGTACGCGTCGCGGTCGCTGGTCACGATCCGGACCTGCATGCCGGTGCCCTCGGCCTTGCGGGTCAGGCTGGCGATCACGTCGTCCGCCTCGTACCCGGGTTCTTCTAGGCGGGGGAAGCCGATGGCGTCCACGATCTCGCGGATGCGGTTGATCTGGCCGGGCAGGTCGGCAGGCGTCTCGGCGCGGCCGGACTTGTACCCGTCGAACTGCTCGTGCCGGAAGGTCTTCACGGGCGGGTCGAACACCACGATGACCTGATTGCTGCGCTGCCGGGCGAGGCGCAGCGTGAGGCGCAGGAAGCCCAGGATGGCGTTGGTGGCTTCCCCCTGTTTGTTCGTGAGTGGTGGCAGCGCGAAGTACGACCGGAACGCCAGAGCGTGTCCGTCGATCAGCACCAGGGTATCGGGGGAGGCGGAGGTCATACCCGGCATTCTACTGGGGGCGTAATGCGTTCAAGTCGGGCGGACACAACAGTGCCGCTGCCGTGGTGAGGGCACCGGCAGCGGCTCGTGGATGGACTGGATTGTGGGGCTAGAGTGCGGGGGCGGCGGGGATCAGTCCCCGGCCTGGAGGGTCCGGAAGGGCAGGTCTTCCTGTTCGCGCAGGATCGCGCGGTCCTCATGCGTCATGACCACGAAGGACACGAGCATGACCAGGAGGGTCAGGGCGGCCATGATCAGCAGAAGGCTCATGGATTCAGTGTGCGCCGCGTGCCTCGGGCGTCCATGACGGGCGTCTCAAGCCTCCTGAAGCTGCCCTTGAGGGGAACTGCATGTATGAATGCGGCGTTCATCAGCCCACCACGGGGGGCATGGGAGGGCGGGTGGACACCGTGAAAAAGCCCCGCGTCCGGCGGGGCGTCCCGTGTCCCGACTTCACCCGGCCGGGAGTTGAATTGTGGGTAGCCGGAGCTTACGGGCGGTCCGTGAGTCCGGCGTGCGCGGCACGTGGGGACGCGTTGATCTGTGAAGGGACCGTGGGGGCGGGCGCGTCAGCGGCCCCGGACCTTGCGGTAGCCTTTGCGCAGCCCGTGGTCGGGGCGGACCCCGTCGGCGACCAGGTGCAGCCACTGGCTGAGGTAGTACCCCATCAGGAAGGGCAGCACGACCTTCCACGCGATGGGCTGCGGGATGGTCGGCACCTGCAGGTCCGGCGCGACGAAGCGCACGAGGCCCACAATCAGCGCGGCGATCAGCGCCACGTACAGCAGGCGCGTGAGCGGGCCGATCACCCAGCTGTGCGACCAGCCGCGGTGGCTGAACAGCATGCCGTACGGCACCCACAGCACACCCAGGACACCCCAGTGGCGTTTGCTGTCCACCTTCCCCTCGGCGAGGTCGAGGTCCGGGGAGAGCAGGAACGTCCCGGCGGCGTACGCCAGCGTGAAGTTCAGCGCCTGGGCGGGCGTGACGACCAGGAGGTCCTGCCGGGTGGCGTACAGGGCGCCCGCGGCCAGGACGCTGTACGCGGCGATGTTGATCAGGTTGTGGACTCGTCCGCTGGGCATGCGCGGCCCATTGTGCCACCTGCGCCGCCCTCCCTGTGGGGCGCGGGGTACGCGGTGGGGTCCGGGCGGGCCTTCATGCGCCGTCAGCTTTCTTGCGGCATGCTGTGCCGTACATGACTCATCTCTTCGGGAAGGCAGGACTGCTCGTGGCGGCGCTGGCCCTGACGGCCTGTGACCAGTTGCACACCGCCGGTGTGGGCGTGCAGGACCGCACGGTCGCGCTGGGTCTGCGCGCGCAGCAGGACGTGACTGTGCCGTTCAGCGGCAGCTGGCGGATCGTGGAGTACCCGTCCTGGGTGCGGGTGTCGAAACCGGCGGGGACGGGCGCGGTCGCGCTGTCGGTCGCGGCGGTCCGGCAGGACGCCACGCCGGTCGCGGCGGATCAGGCGCAGCTCAGCGGCGTGATCCGGGTCGCGTGGACGACCGGCAGTGGCGCGGACGCGAAGAACGGCACGGCGAAATGGGTGGTGACGGCGCAGCAGTACGAACTGACGGGTCGCCTGAGTGCCCCCGCAGCGGTGACAGGAACAGACGTGGTCACGAGCGTGACGGGCCCGCAGGTGGGGACGCCGCAGGCGCGGGGCGTGATCGTGAAGTACCGCTCGGGCCTGAGCGCGCAGTCGGCGCAGGGCGCGGCGGGGCCGCTGCGGGCGGACGTGCGGGGCCGGGAACGGCTGCGCGCGGCGGGTGTGTCGGTGCAGCGGCACACGCCGCTGGGCGAACGGAGCGCCGCGCTGGACGTGGCGGACGTGAAGGGCGCGCTGGCGGCGCTGCGGGCCGATCCGGACGTGGAGTACGCCGTGCCGAACGCGGTGCTGCGCACCCAGGCAATGAACACACAGGCGCTCGCCACGCCGGTCACGCCCACCGATCAGTTCGCGCCGCTGCAGTGGGCGTACCCGCTGCTGGGGTACGGAGCGGTCTGGCGGGACATGGAGGGCGGCGCGTACAGCCGCGCGGTGACGGTCGCGGTGATCGACACCGGCGTGCGGTTCGACCACCCGGACCTCGCGGGGGCGCTGTGGGGGCCGGGCGAGGGCGCGCTGGACGTCATCACGGACGCGGCGAACGGTGACGGGACCGGCCCGGACACCGATCCGACCGACCCGTCCGTACCGGGCCGCACGACTGGCAGTCACGGCACGCACGTGACCGGGATCATCGCGGCCCGCTGGGGCGAGAACAGCGGCGTGTGCGCCGGGTGCAGCCCCAGCGGCGTGGTGGGCGCGGCGTACAAGGCGAACGTGAAGGTCCTGCCCATCCGGGTGATCGACGCGGGCGGGAACGCCACCGAGGCGGACGTCACGCAAGGCATCCGCTACGCGGCGGGCCTGCCGGTCACGCTGGACGGCGTGACGTACCGCTCGCCGCACCCTGCGCAGGTCATCAACCTGAGTCTGGGCGGCGCGATCAGCGCGGCGGACGCGCAGCCCATGTGCGACGCGATCGCAGAGGCCCGCGCGGCCGGCTCGCTGGTCGTCGCGGCGGCCGGGAACGGGTACGGAACGGTGCCGTACTACCCGGCGGCATGTGACGGGGCGGTGGCAGTGGGCAGCGTGACGCTGTCGGGCGCGAGCGCGCCGATGCACTCGGCGTTCAGCAATGCGTACCCTCAGGTGCAGCTGGCCGCGCCGGGCGGCGCGGACCCGGGCAGCGGGGCGACCTTCAACGGGGGGACGTTCAACACCGCGCCTTTCCCGGACATGATCCTGTCGACCGGCTGGAACTACGTGAAGGACGCCCCGAACTACGAGGCAGAGGTTGGCACGAGTCAGGCGAGCCCGCAGGTGGCGGCGCTGGCGGCGCTGCTGCTCAGCAAGGGCGTCACGACCGGACCGGAGGACACGCTGGCGCGCCTGCGCGGCACCGCGACGGACCTGGGCGCGGCGGGCCGCGACGACCGGTTCGGGTTCGGGATGATCAACGCGGCGGCGGCGCTGAACGCCCCGCAGGTGAGCAGCGGCCTGGGCGTGCGCGTGCAGAGCAGCCGGGGCCTGAGCTTCCAGCCGGCGCTGGACAGCACCGGGGCGTTCCGGGCGTTCCTGGGTGAGGGCACGTATCAGGTCGTGGCGGGTTCGGACGTGAACGGCAACGGCGTGTACGGCGAGAGCGGCGAGACGCGCGACGAGCGGGCCGTGACGCTCTCGGAGGCGGCGCCGCGCGTGACGCTGGGTGACCTGACCCCCCGCTGATCCAGCAGGGAGGAGGCCCCCACACCCGACTGCCGGTGTGGGGGCCTCGCTTCGGTCCAGGGGGTGTTACAGCACGTCGTCGGCGCTGCCGCGCTTGCGGAGGTTGTTCTGCGTCTTGCGCCAGCGCAGGGCCTTCACGATGGCGGGGGCGGCCGGATTCAGGTTCAGGTCGTACGCGGGGTACCAGACGCGCTGCTCACTGAACTTCAGTTTCATCTTGAACACCCCGTACGAGTGCTTGCTCTCGTCGAGGACGCGCGGAATGCCCCAGAAGTCGAACAGTTCGTAGCCGCGCTGCCTGGCGTCCAGCATGGCGTTCCAGTAGAAGGCGTCGGGCGCCTTGGCGTCTTTCAGGGGGCTGCCGTCCTCGTTCGTGCGGTCGTCGCGGACGCTGCCGCCGAACAGGTAGTAGGTGCCCTTGCCCATCGCCAGGAAGAACCCTCCGGCCAGCGCGCGGCCCTGGTAGCGCGACAGGACGATGTACGCCTCGCCGCCGTGGGCGTTCCCCTCGCGGAGCATAGTCTCGTAGTACTCGCGGGGGAAAGCACCCAGTTTGGCGCGTTCGTTCGTGGCGGTGAAGATCTCCCAGAACGCGTCGAAGTCATCGTCGCGCCCGGCCACCACGCCGAGTTTCTGCGCGGTGCGGACGTTGCGCCGCGCCATGGAGTGCAGGCCCGCGAACAGCTCGTCCTCGCTGCGGGTCAGGTCCGCCACGATGGTGTGTTCGGGCTGCTCGGTGTCCGCGCGGCGGAACGGGCCGTAGGCGTCGGGCAGCGTGACGCCCTCGGCCGCCAGGAACGGGACGGGCGGTTCGATCTTCAGCAGGGCGTCGGTGGGCCGCGCGACGCGCCGGACGGCGTCCGCCACGCCCGGCAGCAGGTCCAGGCTCTCCAGGGCGGGGCCGCGCGGGGCGTACAGGGTGCTGAACCCCGGCACGAGTCGCTTGCGCAGGAGTTGCAGCGCGCCGACGGTGCGGCCCTCCTGCTGGATGAGGTACCGGGCGGGCGTCTGCCCGAGCTGCCGCCTGGCCTCACCGTACCCCCAGCCCTGCAGGGCACTGGTGATGGGCAGGTGCCGCACGGCGTCGTCATAGACGCGCGGGTCGGTGGTTTCCACGAGGTTCAGGCGCACGCGGGGGATTGTAGCAGTCCCCACCGGCGGGATTCACGCGCCTGTCACGGTGCGGCGGCGCCGGGACGCTAGAGTGGCGGGGTGAAACAATTCCTGTTGACTGCCCTGCTGCTGTCCGGGGCTGCCCTGGCTCAGACCGACACGACCGCGCCCGCGACGCCCGCCCCGGTCACCACGCCAGCGCCCGCTGCCACGCCAGCTCCGGTCACGGCGCCCGCAAGCGCCGACATGACGGCCGCGGTGATCGTCGCGCGCGTCGGGAAGGTCAGTTACACGCTGGCGGACTACAACCGGGCCTTCCGGCTGGCGGTCGCGCGGGTCCTGAACGGTCAGGGCATTCCCTTCGAGGAATCGTACGTCGCGCAGTTCGCCGAGGCCCGCGCGGACTTCCTGAAGCAGTTCGTGCGTGACCGCGCCGTCGAGCAGCTCGCGCGGGCGTCCGGCGCGCCCGACGCGGCGCAGATCGACTTGCAGATGCAGGAGGCCCGCGCGGACTTCGAGACCGACGCGGAATTCCAGGAGGCGCTGACCGCCACCGGCTACGGCAGCCCGGACGACCTGCGCGCCGAACTGGAACGCCGCGCCGTCGTGGGCGCGTACCTGGAGAAGGTCCAGGGGCGCTTCACGTTCGGGGACGCGCTGGTGGGCGGCTTCTACAACCTGCACCGCGCCGAGTTCCAGCGTGACCCGGAAGCGTGCGTGAAGCACATCCTGGTCCCCACCCAGGCCGAGGCGCAGGCCATCGCCAAGGACCTCGCGGGCGGCGCGGACTTCGCGGCGGTCGCAAAGGCCAAGAGTCAGGATCCGGGCAGCGCCGCGCAGGGCGGCGACCTGGGCTGCTTCGGTCCCGGCGAGATGGTCGCGTCCTTCGATGCGGCCAGCTTCAAGGGCCCGCTGAATCAGGTACAGACCGTGCAGTCGCAGTTCGGCTGGCACCTCGTGCTCGTCACGAAACGCACCGAGGCAGGCGTGATGCCTCTGGCGGAGGCCGCGCCGCTGATCCGCGCGAAGCTGTCCAGCGAGGCCGCGCAGAAGTACCTGGACACCCAGGTCGCCAAGCTGGGCGGCGAGACCTTCCCGGCCACGGTGACGGTCCAGCCCGCCGACAAGTAAACCCTGGGAGTGCAGGAGGAGGCACCGCCAGCTGAACCGGCGGTGCCTCCTCCTGTGCCGGTCAGCGCAGCGGCGCCCACCACCAGCCGCCCACGTCGTGCCGCCCGGCGCGCGTGGCGGCGTTCAGCGCGCCCCGATTGCGGCCGTGGATGGTGCCGCTGAGGACCTGGGCGGGGTCGGGCAGGTGCCGGGCGAACAGGGTGCTCAGCGCCGCGCCCAGGCCGTGCCCCCGGGCGTGTGGGGCGAGCAGGAGTTCCTGCACGACCTGCGCGTCCAGGCCCAGCTGTGGGTGGGCGAGGGTGCCCGCGTACCCGGCCCACCCGCCGCGCCAGTGGACGTCGAACATGGTTCCGGCGTCGATGCACTCCTGCAGGTCCTCGGCGGGCAGCAGGCGGGCCTCGTACGGGTGGTGGGGGTGGGCGGCGTCCACAGCGTCGTAGGCCGCCTGTGCGTCGGCGTACCGGCTGGTGTCGGCGGTGGGCGTCAGGGTCAGCCCCTCCGGGACAGGGTGCCCGCGCAGGTGCCCCACGGGCGCGGCCAGGACGCGCCGGTCCGGGTCGAGGTCCGCCCAGTCGGTCAGGGGCGCGGCACTCCAGACGCGCAGGCGCGGCGGGTGGAACGCGGCGTACACGCGGGCCGCGTCCGCCAGGGCCGGGAGGTCGGCACGCACAATGGGGCGGCTGGTGACGCTGACGTCCACGAAGGGTTTCGTGACGTCCAGTCCCTCGAAACGGATGCTCAGCATGGCGTGCAGGTCGGCGCTCACCGTCACCCAGCGGTTCAGGTAGGCGGGCGCGGCGGGTCCGGCAGTCAGGAATTCGGCCCGCTGCGCGGCGAGGTCGAGGTCGGTGGCAAGTTGCAGGTCAATCTCGTGCTCATCCGTCAGGTTGCGCAGGCGGGCGCCGCGGTCCATCCACCCGTGCGTGGCGGGGTGCTGCGTGGCCAGGGTGAAGGTGGCCAGTTCAGCGGCAGTCGGAAGTTCAGTGGTGCCGGGCAGGGTGTCGGTGGTCGTCACTGCCGGACACGCTAGCGCCCTCCAGTTCGGTGGGTTGCCGCACATGGGGTCCGGGGGGCGAGCGCCCTGCTATCCTGGCAGGAACCTAACGAGCGTTTGTTCCAGCCTCTCCCCCGCCCCGGAGGTCCCCCGATGAAAAGCAAGAACGAGTGGATGCAGAGCGTCTACAGCCCCGCCGCGCAGAAGTTCCCCGAGCGCAAGTACAACTTCAAGAATCTCTCGGACATGGAGCCCGAACCCATCTACACCGCCGACGACCTGAAAAGCTGGGACGCCGAGCGGGACCTGGGCTACCCCGGCGAGTTCCCGTACACCCGTGGCGTGCAGCCCAGCGTGTACCGCGGGAAACTGTGGACCATGCGGATGTTCGCGGGCTTCGGCAGTGCCGAGCAGACCAACGAGCGCTTCCACGCCCTGCTGAAGGCCGGGCAGACGGGCCTCTCGACCGCCTTCGACCTGCCCACCCTGATGGGCTACGACAGCGACCACCCCTTCAGCAAGGGCGAGGTCGGCAAGTGCGGCGTGGCCGTCAGCAGCCTCGCCGACATGGAGATCCTGTTCCGGGGAATCGACCCCACGCAGGTCACGACGTCCATGACCATCAACAGCCCGGCGAACGCCATCTGGGCGATGTACATCGCCAACGCGCAGAAGCAGGGCAAGGACCTGGGGCAGGTGGGCGGCACCATCCAGAACGACATCC
This sequence comes from Deinococcus soli (ex Cha et al. 2016), assembly GCF_001007995.1. Classification (NCBI taxonomy): domain Bacteria; kingdom Thermotogati; phylum Deinococcota; class Deinococci; order Deinococcales; family Deinococcaceae; genus Deinococcus; species Deinococcus soli (ex Cha et al. 2016). The sequence continues at coordinate 3,112,481 of NZ_CP011389.1, read as the reverse complement.
TGAAGGAATTCATCGCGCAGAAGGAATTCATCTACCCGCCCGCGCCCAGCGTGAAACTGGTCATCGACACCTTCGAGTGGGGCCCGAAGGTCCTGCCCAAATGGAACTTCATCAGCGTGTCCGGGTACCACATCCGCGAGGCCGGGGCGACCGGCGTGCAGGAACTCGCGTTCACCCTCGCGGACGGCTTCCACTACGTGGAGAAGGCGCTGGAGCGCGGCCTGAACATCGACGAGTTCGCGCCGCGCATCAGCTTCTTCTGGGACATCCACAACGACTTCTTCGAGGAGATCGCCAAGCTCCGCGCCGCGCGGCGCATCTGGGCGCGGCAGATGCGGGACCGCTACGGCGCGAAGAACCCCCGCTCTTGGATGCTGCGCACGCACTCCCAGACCGCCGGGGTGTCCCTGCCCGCGCAGCAGCCGCTGAACAACATCGCCCGCGTGGCCATTCAGGCACTCGCGGCGGTGCTGGGCGGCACGCAGAGCCTCCACACCGACTCCTTCGACGAGGCGCTGGCGCTGCCCACCGAGGAAGCCGCCACCATCGCCCTGCGCACCCAGCAGATCATCGCCTACGAGACCGGCGTGGCGGGCGTCGTGGACCCCCTGGCCGGCAGCTACTACGTCGAAAAACTCACCGACGACATCGAGGCGGCCGCGATGGGCTACATCGAGCAGATCCGCATGATGGGCGGCGTGGAGGCCGGGATCGACAGCGGGTTCTTCCAGCTGGAGATGGCCGAGGCCGCCTACCGCTACCAGCGCGAGGTCGAGTCCAGGGACCGCATCGTGGTCGGCGTGAACGAGTTCGTACAGGACGCCGTCGAGGTGCCCATCCAGCTCATCGACCCGCAGGTCGAGCGGGTGCAGGAGGCGCGGCTGGCGCAGGTGCGCCGCGAACGCGACCCGAATCGGGTGCAGGCCGCGCTGGACGCCCTGCGCGACACCGCCGTGACCGGCGCGAACTCCATGCCCGCCTTCCTGGAGTGCGCGCACGCCTACTGCACGCTCGGCGAGCAGATGGACATCCTGAAGACCGTGTACGGCGAGTACGTGGAACCCGCCATCGTCTGAGCGGACCACAGCGCCGCAGAGGGAGCGCCGTCAGGGCCTCCCTCTTCCGTTTTGGTGAAGGGACGCTGGTGGGCGCGTGAAGGCGCGCCGCGCGGGCGGGCGCTAGGGTGCGGCATGATCTCCGACACCGCGATCCGTGCCCGGCTGGGCGAGCAGGCCAGTTCCGACCGCGAGGTGGCCCTGATGCGGGACCTGCTTCAGGCCAGTGGCCGCACCCCGGACGACCTGAGTGACGACGAGTGGCTGCACCTGGTCGGGCAGATGGAGGCCCGGAAGTTGCAGGACGACCCGAACATGAAGTGACCCGCCCCGGGGGCTGAACCGGGTCAGGGCGGGCCGGTGGCGCGGGGCGCAGGCCTTATCCTGCTGGGATCGTGAGTGACGCTTCTCTCCGCGCGGCGGACTTTCCGGAACTGGCTGTGGTCCTGAACCCGAATGCGGGGGGTGGGCTGGCCGCGCGGGAGTGGCCGCGGCTGCGGGCCGAACTGGAGCGGCGCGGGATGCGCCATACCCTGATTCAGGAGGAGAACGCCGCGCTGGCCCTGGTGCGGGTGCAGGCCCTCCCGAAGGACACGGCGCTGATGGCGGTCGGTGGGGACGGCACGGTGGGCGCGCTGCTGCCTGCCGTGGTGGGGACCGGGCGGCCCCTGGCGATCCTGCCGCTGGGCACCGGGAACGACTTTGCGGGCCTGCTGGGCCTGAAACCCGGCGCGTTCGGGGAGGCGCTGGACCGGCTGGCGTTCACGCCGCGCGCCGTGGACGCCCTGACCGTACGGGCGTACCACGCGGACGGCCGCGTGACGGAACGGACGCTGCTGAACGGCCTGGGCATGGGCTTCGACGCGGACGTCACCGCGAACATGGACCGCGTGCCGCCACGCGTGCGGGGCTTCGCGCGCTACGCGTGGTCGGCGGTGGCGACCCTGAAGGACCTCACGCTGGCCGACGTGACCGTGGACGCGGACGGCATGACGCTGTACGCGGGGCCCAGCCCGATCGTGGCGGTCATGAACGGCACGCGCTACGGCGGCGGGTTCCTGATCAGCCCACAGTCGGACGTGCGTGACGGCCTGCTGAACGTGGTCGTGGGCGGCCCCATGACCCGCCTGCAACTGAGCGGACTGCTGGCGCGGGTGCTGCGTGGCACGCACCTGGGCCACCCGCTGGCGCACCATGCGGCGGCGCGGCAGGTCTCGGTCCGCTGGAGCCGCCCCATCCGCGCGCACCTCGACGGTGACCTGAGCGCCCCCGTCACCCGCCTGGAGGCCAAGGTGCGGCCCGGCGCGGTGCGGCTCCTGAACGCCTGAACCCCGAGGGTCAATCCTCGCCTGTCAATTCTCGTCTGGCCAGTCCGGTTCGTCGCCGGGTTCCTCGACCGGGCGGCCCGCCATGAACTCGCGCAGGGCGGGCCAGATGACGTTCCCGGTGTACCCGCGCCGGGCCAGGAACGCGAACGCACTGGCCTGCGGGTCGCGCTTGCGGGCCAGGGACGACCAGCGGCGCTCCAGCAGGGTCAGAACCTCGGCGTGCTCGCGGTCGGGGTCGCGGGCCTCGACGACCTCCTGGATCAGGTCGTCCTGCACGCCGCGCCGCTTGAGGGTCTGGCGGACGCGCATGGTACCCACGCCCCGGCGGGCGCCCTCGCTGCGGGCGACCTGCGCGTCGTTCTGGTACCCGAGTTCCTGCACGCGCTTCAGGACCTCCTCAATCAGGTCCGGGTTCTCGCTGCGACGTTCCAGGCGGCCGCGCAGTTCGGCGGCGCTCAGGGCCCGCTGGCCCAGCGCGCGGAAGGCGTACGCGAGCAGCGCGTCGCGTTCCTCCTGCGGGTCTCGGGGCCGCGCGGGGCGGGCCTCGGGCCCGGCGTCCGGGGTGGCGGGGCGGGGTCGGCGGGCTCTCACCCGCGCAGTATGCCGCGTGGGCTGGAAGGCGAAGGTGTCCCGGCACCGCGCCCGCACCTGGCCCGCACTTGCCGCGCGGCGCCGCGGGCCGCTATAGTGCGCAGGTTGCCCACCGCGCGCGGTGAGCGGCCCGGGTCACGGCGACGTGCCCGGCGCGCCGGAACCCCCGTGGTCCGGACGCTCGCGTTCCCGCCATGGGAACCGCCCCGACCCGCCAGACAGGCGGCGGGAGAACAAGGAGAACCACCATGGCCCTTCGTCACAAATCCGCCCAGAAACGTCATCGCCAGAGCCTCAAGCGCCGCCTGCTGAACCGCAGCCGCAAGAGCACCATCAAGACCTTCAGCAAGAAGGCCCTGGTGGCCGCCCAGACCGGCGCCGAGGACAGCGCCGCCGTGCAGGCCCGCGCCGAGAGCCTGATCGACAAGGCCGCCAAGGGCAGCACCCTGCACAAGAACGCCGCGGCCCGCAAGAAGAGCCGTCTGGCCAAGGCCATCAACAAGGCCAAGGCCGCCCAGCAGGGCTGAACTCCAGCCCGGAGGGGCGCGTCGGCTGCGGCTGACGCGCCCCTCTCGTGTGGTATGGATTCCGTCTGCGTCGTTCACAACCCGGAAGGACACCGGGTTGCCACCCCCACGCCCGGAACCCGCCTTGCTCCTTCTGGCGTCCGCCCGGATTGAACGGCTGTTGCAAACCATTCACGCGGCGTCCGTGCGACAGTAGACGTCCCCCATCACCAGCGTGGTGTGGGGGACGTCTGTTGCGTGGCTGCGTCAGCGGACGGTGGCGCGCACCGCGCAGCGGCCCGACGCACCGGCCTTCAGGGTGGGGATCTCCCAGCGGACCGCGCGGTACTCGCTGGGTTTGACCTCCACCTGTTTCTGCACCTGACGGCCGTTCTCGGTGACGGTCACGGTCTTCTTCAGGGGCGCCGGTCCGAAGGTCTTGCCGTCCACGGAGTACAGCGTGGTGACGCCCGCGACGGTGCAGCCTGCACTCTGGAAGATCACGGCCTTGTCGACCGGCATGCTGAGTTTCAGGCCGCCCAGCTCGCGGGCGCTGACGTTCTGGAAGGTCTGCGCGAGGTCCAGGGTGGTGCCCGGTACCACGCCGACCCGGCTGGCGTCGGTGAGGGTCTCGGTGGTCTTGCCGTCCTTCGTGGTCTTCGTGACGACGGAGGTACTGGCGGTCAGTTTCAGGGGACTGGGGGCGGCAGGCGCGGCGGCCAGCGCGGCGCCGGGCAGCAGGGTCAAGAGCAGGGGCAACAGGTTCATGGGCGTCCTCCGGGGCGGCGTGCGGTCTCGGGCGTCATTCTGAGCGCGGGCGTGTGACGCGGGTCTGACGTAGGTGTACCCCGGGCGTACATGAGGGTGCTGTGACCGATTTCGCCCCGGCGGGCCAGACGGTCAGGCCGTCAGGGCGCCGCGCGCCTCGACCACGCCAGCCAGTTCGCGGGCGATCTCGTGGATTTCCGCCTCGTCCTGGCCCTCGACCATCACGCGGATGAGGTTCTCGGTGCCGCTGGGGCGCAGGTTCACGCGGCCCTTCCCGTGCAGACGCTCCTGAGCGCGGTCAACAGCGGCCCGCACCTCGGCGTCCAGCGCGATGGCCTTCTTGTCGGCCACGCGGACGTTCACGAGGGTCTGCGGGAACATCACGAGGTCGTCGTGCAGGGCGTCCAGGGTGGTGCCGAGTTGCTGCATGCTCTTCAGGGTCAGCAGGGCGGTCAGGACGCCGTCCCCGGTGGGCGACACGTCCAGGAAGAGGATGTGGCCGCTCTGCTCGCCGCCCAGATGCAGGCCACCGCCGTGCAGGCGCTCGTGCACGTAACGGTCGCCGACCGCGGTGCGTTCCAGCGGGATGCCCGCGTCACGGAGTTTCACCTCCAGGCCCATGTTCGCCATGATGGTGGTCACGACGGCAGTCTCGCCGCGGGCGCGGGCGTTCAGCAGCAGCATGTGATCCCCGTGGACGACGTTCCCGCGGCTGTCCACGAACAGCGCGCGGTCGGCGTCCCCGTCAAAGGCGACGCCCAGGTCGTACTTCCCTTCCCGCACGATGCGCTGGAGGTGGTCCATGTGGGTGCTGCCGCAGCCGCGGTTGATGTTGCGCCCGTCCGGGGTGGTGTACACCGCGAACACGTCCGCCCCGGCGGCCTGGAAGACCTTGGGCCCCACGCGGTACGCGGCGCCGTTGGCGCAGTCCATGGCAATGCGCAGGCCGCTCAGGTCGGGCGCGAGGGCCTTGAGGTAGTTCACGTACAGGCGCTCCGCCTCGGTGTAGTTGGTGACCTCACCCAGGTTCACACCGGTCACGGGAGCCAGATCGGGGACACGGTCAATCGCGGCCTCGATCTCCAGTTCGGTGGTGTCGCTGAGCTTCTGGCCGTCCGCGCCGAAGAACTTGATGCCGTTGTCCTCGTAGGGGTTGTGCGACGCGCTGATGACCACGCCCGCGTCGGCCTTCAGGTGGCGGGTCAGGTAGCTCACGCCGGGGGTGGGCAGCACGCCCAGGTGGATGACGTTCACGCCGCGACTGGTGAGCCCGGCGGCCAGCGCGGCTTCCAGCATGTCGCCGCTCTGGCGGGTGTCCTTGCCGATGACCACGGTGGCGCGTGGGTTGCTGCCCCTGAGGACCTCCCCGGCGGCCGCGCCGAGCGTCATGACCCAGCTGGCCGTGAGGGGATGGGTGCCTGCGACGGCGCGCACGCCGTCCGTTCCGAAGTACTTCCGTTCCGTCATGATCGCGCCCATCATACGCGCCGGAGTGTCGGCCTCGCCGGAGGCCGTGCAGGCCAGTGCACCTGAATGGACCCGGTTCAGGCGGCGCAACTTTTCCCGGGCGGGCCGCGTAGTGCAGGGCATGAGTGGATTCTCGATCGGATCGTTCTCCTTCAGTCGCAGTGGGCACGGGCACCGGGGCGGGTTCCTGGGGCACCACAGCCGCTCCTCGCACAGCCACGGGCGGCACCACTACGGGCACGGCGGGCACTACCGCGCGCGCCGCCGGGGGCCGCTGGGCTGCCTGGGCGTGTTCGTGGTGGGGGCGGCGCTGGCGGGCGGGTCGCTGCTGGGTCTCGTGTCCCTGTTGACCTGATGAGGCTGAGCTGATGCGGCTGGGGGCGCTGCTGGCGGATACGTGGCGCGCCCCGTCCGGCGAGGTGGCGGTGGACGCCCGCGTGTGGCCCCGCACGCTGCGGGCGCAGTTCCCCGGCGCGCAGCTGCGGGAATCGTGGGTGGGCGAGGGCGCGGCCTTCGCCCGTTACGCGTCGGCGGGCGGGCCGCTGTTCCTGAAGTACCTCCCGGCCGGGTGGCGGGACGCGCGGGCCGCCGGGCGCCTGGAGCGGGAGGCGGCCTACCTGCGCGACCTCGCGTCCGGCTGCCCGGTGCCGTACGCGCCGCTGCTGCACGCGGCTCGCAGCGCGGATCGGCCGCTGGCGCACCTGCTCATGCGGGACCTGACGGACGCGACGACCGGCTGGGGCTACTTCACGGACGACGCCGCGCGGGAGGAGGGCCTGCGGGACGTGGTGCGGCTGCTCGCGGCCCTGCACGCGCACTGGGCCGGGCCGGGCCGCGCGGCCCTGAGCGGCGAGTGGACGTGGCAGCCGGAGGAGGTGCTGGACCGGAATCGCGTGGCCCGGTGGCAGGATCGGCCCGGCGTGCCGGATCTGCCCGCCGCGCAGCGGGACGCCCTGCTGGACGCCGCGCAGGCCCTCCCGGCGCTGCTGCGGGACGTGCCGGTCTGGACGCTGGTGCACGGCGACATACACGCGGGGCAGGTGATGTGGTCCCGCGCGGACGGCACGCCGGTCCTGATCGATTACGGGCAGGTGCATCCCAGCCTGCCGGGCGAGGATCTCGCGCACCTGCTGGCGCTGCGGCTGGACGCCGGGGAACGCGCCCGGCTGGGCGGCGAATTGCGAGAAATCTACGCGGACGCGCTGGCGCAGGCAGGCCTGCCGCTGTCCCCGGCGGCGCTGCGGGCGCAGGAGCGGGCGGGGTTGGCGCTGAACCTGCTGTCCACCGCCCGGCAGACCCTGCGCCGCCGGGGCAGCGGATCGGGTGGTGTTGCGGAGGCGCTGGCCCGCGCCGCTCAGGCGTGGTCGAACGACACCGCGACCTGAGCGGCGTTCAGAAAGGCGCGGTGGCGGTCCAGTTCGCGGTCCAGCGCGGCCGTGAACGTGGCGCTGCGCCGCACGCCGGGCCGCAGGCCGATCCCCGCATTGAGGGTGCCGCTGCCCACACTCAGGTTCGCCCAGCCGACCGCGCGGCCCGCGTGCAGCAGCGGCAGCGCGTAGTACCCCATGGTGCGCTTCGGGGCGGGCGTGTAGGCCTCGAAGCGGTACGCCCAGCCGTGCAGGTGCTCGAAGCGGCGGCGGTCCCACGCCAGCGGGTCGAAGGGGTTCACGATCCGCACGCCGCGCGAAGCGGGCGCGTCGCCGGGGTGGTCGCCCGGCGCCCACACGTACGGCACGCCGTCCACACGCGCCCCCTCAAGTTCACCTTTCATAACGTCCCGCAGCGCGCCGCGCAGGTCCGCGCGCAGGTGCGGCAGGCCGTAGCCGGACAGGCTGGTCAGGTAGCGCAGGCTGGCCTCGGGCAGCGGGCCGTACAGCCGCGCGAGCAGGTACACGACCCCACGCAGGCGGTCCGGGGTGGGGAGCGGATCGGCCCGCAGGGCGTCCAGGTGCGGGGACAGAGCGTACACGCGCACGCCACCGTCGCGGCGTACGATCCGCGCCTCGCCCCGGTAGTGCAGGGTGTCGAGCGCGCGGGTGGTCGCCTGACTATTCCCGCCCCAGTAGTTCGAGGCGCGCCGGGCGCCCAGCGCGGCGATCACGTCACGGGGGTGGACCTCGCCCCGCTCGTGCAGCACGGCGCGGACGTCGGCGATCAGGCCGGGATGCTCGCGCTCCACGCGGCCTGGGGGCACCTCACGCGGGTGCAGGAGGCGCTGCACGTCCCGCGTCACGAACCCGTAGTTGGGGATGATGTCCTCCTCGGCGTCCAGCGTGGGGTACAGCCGCTCGAGGTCCCCGGCGCGGTAGTCCTGCACGCGGGCCATCAGGGTCAGGTCCTGTGCGCGGGCGGGCGCGCGGATCGGGTCGGCCTGCACGAAGCCCATACGGCTCAGCGCGGCCTGCACGCCCTGCGCGGGGGCCAGGGTGCGCAGCGCGGCGGCGCGCAGGTCGGCAGGCGTGAGGCTCACGTGTTCAGGCTAGCGCACATACGGGACGGCGGGACGCCCCGATCAGAGCGTCCCGCGTTCCGCGTAATCAGAGGGTCAGGGCTTGCCTTTCCCGGGGTTGGTACTGGGCTTGCCGCCCTTGTCGTCCTTCCCCTTGCCCTTGTCACCAGCGCCCCTGTCGTCGCCGCTCTCGCCGCTGTCGTCCGGCGCGGCGGCCTTCAGACGGTTGACGACCGCCGGGAGGGGCAGGGACTGGGTGCGGCCACGGGCGTCGGTGAACTCGATCTTGATCGCGCCGGGTTTGCTGAGGTCACGGGTGACGTTCACGGTGATGGCCTCGCCGGTCGCGGGGGCCAGCCTGACGCTCCGGACGTCGCTCAGGGTCGCCGCGCCGGTCAGGGTGACGGTGCCGTCGGCGTTCAGGGTGCCGATGACGCTGCCGTCCGCGCCGAGCAATTCGGCCTTTCCACCGGCCGTGGCGAAGGCGGCCCAGGCGTCCTTCACACTGGTGGTGACGGTGCCGGGCAGGGTGACGGTCGTCGCGGCGTCCTCGGCGAGAGCGGCGGTGCCCAGGGTCAGGGCGGTCAGGGTGACGATCAGGGTACGGTTCATGGGGCCTCCTCTGGCATGGGGCGGCGCGGGGCCGCCGTGAATTGAGACAACGCCCGCAGTGTGCGCCGCGAAGCTGACGGAAAGCTGTGAACACGAAAAAGTTCGCGTCCCTCCCGCCAATCGGGGGGGCTGCCCGGCGGCGCCTCTGCCCCCGGCTGGACACCGCGCGCCGGGCGGCGGCGGGGGGGTGGTACGCTGGAAAACCGTGATTGACCGTTACCTGACCCCGGAAATGAAGGCGCTGTGGAGCGAGGCCAGCAAGTACCGCGCGTGGCTGCGCGTGGAACTGGCCGCCATGCAGGCGCAGGCGCGGCACGGCGAGGTGCCCCAGGCGGCCTTCGACACCCTGACGGCCAAGAGTGAGGCCGACCCGCTCGACGAGGCGTTCGCGCTGAAGGTCGCGGAGATCGAGGCGGTGACCCGGCACGACATCGTGGCGTTCACGCGCGCCCTGACCGACCGCTACGGCGACGAGGCGCGCTTCATCCACCACGGCCTGACGAGCACGGACGTGGTGGACACCGCGCAGAATCTCGTGCTGGACGAGGCGCTGGGCGTGATTATCACGGACGTGGAGGCGCTGCGCGAGGTGTGCCGCATTCAGGCGGCGGCGCACAAGCACACGCCGACGGTGGGCCGCACGCACGGCATTCACGCCGAACCGATGACCTTCGGTCTGAAGTTCCTGAACTGGATGGCGACCCTGGACCGCGACCTGGAGCGCCTGCACGCCGCGCGCAAGCGCATTCAGGTGGTCATGCTGTCGGGTTCGGTGGGGACGTTCGCGCACGTCTCGCCCCGCATCGAGGAGGAGGTGGCGCAGGCGTGGGGCTGGCAGGCCGCGCCGGTCACGAACCAGACGCTCGCCCGGGACCGTCACGCCGAGGTCCTGAGCGCCCTGGCGATCTACGGCACCACCGTCGAGAAGATCGCCGTGGAGATCCGCCACCTCCAGCGCAGCGAGGTGCGCGAGGCGATGGAACCCTTCGGGAAGGGCCAGACCGGCAGTTCCTCCATGCCGCACAAGAAGAACCCCATCCTCACGGAGAACGTGACGGGACTGGCACGGCTGCTGCGCGGGTACCTGCTGACGGGCCTGGAGAACGTGCCGCTGTGGCACGAGCGGGACATCAGCCACTCCAGCGCCGAGCGGGTCATCCTGCCCGACGCGACCGCCGCGACCAGTTACGCCACGCGCCGCCTGACTGGGGTGCTGCGTGACCTCGTGGTGTTCCCCGAGCGGATGCTGCGCAACCTGAACGACCTGGGCGGCCTGGTGTTCAGCCAGCGGGTGCTGCACGCCCTGATCGACGAGAAGGGCCTGTCCCGCGAGGACGCCTACACCCTGGTGCAGCGCAATGCCCTGCGCTCCTGGGAGACCGGCGAGGGCCTGCGTGACCTGCTGAAGGCCGACGCGGACAGCCCCCTGAGCGACGCGGAACTGGACGCCGCGTTCGACCTGGGCTGGTACCTGCGGCACGTGGACGACATCTACGCGCGTTTCGGCATGTAAACCGGTCGATTCTGGGCGGGGTGGGTGGAGGCGCGTGCTCTCCCCCGCCCCGCCTGCTTGACGCTGTCCTGCACGGGATGCAGGTGCCCCCAGCGGGGGCGTTTGCATGGTTTTTCCCGTTCTGCCGGGCCTGCGGGTGGTACCTTCGCCACCCGATGGCTCGGAAACGACGTGCGAAACGCAGAAAACCCCGCCGGGGCGCAGGGACCTTCGAGCCGGGCTGGGTGGTGCCCGCGTCGAACGTGCTGCTGTGCGTGAACGTGCTGCTGCTGGCCGCCGTGCTGCGCGAGCTGAATTAGCGTCGGCACTGGACAGCGCGGTCAGGTCCAGTCGGCGGGCAGGAAGTCCAGGTGCAGGCCACCGTCCGGGGTGACGTGCGCGCCGATCAGGTGGTTGCCGGCGCCCAGGGTGGCGAGCAGCAGGGGGCGGCGCAGCAGGTCATCCAGGACGCGCAGGGTGTGGCGGGCGGCGCGGGCGGGCGTGCCTGGGGGCAGGTCAATCACGCCGGCCTGCCGGGCGTTCAGGTGCGTTTCGCGCCGGGCGTCAGGGGTGGGGCTGATCTTCAGGGCGAGCGGCACGCACAGGGTCAGGGGGCCGCCGGGCGTGTGGATGGTCAGCGGGTAGCGGAGCGGCTGGCCGGGCCAGGGGTCGCTGAACTGCCCGGACTGTTCGCCGCTGCCGGTCGGGTCGAGGTGCGCCTGGAGCCAGCGGGTGACGCGCGCGGGCGGGACGCGCAGGGTCCTGGGGGTGATCCGGGCAGGCCGGGTGGGGTCGACGAGCAGGGTGCCGTGCTCGCAGGGGGTGACGTCCAGCGGGCCGGGCGGGCGGTCGAGGCGGGTGGTGTCGGCGACCGGCAGGCCGAGGATGGCGCCGGCGGCGGGCCAGTGCGCGGCGGCCGCGCGGGTCAGGAGGGCGGTGTGGCCGCGTTCGTGCCGCAGGGTGTGCCCGGCGAACGTGAGGGTCCACCCGGGGCTGGTCAGGGCGTCGCCGGTGGGAAGGCCCAGGGGACCGCCGGGGCCGCCGCGGGCGTGGTAGTGGGTGTCGGCGTGGTGGTGCAGGGCGCGGGTGGTGTGGCCGTCGTGGTACAGGGCGCCGTGGTCGGTGGTCAGCTGGTGCCCGCCGGGCACGGCGTGCAGGTGCGTGGGGGTCCAGCCGAGGCTGCACGCGCGGGCGTGCAGGGCGCCGCCCGGGTCAGGTCCGGCGGGGATCAGGGTGCAGCGCAGGGTCAGGTGCGCGTACGGGTGCGGGTCGCCGGGCAGGTGCAGGGGCAGGCCCTGCGGGGTGGGTAGGCCGGGGCGCAGTGGGACGGCCGCGTGGTGACGCGCGCGGGCCGGTGCGGGGCGGGTCTCGTGGATGACGGCCTCAACGCGCAGGGTATGGGGGTGGAGGGCCGGGGGGCAGTGAAGGTTCAGGGTCAGCGTGCGGCTGCCGCCCAGACGCAGGTACTGGCGGTGGGTGTGGGGGCGGCCAAGCAGGGGCAGGCGGGTGTGGCTGGCGTGGCAGGTGGCGTCGCTGCGGGCGAAGTTCTCGTCGTTCAGGACGCGCAGGTCTAGCGTGAGGTCCAGGTGTGGGGGCGGCGGTGGGTCCGGTGATCGCTGCGGTGGGGGTGTGGTCATGGGGCGCCTCTGGCCTGGGTTGTACCGGGTGGGGCGTGATCAGCTCATGATCAGCGTGGGTGGACGGGCTGTGCGCCACCGGGTCGGGGACAGGTGCGTGGGGGGGCGCGGCCCTGATAAGATTGAACCCAGTACAATCCCCCATTCTGCCCCCCCATTCCGGCGCAGCCGCGCGCCCACACTGAGGAGTGACCATGGACTTCACCCTGAACGACGAACAACGCCAGCTGCAGCAGCTCGCCCGCGACTTCACCCGCAAGGAGATCATCCCGATCGCCTCCGAGTACGACCAGAAGGAAGAACTGCCCTGGCAGGTCGTCGAGAAGGCCTTCGAGGTCGGCCTGCTCAACCCCAGCATCCCCGAGCACGCAGGCGGTCTGGGCCTGGGCATGTTCGACGAGTGCCTGATCGGCGAGGAGATCGCGTACGGCTGCATGGGCATCTACACCGTCCTGATGGCCAGCGAACTGGGCATCGCCCCGATCCTGATCGGCGGCACCGAGGAGCAGCACAGGCGCTTCCTGACGCCGCTGACCGAGAAGGCCGGGCTGGCCGCGTTCGCCCTGAGCGAACCGAACAACGGCTCCGACGCCGCCGCGATGGGCACCACCGCCGTGCTGGACGGCGACGAGTGGGTCATCAACGGCACGAAGATGTGGATCAGCAACGGCGGTCTGGCCGAAGTGACGGTCGTGTTCGCCACCACCGACAAGCAGGGCGGTCACAAGGCGACGGTCGCGCTGGTGGTGCCCAAGGACGCGCCGGGCTTCTCGTACAACAAGATCAAGCACAAGCTGGGCCAGCGCGCCAGCCTGACCAGCGAACTGGTGTTCGAGAACGTCCGCGTGCCGCGCGAGAACCAGCTGGGCGGCCTGGGCGACGGCTTCAAGATCGCCATGAAGACCCTGGACAAGACCCGCATTCCGGTCGCGGCGGGCTCGGTCGGCATCGCGCGGCGCGCCATGGAGGAGAGCATCAAGTACGCCAAGGACCGCGCGGCGTTCGGCCGGCCTATCGCGGAGTTCCAGGCGATCCAGTTCAAACTGGCCGAGATGGCCATCGGCATCGAGACGGGCCGCCTGATGTACCAGAAGGCCGCGTGGCTGGTGGACCAGGGGCAGCCTCACGGGTTCGAGAGCGCGATCGCCAAGGCGTACTGCAGTGAAATGGCCTTCAACGCCGCGAACGAGGGCATTCAGATTCACGGTGGGTACGGCTACGTGGCCGAGTACCCGGTCGAGAAGCTGCTGCGCGACGTGAAACTGAACATGATCTACGAGGGCACCAACGAGATCCAGCGCGTGGTGATCAGCCGCAATCTGCTGAAGTGACCGCTGCCCGGGGGGGCCGGGCGCGGGGCGGGCAGACCGTCCGCGCCCGGCCCCTTTCCGCGGCGGAAGTCACCGCAGTGGTGACCCCGGACCTGCCCGACGGGCGCCTGTGCCGGACCTGCTGACTGGACCACGCCACCGTGCGCGGCAGCTCTTCAGACCGGGCAGGCTGCGCGCCGGCGCAGATGCCGGGCCCTGACCACGTTGAAGTCCTTGCATTAATATCCCCTTCGACAGGAACGTGTGAGAGGCATTCATGGACACTTGGGACATGAAGCCCGGCGAGCCACACCTGAACCCCTTTCAGACGCTCGGCATCGTCGGTGACGAGTGTGGGCGACTGGAGGCGATTCGGGGCAGCGGCCTGTGGCAGACGCCGCCCGAGGCTGCGTTCGACCGGATCGTTGATCTCGCCCGGACACTGTGTCAGGCCCCGGTGGCGCTGTTCAGCCTGATTGACCGCGACAGCCAGTGGTTCAAGGCGCGCTCCGGCACCGTCCAGGACGGCTCGAGCCGCACCGACTCGATCTGCACGCTGGTCGTCGAGCAGGTTGGGCCGCTGGTGATCCCGGACACGCACCTCGACCCGCGCGTGGCGCGGCGCGCGACTGTCACCGGTCCCATGAGCGTCCGCGCCTACGCCGGGGTGCCGGTGGTCACCCCGGACGGCTACGCACTGGGTACCCTGTGTGTGATTGACCACCGCCCCCGCCCCTTCACGCCCGAGCAGGTCGAGTCGCTCACGCAGCTGGCCGAGGTGCTTAGCGGGGAACTGGAACGCCGCGCGGTGCAGGTGCAGCTCGAGCGGCTGTCCCTGACCGACGCCCTGACCGGCCTGCCCAACCGCGCGCAGTTGCGCGAGTACCTGCGCCAGTCGGCGCAGCGGGTGACCCTGTCGGGCGAGCGGGTGGCGCTGGCGCTACTGGACCTCGACGGGTTCAAGGTCATCAACGACTCGCTGGGGCATCAGACCGGGGATGTCCTGTTGCAGCAGGTGGCGACGCGCCTGCGCGAGGCACTGTCCAGCAGTGATCTCGTGGCCCGGATGGGAGGCGACGAGTTCGCACTGGTGCTGACCGACGTGCGGGGCATCGGGTCCGTGGAGCGGGTCCTGACGCGACTGCGGTACGCGATGGAGCGGCCGTTCACGGTGGGTGGGCGTGACCTGCCCGCCAGTTTCAGCGCGGGCGTGAGCCTGTACCCGGACGACGGCGTGGACGCCGAGGAGATGCTGGCCCGCGCGGATACCGCCATGTACCGCGCCAAGCGCGCGGGGCTGGGCTGGGCGTTCTTCAATGCGCTGCACGACTCCCGCAGCGCCTCGGACCTCGAACTGCTGTCGGCGCTGCACCACGCGGGTGAACGCGGCGAGCTGCTCGCGTACTTCCAGCCGGTCGTGCACGCAAACGATTACAGTCCGGCGGGCTGCGAGGCCCTGGTGCGCTGGCAGCGCAGCGGGCAGCTCATCAGCCCGGCGGACTTCATCCCGCTGGCCGAACGGTCCGGGCAGATCCACCAGCTGGGGGAGTTCATGCTCAGGGCCGCCACCCGCGAGATCCAGCGCGGCCGCCTGCGGCGGGTGGCCGTGAACGTCAGCCCGCTGGAATTCGACCAGCCCGGGTACGTGCAGCGCGTGTCCGACATCCTGAACGAGAGCGGCATCGACCCCGACCGGCTCGTGCTGGAGATCACCGAGTCGTCCCTGCTGGACGCCGACCGCTCCCGGGCGGTCCTGCGGGACCTGCGCGCGCTGGGCGTGCAGCTGGCCCTGGACGACTTCGGCACCGGGTACTCGAGCCTGTCGGCCCTGTCGAGCCTGCCGGTCCAGCACCTGAAGATCGACCGGTCCTTTGTGCAGGGCGTCGGGCAGGACGGCGAGACCGGCGTCCGCTCACTGGAGGTCGTGCGCGCCATCGTGACTCTGGGGCGCGCCCTGGGCCTGAACACCGTCGCCGAGGGCGTGGAGACACCCATGCAGGCGGCGCTGCTGCGGGAGGTGGGCTGCACGTACCTGCAGGGCTTCCACTTCGGGCGTCCCGCCCCGCTGGCCTGAACTCCCGCCCCCGGGTCCCGGCGTGGGGCCCGCGGGCCGTATCCTGCGCGCATGAAACTCGTCAGATTCACGGCAGGGGACGGCGCGGCGCAGTGGGGCGTCCTGAACGGCACGCAGGTGCAGGTCACGCGCGGTATGGGCGGCGAGCCCACAGGCGAGACGCTGGACGCTGCGGGCGTGACGCTGCTCGCCCCGGCCGAGCCCAGCAAGATCGTCTGCGTGGGCCGCAACTACCTCGACCACATCCGCGAGCTGGGCAACGACACTGGCGACCTGCCTGCAGAGCCCGGCATCTTTCTGAAGGGCCCCAACACCCTGGCTGAACCGGGCGGCGCCGTGCAGCGCCCTGACTGGACGCAGAACTTCCACTTCGAGGGTGAACTGGCGCTGGTGATCGGGCAGCGCGCCCGGAACCTCACGCCCGACACAGCGCTGGCAGCCGTGGCGGGCTATACCTGCGCCCTGGACCTGACCGCGCGCGACCTCCAGAAGACCGACCTGCAGTGGTTCCGTGCGAAGGCCGCCGACCGCTTCTGCCCGCTGGGCCCCTGGCTGGAGACCGACTTCGATCCCCGCGACGTGCGCGTGCAGACCCGCGTGAACGGCCAGACGCGACAGGACGGCCGCACCGCCCAGATGATCTTCCCGGTCGTGGATATCCTGGTGTACCTGACGCGTTTCGTGACGCTGGAACCCGGCGACGTCGTCCTGACCGGCACGCCTGAGGGCGTCGGCCCGGTCGGTCCGGGCGACACGGTCGAGGTGGAGGTCTCGGGCCTCGGGGTCCTCGTCACGCCCATCGTCTGACCGCGCTTTCCAGGTACACCCGGGAGCCACCGCGCCCCTCCCGGGTGCCCGTCCTGCGGGTCCGCCCGATCTCAAAGATCTCAAAGATCAGCCCATCAGGAGCGCTGGCAGCGGTTTCCAGTTGCATTGAGGGGCCAAGAACACGCCCCTCAAGTCCAGGTTCAACCGCTGTCCTTCTCAGATGCTCGCTCCGCTCGAATCGGAGGTCTTGGGCAACCCCTTCAATACCTCTGATACGGATTCCGTTTGTTTCGCCAACAATCCGGAACTTCACCGGATTGCCAGCTCCACGTCCGGAACCCGTTTTTCTCCCACTCGCTTCGCTCGGATTGAACGGGCTGCAAAGCCCATTCAATCGGAGTCCGTATGATTCTGCTGTGAATGCTGCGGTGACACGGGCCGTCTGCGCCGTCAGGAGGGGCGGGATGGTCCCCCGACCGCCCGGGCAGAGGCCCAGGTCAGGAGGCCCCCGACCCCCGAACTGTCCCGAGGGGGCGCACAGCTGACACCGCGGTCAGTGACGGTCGCTTGACACCCCCGGGGGTGGCCCATACCCTGAACGCACGTTTTTCCTTTTCATCGTCCTGCCCACCCTGCCCACGCGCCCCTGACCGGGGCTGTGACGCCTGTGCCGGTCAGGACTGGAGGTTCCATGAAGAAAGTGCTTCTGACCGCCCTGCTCGCGACCCTCAGTGCCGCGTCGGCCGCCACCCTCGTCTTCGGCGGTAACGGCGAACCCGTCAGCCTGGAATCCGGGAACATCACCGACGGCATCAGCATTCTGGTGCAGCGGCAGATCTACGACACCCTGGTCGACTTCGAGGACGGCACCACCGACCTCAAGCCCGGCCTGGCCACCAAGTGGACCGCGAACGCCAACAACACCGCCTGGACCTTCACGCTGCGCAAGGGCGTGCGCTTCCACGACGGCACCCCCATGAACGCCGACGCCGTGGTGTTCAACCTGAGCCGCTGGTGGGACAAGAGCCACCCCTACGGCTTCCGTGACCAGGGCCGCACCTTCGAGATCGTCGGCGAACTGCTCGGCGGCTACAAGGGCGACGCCACTGCCGTCATCAAGAACATCGTCAAGGTGAACGACACGACCGTGCGCGTGGACCTGAACAAGCCCTCCAGCGTCCTGCCGGAAGTCCTGGCCGCCGGGTATTTCGGGATCGCCAGCCCGACGGCGATCAAGAAAGAAGGCGCGAAGTACGGCACGCCCGCCAGCAAACCTGTCGGCACCGGCCCGTTCATCTTCCAGAGCTGGCGCACCGGGGACCGCGTCACCCTGCTGCCCAACAAGCTGTACTGGGGTGAGAAGGCCAAGGTCGACCAGCTGGTCATCCGCTCGATCAAGGACGCCAGCCAGCGCCTGAACGAACTGAAGGCCGGGACCATCGACTTCGCCAACGACCTGACCCCTGACAGCCTCAGGAGCATCCAGGCGGACAAGAACCTCGTGGCCGTCAAGCGCCCCAGCTTCAACGTGGGCTTCGTCAGCATGAACAACCGCAACCAGTACCTTAAGAACCAGGCGGTGCGTCAGGCGATCAGCATGGCCATCAACAAGAAGGAGATCGCCAACGCCTTCTGGAACGGTCTGGCCGTCAGCAACGCCAGCTTCCTGCCCCCGGTGCTCGCCTGGGCGAACAGCCCCAAGGTTCCGGCCGACTACAAGTTCGACCCGGCCGCCGCGAAGAAGATGCTGGCCGACGCCGGCTACCCCAACGGTTTCTCGATCGACCTGTGGTACATGCCGGTCAGCCGCCCGTACTTCCCCACCCCCAAGCCCATCGCGGAAGCGATCGCAGCGGACCTGAGCGTCATCGGCATCAAGGTGAACCTGAAGACCGAGGACTGGGCGAAGTACCTGCAAGACCGCAACAAGGAACCGGGCTTCGACATGTACATGATCGGCTGGACCGGCGACTACGGCGACCCGGACAACTTCTACGGCGCGTACTACGGCGCGAACGCGTCAGACGACATCAACTGGAACCCCGCGAACGTCGAGACGCTGCTGCAGCAGGGCCGCGCCGCGAACACCCAGGCCGCCAAGGCCAAGGTGTACCAGCAGCTGCACGAACTCACCTACAACGCCGCGTACCGCATTCCCATGGTGCACAGCAACCCGCTGGCCGCCGCGCGCAGCTACGTGAAGGGCTGGACGCCCAGCCCGCTGGGCAGCGAACCATTCAACACCATCAGCGTCGGCAGCAAGAAGTAACGCCCGGCTGAACGCGGAGGGGCCGGAGTTGCGCCTTGCACGGCGCCTGCTCCGGCCCCTCCCCCATTTCGATTCCCCCTCACCTCTGGAGATCCACCTTGGGCAGTTACCTGATCCGCCGCCTTGCACGCACCCTGCTGGTCATGCTGGGCATCAGTCTGGTCGTGTTCGTCTTCGTCCGCTCGATTCCCGGCGACCCGGCCGTGGCCATGCTGGGCGAGCGCGCCACGCCCGAAGCGGCCGCCGCGCTGCGCGAGCAGCTGGGCCTGAACAAACCCTGGTTCTTCAACCCGGCCAACCCGCTGGACGCGCAGTACCCGAAGTACATGACGGCGCTGCTCAGCGGTGACCTGGGCACCGGCCTGAAAAGCAACATTCCCGTGCTGGACGACCTGAAGGCCCGTTTCCCGGCCACGGCGGAACTGAGCGTCGCGGCGCTGCTGGTCGCGCTGCTGATCGGCATGCCCGCCGGAATCCTGGCGGCGCTGCGGCGCAACAGCATCTGGGACAACCTCGCCACGACGATCTCGCTGGTGGGCGTGAGCATGCCGGTGTTCTGGCTGGGTCTGCTCCTGTCGTACTTCTTCGGCGTGAAGCTGGGCATCCTGCCCCCCAGCGGCCGCCTGGGCACCGAGTTCGACATTGCACCCATCACGGGCTTCAACGTCCTGGACGCCCTGCTGCGCGGGCAGCTGGCCGCGGCGTGGGACGCCGTACGGCACCTGATCCTCCCGGCGATCGCGCTGGGCAGCATTCCGCTGGCCATCGTGGCGCGCATTACGCGTAGCGCCATGCTGGACGTCCTGAACCAGGACTACGTGCGCACCGCCCGGGCCAAGGGCCTCGCGGACCGCACGGTGACCATGAAGCACGCCCTGCGCAACGCGCTGCTGCCGGTCGTGACCGTGATCGGCCTGCAGGCTGGCGCGCTGCT
The DNA here is from genome assembly GCF_001007995.1 of Deinococcus soli (ex Cha et al. 2016). Lineage (NCBI taxonomy): Bacteria > Thermotogati > Deinococcota > Deinococci > Deinococcales > Deinococcaceae > Deinococcus > Deinococcus soli (ex Cha et al. 2016). Next base: position 3,093,221 of record NZ_CP011389.1, on the reverse strand, counting down.
GGGCGGCGCCGTGCTGACCGAGACGATCTTCTCCTGGCCGGGCCTGGGGTCGTGGGTGTACGACGCGATCAGCCAGCGCGACTACCCGATCATCCAGGGCGGCGTGATCTTCGCGGCGCTGGTGGTCAGTGTCGTGAACCTGCTCGTGGACCTCAGTTACGCGTCCCTTGATCCCCGCATCCAGTACAGCTGAAAGGAACAGTGACCTCATGACGACAACGACTGTTCCGCAGTCCACTCCCAAGCAGGACAGCATCTTCTGGCGGCGCTTCCGGCGCAGCACGCCCGGCAAGGTCGGCGCGGTGATCGTGCTGGCATTCGTGCTGCTGGCGGTGTTCGCCAGCGTCCTGAAACCCTACGATCCTCGCAACGAACCCAACCGCTACAGCCTGCGCCTCAAGCCGCCCTCGGTCACGGCCCTGTGGAACGAGGAGGCGAAGCAGACGTACACCGATCCCGTCAGCGGGAAGGTGAATGTGCTGGCCGCGCCATTCGGGACGGATAACCTGGGCCGTGACATCCTGACCCGCGTGCTGCACGGCACCCGAATCAGCCTGAAGGTTGGCGTGGTCAGCACCATCCTGGCCCTGGTGATCGGTTCGCTGCTGGGTGTGCTCGCCGGGTACTTCGGCGGGTGGCTCGACAGCGTCCTGGGCTACGTCACGGACGTGATGCTGGCCTTCCCCGGCATCCTGCTGGCCATCGGCTTCGCCAGCATCTTCAGTGCCGACAACCCGCCCCTGCTGATCGCGGGCATGGACCGGCTGTTCGCACTGAACAGTCCGCAGCTGGTCACCGCCATGCTGGCCGTGTCGCTGGTCCAGATCCCGGTGTACCTGCGCCTGGCACGCGGCGTGGTCCTCTCGGTCCGCGAGCGGGAGTTCGTGGCGGCCGCCGGGGCGCTGGGCGCCTCGCAGGGCCGTATGGTGTTCCGGCACGTGCTGCCCAACAGCCTCTCGCCCCTGATCGTGCAGGGCGCGCTGAGCATCGCCACCGCCACCATCGAGGTCGCCGCACTGGGCTTCCTGGGCATCGGCGCGCAGCCGCCCCTGCCCGAGTGGGGCACCATGATCAGCGACAGCCGCCAGTACTACCTGGACGCCCCCTGGACCATGATCTTCCCGGGACTGGCGATCTTCCTGACCGTGCTGGGCTTCAACCTGCTCGGCGACGGGCTGCGCGACGTCCTGGACCCCCGCAGCACCCAGTAGACCCCACACAATGAGGCGGCCCCCGGATCTCCTGGGGGCCGCCTCTTCCTACCGTTACTCGCGGGGGATGTTCACGTCGAACAGCGCGCGGACGAACTCGCGGCTGTCGAAGGGTTGCAGGTCGCCGGGCTGCTCGCCCACCCCGATGAACTTGATCGGCACGCCCAGTTCCCGCACGATCGGCACGAGAATGCCGCCCTTGGCGGTGCCGTCAAGTTTCGTGACGATCACGCCGGTCAGCGGGGTGGCCTCGTGGAACTTCTTGGCCTGCTGCAGGCCGTTCTGGCCGGTCACGGCGTCCAGCACCAGCCACACCTCGGCCGGTTCGTTCGGGTCGGCCTTCTCGATCACGCGGCGGACCTTCTTCAGTTCCTCCATCAGGTTGTGCTTGTTGTGCAACCTCCCGGCGGTGTCCACGAACAGCAGGTCCGTGCCGCGCGCCGCGCGGGCGGCCGCGCCGTCGAAGGCCACGGCGGCCGGGTCGCCGCCGTCCACGCCCTGCACGACCGGGATGCCCAGGCGCTCACCCCAGACGCCCAACTGTGTGCCGGCGGCGGCGCGGAAGGTGTCCCCGGCGGCGAACATGACACTCTTGCCACGGTCCACGTAGTACTGGCCCAGCTTGGCGATGGTGGTGGTCTTCCCCACCCCGTTCACGCCGATCACCATGACGACGTGGCCCCTGGGGTCGACGCTGCTGCGCCGCGCGTCGGGGCTGAAGCCCAGCTTGCGGAACTCGGCGCGTTTGGCGTCGGGTTCCAGTTGCAGGGTCAGGGCGTCCATCAGCGCGTCCTGGAGGTTCTTGCCCTCTGCGCGGCGGATGTCGTCGAGGATCTCCTCGGTGGCGGCGCGGCCCACGTCGGCGGCGATCAGGGCGTACTCGAGGTCTTCAATCGTGTCCAGGCGGTTGGTGAGGACGTCGCGGACGTCACTGCCGAGGAACCCGGCGGTGTCGTTGATCTGCTTGCGGGTCTTGGAGAGCCCGTCGCGGAGACGTTCGAGCCAGCTCACGCGGGCACTCCGGCGGGGGGACAGGGGTGATTCATGCGCCCACCATAGCGTCCCGGCGCGCGGTCGCGCGTCCCCGGACGGCTTCAGGTTCCGGACACAGTACGCATGAGGTGCAGCTTGATCTGCCCGGCGCGCGCGCGGCTGAACGCGCCCTTGCCGAGCACCTGTTCTGACTGGCCGGGCGGCGTCCAGACCAGGACGGGCACGTGGTCGGTCCAGCGGGCGCGCAGGTCGGGGAACGCGTCGATGTCCACCGGGGTGAACGGGACGTTCATCGCGCCGAGGTTCGCGGCCGCCTGCTCGCACAGGTGGCATCCGGCGCGGGTGTACAGCGTCAGGGTGGGGAGGGTCGGGGTGGGGGTCACGGTCAGGCGGGGTGCAGGACGTGTGGGCGGTGCAGCAGCGACATGGCCTGCACCGGGGCGTACATGTCGTTCGAGGACAGCAGGTCCCCGACGTTGGAGTAGATGCGCAGCACCTGTCCGCCCTGGCGCACGGCGTACATCTGCCCGTCCGGTCCGACCTGGATCAGCCAGGGCGCGTCGGCGGGCTCGCCGACCAGGGTTTCCATGGCGAAGGTCAGGCCCGGGGTGCCGTCCGCCTCGATCTTGCGGACCTTGCGGGCGACACTGTCGACGATGTACACCGCGCCGAACTGGTCCACGCCCAGGCCCTCCAGGGGGCGCAGCGCGTCGCTGTTGCGGTCCAGGCGGAACGCGAAGCGGCTGATGTACTCGCCCTGTGCGTTGAAGCGCTGCACCTCGTTGTTGCCGGTATCGAGGACATACACGTGCCCGTCGGGCGCAGCGACGATCGAGCGGGGCTTCTCGAAGCGGCCCAGGCCCTGCCCGCGCCCGCCGAAGCGGCGCAGGAAGCGGCCCTCAAGGTCGAAGACGACCACGTGGTGCGCCTCGGCGTCCAGGATGAACACCTGCCCCTGCGTGACGGCCACGCCGACCGGCTGGAGCAGTTCACCGTCGCCCAGCCCGTACGGTCCGAAGGAGGCGAGTTCCTGCCCGTCCGGGTCGAGTTTGCGCGCCAGGGTGCCGCTGCGGCCCTGGCGGTAGTCGAGCAGCGTGACAAACATGTTGCCCTCGTGGTCGCTGGCCATGGCGTTGGGCGCGCCGGGCAGGCCCTGGGCACCGCCGGTCTGGTCGCGCAGACTGGCGCGCAGCTTCCCCTTGAGGTCCAGCAGGCGCAGCGTACCGCGTTTCTCCTGGACGCTCAGGGCCAGCGCGAGCGGATCGTTGAACACGTCGTCACTCAGCACCCCGGCGTCGATGCGGGCGATCACGTCGTCCAGGGTGGGGCGCGAGGCGGGGTCCTTCTCGATCATGTGCAGGATCAGGTCGTTCAGTTTGCCCGGCACCTCCAGCCTCACCTGCTTGGGGGGCTTGGGGGACTCGAAGACCTGCTGGTGCACGACGGCCTCGTAGCTGCCCTTGAAGGCGGTTTGCCCGGTGACCAGTTCGTAGGCGAGCAGCCCCAGCGAGTACACGTCGCTGCGGGCGTCCACGCGGTTGCCCTTGGCCTGCTCGGGTGCCATGTAGATGGGCGTGCCGACGCGCGCACCGGTCATGGTCAGGCGGGTCAGGACCTTCCCGACCGCGATGCCGAAGTCCATGAGTTTCACGCCGCCGTCACGCAGCACGCCGTCGGTGAAGGCACTCTTGAGCAGCATCACGTTGGCGGGCTTGATGTCGCGGTGCACGACGTTCTGCATGTGGATGTGGCGCAGCGCGTCGGCCAGGGCGCGCATGATCTGCGCGCTTTCCGTGAAGGTCAGCGTGCGGTTTTCCAGCACGTCCTCGAGGCTCTCGCCGTCCAGGAATTCCATGGCGATGTAATGCTCGGGGTCCTGCATGCGGTAGTCGTACACCCGCACGATATTCGGGTGGTTGAACCGCTTGAGGACCTCCGCCTCGCGGTAGAAGCGCTTGACGAACTTCGCGTCCGCGAGGTACTTGTCCTGCGGGACCTTCAGGGCGACCGTACGGCCGTCCTGGCGACGTCGGGCGCGGTACACGCTGCCCATGCCGCCCACCCCGATCCGGTCGAGGACCTCGTAGTCCTGGAAGCGCAGGTCGCTGGTCACCTGCGTCTGCGTCAGGTTCGTGCGGCGCTGCACCTGCGTGGGCGCGGCGGTGCGCTGCACCTTCATGGGCTTGCGGCCCGGGCGGTCCAGGCTGGGCAGGATCATGCGGCCCATGTGGTACGCGGCGGTGGCGATCACGAACGCCGCGGCGACCAGCACGCCCTGCGCGCGGTTCAGGTCGCTCAGCTGCATCTCGGCGGCGCGCGGGCCGCCCACGCCCAGCGCCAGCGCGGCCAGCAGCGCGGCCAGCAGCCCCACCACGACGGCCACCGCGCCGCTCAGCACCCGTTCGTTCAGGCGGACGGTCAGCAGGACGCCGACGACGAACAGCGACGCGAGCAGGACGGGGGTCACGGTCGGCTCCGGCGCGGGCGGGGGCAGGTGGGGCGCGTCATTGCCCCTTGTTATACAGGTCGGCACTGTCACGCGCCTTACATCCCACCCCCCGCATGCAGCGCGCCGCGTGCCCGGGAGCCAGCGCCCAGGGGTGGGTGCGCAGCGACTCGAGCGCAGCGGCTGGGGGATGGCGCCCGTCCGGGGGGGGAGCGCGCGCGGGGCGTGTCACGCGGGGCATACTGGACGGGATGCCCGCTTCAACGCTGCTGACCCGCCCGGAGGTGCGCCGTGGACTTCTGGCTTGAACTGGTTGAACTGTACGAATACAAGGTGCAGGACCTCACGGAGGGCCGCGTGCCGCGCGGCGGGCGGCGCGGTCTGGCCGTGCTGCGTGACGAGCTGCTGGGCGCGCCGCTGGAGCCGCCGCTGCTGCGCCGCCTGATGGAAACCGACCGGCAGTACCGCCTGCACCAGGGTAACCCGGTGCAGCACACCCGCCCCCGCCCCGGGCACGGCGGGCAGAGCACCTGGACGGCGCCGCCCACGGCGGATTCCGAGGAGTCGCGCGCCTGGGAGGAACTGCAGCTGCTGCAGTGGCATCAGCGGGCGGCGGCGCAGGCGCGGGACCTGACGCTGCGCTGGCAGCGTGAACCGGAATTCGGGCACCTGCGGGTGCTGTACACCGTGATCGAGAATGCCGAGCGGCTCTCGCGGCCCGGCACGCAGCCGCTGGCGGTGCCGCCCGCGCATGACGCGCTGATGGACCTGCACGACCCGGAGGTCACGGGGCGCCTCGCGCAGGCGCTGTCCGTGCTGCTCCTGACAGAGGACGGCCGCACGCGGGTCCGCGCGGCCCTGTCGGCCGTGCACGCCGAGCCATTCCCGCGCCACCCGGATGAGGACGTGCTCGCGGCGCGGATCGCGGCCGCCGAGCGGGAGCACGTGTCGCACGAGGCGCGCGAGGCGCTCGTGCGGGCGCTGCGGGCCGAGTTCCCGCTGCCGCGCGACCCGCGGGAACGGCCCGCGATCCGCGCGGCGGCGCGGCACGTGGCGCAGCTGCTCGACCCGATTCTGGACGCGCTGCCCAAGCCCAGCCTGAACGGCGCGCCGCAGGGCAGCATCCTGCTGGCGCAGCACGCGGGCAGCGCCATGCGCGTGCCGGACGACGGGGCAGAGCGGCTGACGGTGTTCCTGCGCGGCGGCAGCGGCGCCCGCTGGCGCGGCCTGAACATTGAGTGGCAGCCGATCGGCCCGAACTGGCAGGTGCAGGTGGGCTCGCAGCTGACCCTCCTGCGCCCAGGGCTGCCTCCGCACGAGCGCTCGCAGACGCTGAAACTGCCCGACCAGCAGTTCCGGGCGTTCGTCAGCGGGGCGTACATGACCCTGGTGGTCGAGAGTCACACGGCGCTGGAACTGGGCCGGCGGGCGTCCACGGCGCGGGCGGCAGCGCTGCTGCTCGACCCGGCGCAGGATTTCGCGTTCCTGCGCCTGGCACGCGCGGCGGCGCAGGTGATGCGTGGCGGTCCGCTGCAACTGGAGAAACTCACGCCGGACAGCGCCCGCAAGTATCTGGACGCCACGCCGGACGTGCTGCTGTCCTTCGCGCGCAAGGGCGTGGAGACCCTGGTGACGCGCCTGGCGCGGGTGGGCGCCGATGACGCGGCGCAGGCCTTCCGCAGCGCCGCGCAGGCACTGGGGCTGCACCGGGTGGTGGCCGACCGGCTGCATGCGGCGCTGCATATCGCGCTGCACGACCCGGAAACCATGCCTGAGGGTGTGCCGGTCACGCAGGTGGATCTCGCGCCGGGCGGGCACTTCACGAGCGTGGTGCTCAGCGACGAGCCGCTGACGGTGCAGGTCGAGGGCCGGGGCGTGACCATCCGCTGGGACTACAAGGGGGAACTGGTCGTCATGATGCCGGGGCTGGCGCCGATGGTGCTGCACGACCTGCTCGTGGCGCGCCTGCCGGGCGGGAACCTGCTGCTGGTCCGGCACGGGTCGTGGCTGGGCGCGGCGCTGGCGCCCGACGTGCCGGTCCCGACGCTTGAAGCGGCCGAGTTGTCAACTGACGACATCCGCATGAACTGACGCGCGACCTGGAGCGCTGTGGGAGATGGGCCTGCCGCCGGGCGCGTGGTGGGTGACGGGCGCCGGGTTGGTGGGGGCGGCGCGGGCGGGTACCATGAGCGGCATGTCGGGTGTCTCGGTGTCTTGCGCGGTTGTGATTGCGGCCTTCAACGAGGAGGACACCGTGGGCGGGGTGGTGCGCGTGGCGCGGTCCTTCACGCCGGAGGTGATCGTGGTGTCCGACGGCAGCGTGGACGGCACGGTCGGCGCGGCGCGGGAGGCCGGCGCGGAGGTCGTGGATCTCGCGGTGAATGTCGGCAAGGGCGGGGCACTGCACGCGGGCCTGCGGGCGGCGCGGGCGGACGTGGTGATCCTGCTGGACGCGGACCTGACGGGCCTGAGCGCCGCGCATCTGGAGACGCTGTGCGACCCGGTGCGGCGCGGCGACCTGGACATGAGCATCGGGGTGTTCGAGGGCGGCGGGTTCGTGACGGACTGGGGGAACAAGCTCACGCCGCACCTGAGCGGGCAGCGGGCGTGCCGGCGCGAATGGCTGCTGGCCGTGCCGGACCTGGCGGCGGAACGCTGGCCGGAACCGGCGATCACGCGGCACCTGAAGGCGACCGGGGCGCGCTGGGCGTACGTGGAACTGCCGAACGTGGCGCAGGTCGTCAAGGAGAAGAAGCGGGGCTTCTGGGGGGGCGCGAAGGCCCGCACGAAGATGTACGTGTCGCTGCTGACGTACCGGGCGCGCCGCCGGGGCTGACCGGTCCAGGCGCCGCGTGCCGGTCGGTGGCCCGACGCGTTCAGCGTTGCAGGTCGATGGTGCTGCCGTCGGCCGTCTGGTAGCGCACTATGCCGAACGCGGGCACGAAGTAGGTCAGCTGGACGCTGCTGCGGCCGCCGGTGACGCTTTCGGTGCGCAGGATCAGGGCGTTGAAGGTCCCGGCGGCGAGTTTCAGCGGGGCGGTGCCGGTGACGGCGACGGTCATGCGCAGCGGACCGCTGGCGGCCTGCCACTTCTGGCCGGTCTGGAGGGGCCCGGCGGGGTACACGAGCAGGGGCGGGCTGTACCAGCTGAGGCGTCCGGCAGCGTTCACGCCGCGCAGCCAGACGCTGCCGTCGGCGCGGTACTCCAGGAGGTCCTGGCTGTAGGTGGTGCTGCCGTACTGGTGACTGACGGGCGTGACCTTCACGCCGCGGTGGATGACGGGGGCCCCGACGATCTGGGTTTCGCCGCTGCTGTACGTCCAGCGGGTGCCGGGGCGGTGCGGATAGTAGTTGGGGTCCAGTGCGGGGGTGGCGGCCTGAACGGCGGTCAGGAGGGTCAGGGCCGTGAGGATCAGGGGCAGGAGGGGACGCATGAACGCCCCCCAGGGTAGCGTGCCGGACGGCCATATGCCCCGTGATGCGCGGGGCAGCCCATCTGGCTGCGCTGACCGGCGCAAGACCCGATGGGCGTCCGTGCGGGGCCTTCAGGGCTGCGCGGGATTCAGCGTGAAGCCGCCCTTCGGGTTGGGGTGCAGCTGCGCGAAGGCGGTGTCCGGGTCGTGCGGCGTGCAGATGACGGCCCCCTCCTCGAACCACTGGCCCAGGTGGCGTTTGCGGGTGTCCAGGGTGGTGACGGGGTACAGGTCGTAGCCCATGATGTACGCGGTGGGCGCGTGGGCCAGGGTGGGGATCAGGTCGGCGACGTACACCAGGGTCTGCCCGTCCTGGCGTAGCACGACGCCCTGCTGGCCGAGGTTGTGCCCGGGGAGCGGCAGGACGCTCAGGCCGGGGCGCAGTTCGTGTTCGCCGTCCACGATCTCGAACAGGCCGGCGTGCTCGATGGGGTCGATGTAGGCGGGGAGGTAGCTGGCGCGGCTGCGTTCGTGGGTGTGGCGGGCGTCGTGAAGTTCCTGTTTCTGGACGACGTAGCGGGCGTTCGGGAAGGTGGGGTCGCCCAGGGTGGTGACGTTCCGTCCGGCGTGGTCGAAGTGCAGGTGGGTGTTGATCACGAGGTGGATGTCGTCGGGGCTCAGGCCCAGGGCGTCCAGGCCCCGGAAGACGGTCTCGTCGCGGTCTAGGGCGTACATGGCCTCGAATTTCTCGCCGCCCTGGTCCCACATGCCGGTCTCGACGAGGATGTTCTCGCCGCCCAGCTGGATCAGCAGGGGGTTGATGCGCAGCCGGATGCGGTTCAGCTCGTCGGGGGTCGTGGCGCGTTCCCACAGGGCGCGGGGGACGCTGCCGAACATCGCCCCGCCGTCGAGGCGGAACTGGCCGTCGGTCAGGGAGTGGACGGTGGCGGGGCCGATCTGACGGGACTGGATCCAGGTGCTCACGCGCCCGAGCCTACCAGACGGCGCCTAACGCACGTTCGTCCGCGCCGCATGGACGGCCGGGTAGAACCCGGGGTGCAGCGCGGGCGCCAGGGCCAGCACCAGCGCCTGCGCCCACACCGCCGGGCGGGTCACGAGCCCGCCGGTCAGGGCGCCCACCGTGCCCGCGCCGCGTTTCAGGTCGTGGGTGCCCAGCAGTTCGTCCATCACGCCGCCCAGTTCCTCACCCGCCAGCACGCGTGGCAGGGCAGCCTCCGGGACGGGCAGTTCGGCGGTGCGGGCGGTCAGGAGCAGGCCGTCCCCGGCGCGCGCGGCGGCCACCACCCCGAACAGCCAGCCGCGCCCCCGCTCGACCCGCACCCCACCCTCTAGGCCCACGCCCCAGGTCGCGCCGGGCAGCCGGGCAGCCCGCCGGGCGCGGTTCACGGCGCCCCGGCGGGTCTCCCCCACCCCGACCGGCTGGTCGCGCACGCCGCTGGGGACCGCCGCGCCGCTGACCTCCAGTTCAGGGAACAGCGTCCCGAAGACCTCCCGGACGGGCTGCACCTTGCCCGGGTTCAGCGAGCCGACGAGGACCGTCACGCGCCCTCCGGTTCGGGCAGCGTGCCGTGCAGGCGGCGGATCAGCGCCACCTGCCCCCAGTGGTACGCGCTGTGCGCCGCCAGATCGGTCAGGACGTCACGCGCGCGGCTGCTGGGGTCGGCAGCCAGGGCCTGCGCCTCGGCCAGCCCGGCCTGGAGGTCGCCCAGCAGGGCCGTCAGGTCCGCCCCGCTGGCCGGGGAAGCAGGCCAGACGTCCAGCCCATCGGGCCAGCGGTCGGCGCGGCCGGTGGCGAGATCCAGGCTGGTGCGCTGCGTCACCTGAAGATGCGCGAGAAGGTCCCCGAGCGTGTACGGCAGGCCCGGCACGGCGCAGGTGGCCTCGTCCAGGGTCAGGCCGCGCAGCAGGTCACCGGGGGTGCGGAAGGCCGCGCCGCCCGCCAGCGCGTAGTGCAGGACGTTCATGCCGTCCAGAGTAGTGCAGCGCTGCGCGCGGGTCCTCAAGGGAGCCATAAGGAAGCGTGCGGGGAGCACCAACGCGCGCTGCACGCGGCGGTCACGCGCGGCTGCCAGACTGGGCCGCAGTGGTCCCCACAGGGGCCGGAGGCACCGTCATGACCCAGACTCACTCTCCCATTCCGATTCACCTGCTGCTGGTCGAGGACAGCGAGGCCGACATCATCCTCACCCAGGAGGCCTTCAAGGAGGCGGGGATCCACACGCACCTGCACGTCGCGCGTGACGGCGTGGAAGCCCTGGAGTTCCTGCGCGATCCGGCCCGGCCCCGTCCGGACGTGATCCTGCTGGATATCAACATGCCGCGCATGAACGGCTTGGAGGTGCTGCGCGAGGTCAAGCAGGACCCGCAGCTGATGACCATTCCGGTGATCATGCTCACCACCAGCCGCGCCGAGGAGGACATCCTGCGTTCGTATCAGGCGTACGCGGCGAGTTACGTCGTGAAGCCCGTCGAGTTCGGGAAGTTCTACGACGCGATTCAGGCGCTGGGCCGGTACATGCTCACCATCGTGCGCCTGCCGCCACGGGCCGGCTGACCGGATACCGCTGAAGGGGCCACCGAGGCATGCTCGGCGGCCCCTTCGGCTGTGGCTTACTCGGCGCTCTGGTACCAGTTGCGGTCCCAGCGGTGGGCGTACAGCCGCGCCACCTGATCCTGCGGCAGGCCGCGCCCGTCGGCCAGCGCGGCGTTGCGCTCGACGTTGCGCACCGAGCGCATGCCGACGATCACGGTGGACACGGCGGGGTGCGCCAGCACGAAACGCAGGCTGGTCTCCGCGAGCTGATCAGTGTGAATGCCGAGGTCCTGCTCGATGGCGCGCAGGCGCGGTTGCAGCTGCGTCAGGCGGTCGCCGCCGAAGTAGCCGTTGCGCCAGTCGCCGTCGGGGAAGGTGGTGGACTCGGTCAGGGTGCCGGTCAGGCTCCCCTCGTCCAGCGCGACGCGCACGATGACCCCCACGCCGTTCGCGAGGCAGGCGTCGAGCAGGCGGTCCTGCGGGGACTGGTCGAACACGTTGTAGATGACCTGCACGGAGTCCACGGCGCCCGCCTCGACGGCCTTCACGGCGTTGTCCGGCTGGTGGTCGTTGATGCTGATGCCGAACGCGCGGATCAGCCCGTCGCGCTTGAGCTGCGCTGCGGCGTCCTGCCAGTCGCCCTGGCCCAGCCAGGTGTCGTTCCAGACGTGCAACTGCTGCACGTCGATGGTCGGCAGGCCCAGGCGTTCCAGGCTGGCGCGGGTCATGTCGGTGATGTACCCGCCGGGGAAGGCCTCGTCGGCGGTGGTGCCGGGCGCGGCGGGCCACTCCATGTTCTTCGGGCTGATCTTCGTGGCGACCAGCGTGCCCGGGTGCTCGCGGGCGACCTGCCCGACGAGGCGTTCGCTGTGGCCGCTGCCGTAGCCCATGGCGGTGTCGATGAAGTTGCCGCCCAGCTGGACATAGCGGCGCAGGGCGTCGAGGCTGTGGTCGTCCTGCGCCCCCTTCCACATGTCCGCGCCGATGCCCCAGGCGCCGTAGCCGATCTCGGTGACGTTCAGGCCTGTGCGGCCGAGTGGTCGTTGGTGCATGCTCATGGGCAGACTGTAACGATTCAGAACGTGTGAATCCAGCCCCACCCTTGACGGGGCCTTCACGGGAGTACGCTGCGCGGGTGAATGCCCTCCCCACCCTGAGCCCGCAGGCCCGGCAGCTGGCCACCACCGGCCTGATCGTGGGCGTCTTCCTGGCCGCGCTGGAAGCCAGCGTCGTCGCCACCGCCATGCCCAGCGTCATCCGCGACCTGGGCGGCGAGGGGCTGTACGCCCTGCCGTTCGCGGTGTACCTGCTGACCAGCACCGTCAGCAGCCCGCTGTGGGGCCGAGCGAGCGACGTGGTGGGCCGCCGCCGTCTGTACCTCGCGGCCGTGCTGATCTTCCTGATCGGTTCGGCCCTGTGCGGCCAGAGCCACTCCATGGGCCTGCTGATCGCCGCGCGGGTCGTGCAGGGCATCGGCGCGGGCGGGTTGCTGCCCCTGACCCTCACGATGGTCGGCGAACTGTACTCGCTGCAGGAACGCAGCCGCGTGCAGTCCCTGATCTCCGGCGTGTGGGGCGTGTCCGGGCTGGTGGGCCCGCTGCTGGGCGGCTGGCTCACCGAGACGCTCTCGTGGCGCTGGACCTTCTACGCCAGCCTGCCGTTCGGCGTGGCGGCGCTGCTGCTCGCGCTGCGCTTCCTGCCGGAGACCGGGCAGCCGCGCCCCGCCCGGATCGACTGGGCAGGCGCGGCGCTGTTCACGTTGGGCAGCGGGCTGGTCGTGTGGGGCCTGGAGCAGCGGCAGTGGCCGTTGGTGGGGCTGGGCGCCGTGACGCTGGTGGGCGCGATCCTGCTCGAACGGCGCCACCCGGACCCGCTGCTGCCCATGCGCGCCCTGCGCGAGCGTCTGCCGCGCGTGGCGTTCGCCGGGAACCTGCTGGGCGGCGCGGCGTACTTCGGCGTGATCGCGTACCTGCCGCTGTACGCGCAGGGCGTCACGGGGGGCGGGGCCACGGCGGGCGGCGCGATCCTGACGCCCATGCTGGTCGGCTGGACGCTGACCGCCATCGTCACCTCGCGCCTCGTGAAGACCGTGCCGCTGGCCCGCATCGCGCAGGTGGGCTTCGCGGTGCTGGTCGTGATGTTCGGGGCGCTGACCTTCGCGGTGCACGCGCCTCTGTGGGTCACGAGCGCGCTGGGCTTCGCGGTGGGGACCGGCATGGGCTTTTCCATGCTGAGCCTGCTGCTGGCCGCGCAGGAGACGTCCAGCCGCGAGGAACTGGGCGCCGTTACGAGCGGCGTGCTGTTCGCCCGGCAGATGGGCGGCGCGCTGGGCACCGCGCTGATGGCGCTGCTGATCGGCTCGGCCGCCATCCAGAGCGGCGGCTTCGAACTCGCCGAGGGCCTGCGGCGCGCCTACCTGCTGGCGCTGGGGCTGGTCATCCTGGCCCTGGCACTCAGCCTGCGCCTGCGCGTCACACGGCCCGCCCAGGCGCCCGCACCCGCCAGCAACGACTGACCCATACAGAACAGGCCGCCACCCCGATCGAAGGTGGCGGCCTGTGGCGTCTGCGTTCAGGCGGGCGTGAGGCAGCCCTGGAGGAACAGCTCGTGCAGGCGGTCATCCCCGGTGAGTTCCGGGTGGAACGCGGTGGCGAGCACGCGGCCCTGCCGCACCGCGACGGCCTGCCCCTCGTACTCGGCCAGCACCTCCACCCCTTCACCGACGCGGGCGAAGGCGGGCGCGCGGATGAACACGGCGGGGAACGCGCCGTCCAGGCCGCGCACGTCCAGCCCGGTCGTGAACGAGTCGATCTGCCGGCCGAAGGCGTTGCGCTGCACGGTCACGTCCAGCAGGCCCAGGCTGTCCTGCCGCCCGAACTGCGGTGGGGCGCCCTGCACCTCGCCTGACAGCAGGATGGCCCCCGCGCAGGTGCCCCACAGCTGCCCGCCGCGCGCGTGGAAGGCCCGCAGGGGCTCCCACAGCGCGTACTCGGTCATCAGGCGGGCCATGGTGGTGCTCTCCCCGCCGGGGAGGATCAGGCCGTGCAGGCCGTCCAGGTCCGCCGCAAGACGGACCTCGGCCACCTGGGCGCCCAGGCGTTCCAGGGCGGCGCGGTGCTCGCGGAACGCGCCCTGGAGGGCCAGCACGCCGATACGGGCCATGTTTACCAGCCGCGCGCGGCGAGGCGCTCGGCGGGAATCAGGTCGTCGATGTTGATGCCGGTCATGGGCGCGCCCAGGTCCTCGCTGATCTCGGCGAGCACGTCGGCGTTCTGGAAGTGCGTGACGGCCTTGACGATGGCCTGCGCGCGGCGCTCGGGGTTATCACTCTTGAAGATGCCGCTGCCGACGAACACGCCGTCCAGGCCCAGGTGCATCATCAGCGCGGCGTCGGCGGGGGTGGCCACGCCACCGGCGGCGAAGTTCACGACGGGCAGCTTGCCGTGCTCATGGACGTAGCGGACCAGTTCGTACGGCGCCTGAAGGTCGCGGGCGACAGTCATGAGTTCCTCGGCGGGACGGGCCTGGATGTGCTTGATCTCGCCCAGCACGGTGCGGGCGTGGCGGACAGCCTCGATGACGTTGCCGGTGCCGGCCTCGCCCTTGGTGCGGATCATGCTGGCACCCTCGCCGACGCGGCGCAGGGCCTCGCCGAGGTTCTTGGCGCCGCACACGAAGGGCACTTTGAAGTCGTGCTTGAGGATGTGATACTGGTCGTCGGCGGGGGTCAGAACCTCGGACTCGTCGATGAAGTCCACACCGAGCGCCTGGAGGATCTGCGCTTCCACGATGTGCCCGATGCGGACCTTGGCCATGACGGGAATGCTGACGGCGCCGATGATCTCCTTGATCATCTTGGGGTCGCTCATGCGGGCCACGCCGCCGTCCTTGCGGATGTCGGCAGGGACGCGCTCGAGGGCCATGACGGCGGTCGCGCCGGCAGCCTCGGCGATGCGGGCCTGGTCGGCGGTGACGACGTCCATGATGACGCCGCCCTTGAACATTTCAGCAAAGCCCTGCTTGAGGGCGGGGGTACCGGTGGTCGCTTCGGTCATGCCCCCAGGGTAGAAGAGAACTGACCCCGCCGGGAGGGTCACATTGACGCAGCCGGCGGGGTCAGTTTATCCGGGGGTCCAGACTAGCCGGACGCCTTGCGGCGGCGGGCCTCCTCGATCCGTTCGACCAGCTGCGACGGCCGGAACGGCTTGACCAGATACTCCTGCACCACGTCCGGGCCCAGCTCCGGCATCACGGCGGGCCGCGCCAGCCCCGACAGGAACACCACGGGCGGCAGGCCCGCGCCGAACTGCGCCGCCATGCGCCGCACCGTCTCGAACCCGTCCCAGGGCACCATCAGCACATCCATGACGATTACGTCGATGTGCTCGGCCGCGAGGATCTCCAGCGCGCGCGGGCCGCTGCCTGCCGGGCACACCTCGTAGCCCTGGATGGACAGTGTCAGGTCCAGCAGTTCCAGGATCTGTTCCTCGTCGTCCACGACGAGCAGGCGCACGCCGGTGCGCGGCGCGGTCATGGCAGCAGGCCCAGCGGATCGACCGTCTGCCCGTTCAGCCGGACCTCGAAGTGCAGGTGCGGCCCGGTGCAGACGCCGGTGCAGCCGATATACCCCAGCAGCTGGCCCTGCTGGACCGACTGCCCGGACACGACCGCAGTGCGGCTCATGTGACCGTAGACCAGGGTGCTGTCGCCACTTTGCGTGAACACATTCAGACCATACGCCCCATAGCCGCTCTGCGTGACGCGACCTGCCGACGCGGCGTAGATCGGCGTGCCATACGGCGCGGCCAGATCGATCCCCCCGTGGAACACCTGACGGTGGAATTCGATGTCCCGCTCCGCGTAGCGGCTGGTCAGGCGGTAGCTGCGCATGGGCCAGATCAGCCCGCTGCGCCCTGGAGTGAGACTGACGGCGGCCACGGCGGCCTGCCGCGCGTTCTGCCGGGTGCGGGCCTGCGCAGCGGCCTGCGCGGCCTCGAACTGCTGCTGGCGTTCCAGCGCGGCGATGGCGGCCTTGCGCTGGGGGCTGTTCTTCCACGCCAGGAACTTCTCGTACTGTTCCTGCGCGGCGTACTTGGCTTCCAGGCGGGCCTTCTCGCGGCCCTTTTTCCACGCGACGAACTTCTCGTACTGCGCCTGACGCTGCGCGGCGACCTGCGCGCGGCGCTCGGCCTCGCGTTTCTCGGCCAGCTGCTGCGCGAAACCCTCGGCGCGGATGCCGGGCAGCAGCAGCTCGTCCCCGACGTCGAGTTCGGTGGGCAGCACATCGTTCGCGCGGGCGGTGGCCAGCAGGTCCGCGCCGTACCCGGCGATCAGGGACAGGGCGCTCTGGCCGGGCTTGATCCGCACGAGCAGCCCGCGCGTCCCGGTGGGGACGTTCAGGGTCGAGCCGACCTGCAGGCGGTCGAGGCTGGTGCGGTCGAGGTTCACGCCCAGCACGTCCACGACCGTCAGCCCGAAGCGGCCCGCGACCCGGGCGATGGTGTCCCCGGGCCGCACGCGGTACGTGACGACCGACTGCGGCCGCAGCGGCTGCCGGGCCTGCACGCGCCCGGGCAGGGTCAGCTGCACGACCTGCGTGGCGCCGTGCGTGGAGGCCAGTTTCACGGCGCCCGGCGTCAGACCGTAACGTCGCGCGACGTTCGGCAGCGGCGTCGCGCGGGTCGTGACGACCTCCAGCACGCGCTCGCCGGTGTCGCGGCTGAGGACCACGTCCGCCGGGGCGTCCAAGTGCAGTTGCAGCGGCGCGAGCAGGCGATCGTCAGGGGTGGCTTGTTGTGCGTGCGCGAGGCCCAGCAGCGCACCGAGAGTCAGGAGCCGCGTCGCGCGGCGCAGGGAGGGAAAGGACAAAGTATGAGCTCCGAGGGGGGGGAATTGAGTAGACGGACGTCAGCCGCCGGCCAGGGCCGCCAGGAATTCGACGTTGTTGCGGGTCTTGCCCATGCGGGACAGCAGCATCTCCATGGCGTCCGCCGGGTCCATGTCACTGATGACCTTGCGCAGCAGCCACATCTTCTTCAGGACTTCGGGCTGCAGCAGCAGCTCCTCGCGGCGCGTGCCGGACTTCAGGATGTCCAGCGCCGGGAAGATGCGGCGTTCCTCAAGGCGGCGCGACAGCACAAGTTCCGCGTTGCCGGTGCCCTTGAATTCCTCGAAGATCACGTCGTCCATGCGGCTGCCGGTCTCGACGAGGGCGGTGGCCAGGATGGTCAGGCTGCCCCCCTCGCGGATGTTGCGCGCCGCGCCCAGGAACCGTTTGGGCCAGTGCAGGGCGTTGCTGTCCAGACCGCCGGACAGCGTGCGTCCGGTGGGTGGGGTGACGAGGTTGTTCGCGCGGGCCAGTCGCGTGATGGAATCGAGCAGGATCACCACGTGCCCGCCTTCCTCGACGATGCGGCGGGCACGTTCGTGCACGAACTCCGCGACGCGCACGTGGTGCTGGGGCGGCTCGTCGAAGGTGCTGGCGATAACCTGCGCGCCCTGCACGCTCTCGCGGAAGTCCGTGACCTCCTCGGGGCGCTCGTCGACGAGCAGCACCATGACGGTCACGTCCGGGTAGTTCTTGACGATGGAGTTTGCGACCTTCTTCAGCAGGCTGGTCTTCCCGGCCTTGGGCGGCGCGACGATCAGCGCGCGCTGCCCCCGACCGATGGGCACGAGCAGGTCCACGACGCGCAGGCTCAGGCCGTCGTCCATGGTGGGGTCTTCCAGCACCAGCTGCGCGTCCGGGAAGGTGGGCGTCAGGTCGTCGAAGCGCGGGCGGCGGCGGGCCGTCTCGGGATCCACGCCGTTCACGGCCTCGACCTGCACGAGCGACCCGAAACGTTCGTTCTCGCGGGGTTTGCGGGCGCGGCCGATGATCTCGTCCCCGGTGCGCAGGTGGTACTGCTTGATCACCCCGGCGCTGATCAGCACCGTGCGGCTGTTCGGGTCGAGCAGGTCGGCCTGCAGGAAGCCGTACCCGTCGGGGCTGATCTCCAGGAAGCCGCGCGCGAGCAGCTGGCCCTCGCTGGCCGCCTGGTGCTCCATGATCGCCAGGGCCAGGGCGTCTTTTTTCAGTTTGCGGTAGTTCTCGATGCCGTACCCGGCGGCGATCAGGTGCAGTTCGGGCAGGATCTTCTGCTGCAGTTCGTGGTACGGGAGGCTCTGGTGGGCGTCGGTCACAGCGGGGCCTCCGTCGGTGGGAACCTGTCAGGCACGCCCGCCACGCGCGCGGTGGGCTGGTCGTTCAGGCAGGTTGGATGGATTGAGATCATTCGTCACGTACTCCTGAAACCGATTCTAAACGCGCGCTGACGCTTTTCACACGTACGCGCCGGGGGCAGGGGGGATGGGACGCTGGAGGAACGGACGTCCAGCATACCCGCAAGCGCGGCCCGCCGGGGGACCACGTTGACCGCCCCCAGCCTGCCGCCCTACCATGAGGGGCACCCCAGACCGGGGTGAGACAGCAGAGGCGACCGAGAGGACAGTAGGGCCGCAGGGCAGCGCGAGCGAGTCAGGGACGGTGGAAGCCTGACGCCAGCCGCGAGCACCGAACATCACCTCCCGCGCCGGCGGAAGAAAGGCCCACGGGCCGACTAGACCCGCCCGGACACCCCCCGACAGAGGGCCAATGGAGACCGGCAGCGTGCCGGTGAAGTTGGGTGGTACCACGCACCAGCTCCCCACGGGGGCGGCGCGTCCCAGCACCGTCCCCCCACGTGGGGGCGTGACCGCTGAGACCCGCCGCCCCCATTCCCATTCACCCCTGCCCCGCTTCGCCCGTGTGCTGTCCCCGGAGGCCCGAACCATGCACCTGACCGACATTCCCTTCGGGGTGACCACCTGGGCCGACGTGCCCGCCACCGAACACCCCGGCGAACGCGGCGTGGCCGTGTGGCGCACCCGGCAGTTCGGCGCGGTCCGCGTGCGAATGGTCGAGTACTCCCCCGGGTATCTGGCCGACCACTGGTGCGAGAAGGGCCACATCCTGCTCGTGCTGGCCGGGCAGCTGGATACCGAACTGGCCGACGGGCGCACCTTCACGCTGCGGCCCGGCGAGTCGTATCAGGTGGCCGACCACGCCGAACCGCACCGATCCAGGACTGAGGTGGGGGCAACTCTGTTCATCGTCGACTAGCCACCCCCCCTCGCCTGTCCTGACCCGCACCCGCCGGAGGTGACCATGCCCCGCACCCTAATCCAACACACCCGACTGGCCAACGGAACGCCCCTCTGCCCCGCCCGGCCCAGGCGGCCGATTCGGACGCGGGTGACCCCCGCCTCCGACGCCCGACCCACCACGACCCTCACCGCCCATCTGGAGATCACATGACCGACAAGAAGACCCTTTTCACGCCCGTGCAGGGCAACCCGAACTTCCCCGCGCTGGAACAGGGCATCCTCGACTTCTGGAAACGCGAACGCGTGTTCGAACGCTCGCTGGAGCAGACCCAGGGCGGCCCCGTGTTCACGTTCTTCGAGGGGCCGCCCACCGCGAACGGCCAGCCCGGCGTGCACCACGTCCAGGCCCGCTCGTTCAAGGACCTCTTCCCGCGCTTCCGGACCATGCAGGGCTTCCACGTGCCCCGCAAGGCGGGCTGGGACACGCACGGCCTGCCGGTCGAGCTGGGCGTCGAGAAGAAACTCGGCCTGAACAGCAAACGTGAGGTCGAGGCGTACGGCATCGACAAGTTCAACGCCGAGTGCCGCGCCAGCGTGTTCGAGTACGAGGCCGAGTGGCGAAAGTTCACCGAGCGCATGGGCTACTGGGTGGACCTGGATGACGCGTACATGACGCTGCACAAGGACTACATCGAGAGCATCTGGTGGAGCGTCAAGAACCTCAGCGAGAAGGGCCTGCTGTACAAGGGCTTCCGCGTGGCGCCTTACTGCCCGAAGGACGGCACCACGCTGTCGAACGCCGAGGTCAGCGAGGGCTACAAGGACATCCAGGACCCCAGCGTGTACGTGCCGTTCCGCCTGACCGACCCGGCCCGCCTGGGCCTGGAGGACGGCGCGGCGTTCCTGGTGTGGACGACCACGCCCTGGACGCTGCCGTACAACGTGGGCGTCGCCATCCACCCGGAGTTCGAGTACGTGGCGGCGCGCGACAAGGACGGCGCGGTGCTGATCCTGGCGGCCAGCCTGAAGGACGAGGTGCTGGGCGAGGACGCCGAGGTCGTGAAGACCTTCAAGGGCAGCGAGCTGGAGCGCGTGGCGTACCAGCCCCTCTTCACCGAAGCGTACGAGGCCGAGGGCGAGGGCAAGCCCGTGTGGATGTCGGGCCTGGACACCTACGTGTCCGACAGTGACGGGACGGGCATCGTCCACACCGCGCCCGCGTTCGGTGAGGACGACATGCGTCTGGCCCGCAACTACGGCTTCCCGGTGATCGTGGGCGTGGACGGCGAGGGCAAGCACCGCTTCGGCCCGTGGCAGGGCGTGTTCTTCCGCGACGCGAACACCGAGATCGTCCGCGACCTGCGCGCGCGCGGCCTGATGTGGCGCGAGAAGAACTTCCTGCACGCCTACCCGCACTGCTGGCGCTGCGGCACCCCGCTCATGTACTACGCCACCGAGAGCTGGTACCTGAACAACACCCGCCTGAAAGAGCGCCTGATCGAACTGAACCAGACGATCGACTGGCACCCGCCGCACATCAAGAACGGCCGCTACGGCGGGTGGCTGGAGAACCTGATCGACTGGAACCTCTCGCGCAACCGCTACTGGGGCACGCCGCTGCCCGTGTGGGAGGCCGAGGACGGCGAGTACCGCGTGATCGGCAGTTACGCCGAACTGGCCGAACTGAGCGGCCGACCCGAACTGACGGGACCCGACTTCGACCCGCACCGCCCGTTCGTGGACGACATCACCTTTGAGGACGGCGGGAAGACCTTCCGGCGCGTGCCGTACGTGATGGACGTCTGGTACGACAGCGGCAGCATGCCGTTCGCGCAGCACCACTACCCCTTCGAGAACAGGGAGAAGTTCGAGCAGGGCGGCTTCCCGGCCGACTTCATCGCGGAGGCCATCGACCAGACGCGCGGCTGGTTCAACAGCCTGCACCAGATCGGCACGATGGTGTTCGACTCCGTGGCGTACAAGAGCGTCATCTGCTCCGGGCACATCCTGGACGAGAAGGGCGCGAAGATGAGCAAGAGCAAGGGGAACGTCGTGAACCCCTGGGACGTGTTCGAGCAGTACGGCGCGGACGCCGCCCGCTGGTACATGTACGTCAGCGCGCCGCCCGAACTGAGCCGCCGCTTCGGCATGAACCTCGTCGGCGAGGCGTTCCGCAGCTACTTCCTGACGCTGTGGAACACCTACTCGTTCTTCGTGCTGTACGCGAACCTCGACCAGCCGGACCTGAAGGCCGCCGCGCCCGCCGATCAGCGCCCCGAGGTGGACCGCTGGCTGCTCGCCAAGGTGCAGGCCCTGATCGCCACCGTCACGGGCGCGCTGGAGAACTACGACCCGACCGGGGCCAGCCGCGCCCTGCAGGACTTCGTCGTGGAGGACCTGAGCAACTGGTACGTGCGCCGCAACCGCCGCCGCTTCTGGGCCGGTGACGACGGCGCGGACCACAACGCGTACGCCACGCTGCACTACGCCCTGGTGACCGTCACGCAGCTCACCGCGCCGTTCACGCCGTTCCTCGCCGAGACGCTGTACGGGAACCTCGTGCGCTCGCTGGTCCCGGACGCGCCCGACAGCGTGCACCTCACCCCCTGGCCCAAGGTCGACGAGGCGCTGGCCGCCCCGACCCTGGTGGGCGAGATGGACGCCGTCCTGCGCGTCGTCAGCCTGGGCCGCGCCGTCCGCGGGAAGACCAGCCTGCGCCAGCGTCAGCCCCTCCCGAAGGTCATGGTCCGCGCCCGCACCGCCGACCAGACCCAGGCGCTGGGCCGCTTCGCCGAGCAGCTCAAGGAGGAACTGAACGTCAAGGAGGTCGAACTGATCGACCAGTACGCGGAACTCGTCAGCTACGTGCTGCGCCCCAACCTCCCGGTGCTGGGCAAGAAGTTCGGGAAGGCCGTCCCGCAGGTCCGCGCCGCGCTGGCCGCCGCCGACGCCAGCGAGGTCGCCCGCTTCGTGCGCGACGGCAAGCAGTTCGAGGTCATCGCCCCCACCGGTGAACGCTTCGAACTCGGGCCAGACGAGGTCCTCGTGGACGCCAAGTCCCCCGAAGGCTTCGCCGCGCAGGAGGAAGCCGGGTACCTCGTCGCCTTCGACACCACCCTGACCCGCGAACTGGAACTCGAGGGTCTCGCCCGCGACCTCGTGCGCGGCGTGCAGGACGCCCGCAAGAAAGCCGGATTCGAGGTGCAGGACCGCATCGCCCTCCACCTCGACCTTCAAGGCGACGCCCGCGAGGCCGCCGAAGCATGGCAGGAATACCTGATGAGCGAGACCCTCGCCGAGACCCTGGTGTTCGCCGCTGCCGACGGCTTTGAGGCCGAACTCGAAGGCGGGAAGGCCTACCTGCAGAAACTGGACACCGTCAGCCACAACTGAGCCGGCATCAAGAGAGGCGCACCCGGATTACTGGGTGCGCCTCTCCCCTTTCCTTTACACGAGGGCCTGGAGGGCTCCTTCGAGTTCCTGTGGGTGGAAGCGCTGCCCGGTGGCGTGTTCCAGCTGCCGGGCGAGGCGGCGCAGGGGGAGGTCGCGCAGGTCGAGGGTGCTGGCGCCGCTGCCGGTGACGCTGGCGCGGCCGGTCAGGTCGATGATGGTGTGGTACGGCTGCACGAGGCGGGGCGGGAGGGTCCCGGCCGTGAGGATCAGCAGGTCGGCGCGGGCGGCGAAGTCGGTGACGCTGGGATCGCGGCGGCTGAGGGGGAACGCGCGGCGGCCGGCGGGGAGGTCGCGGGCGGCGCGTTCCGCTTCCGGGGTGCTCTCGGCGGCGATGCCGATCTCGGTGAAGCCCAGCCGGGCGAGGGGCAGGGCGAGGGCGAGGTCATGGGCGTCCACGCCGAGGATCAGGACGCTCGCGCCGCGCGAGGCGTACCCGCTGGCGTCCAGCGCGTCGGTCAGCGCGTCGCTGAGGGCGAAGGTGCCGTGGAATTCGCCGCTCAGGGCGATGGCGTCCACGCGGCCCACGCGGCGGGCGACGGCGTCGGGCGTGACGGCGCCGAGCGCGTGCGTTTCCTGGCTGGGGTGGACGAGCGCCCCGGTGAAGTGGAGGGTGCGGCTGGCGTCCAGCACGGCGCGCAGGTCGTCAGTGGGGACGTTCACGGCGATCAGGCCGAGGTCGCGCAGGGCGCGGGCGGCCGGGGCTGGGTAGCCGATCAGGGCCAGGGGCGAGTCGGGATGCATGTGAAGTTCAGTGTAGCGACCGCAGATGGGCCGCTGCCGGTCATGCCCGCAGCGGCCCATCCAGGGGGTGAGGTTACAGGGCGGTGCGGCGGGTGCGCAGGCTGAGCAGGGCGCCCAGCACGACCAGCGCGGCGGCGATGGCGACGCCGGTCACGACGGTCGCGGCGTCCGGGCGGGCGACGTACACGCCGTAGAAGGCCCACAGGAGCACCCCGGCGAAGGCGTAGTCGTGGAAGCGGGCCACGAAGAACACGCCGATGGCGGCGGCGATCACGACGAGCACGGCGGACCAGACGGGGGCGCTGAGGCCCAGCGCGCCGGTCGTCACGCCGGCACTGACGAGGTACGCGGTGATGTTGGCGATCGTGGCGACGCTGATCCAGCCCAGGTACAGCGAGGTGGGCAGCGCGAGCGTCCAGCGTTCCGCGCCCTGGGGCGGCAGGCCGCGAACGGTGAGGTACAGCCAGATCAGGCTGGCGAGCAGGGCCAGCATGATGAGCACGCTGGGCCCGAAGTTGAGGCTCTGGAAGGCCAGCAGCCACGAGACGTTCAGCAGGTTGCCCAGCAGGAACGGCCAGAACAGCCGGTCGTACCGGGGGCCGCGCTGGGCGGGCAGCGCCTGGTACACGGCGAAGACCAGCAGGCCCAGGAAGATGGGGCCCCACACGGCGAAGGTGAGTCCGGCGGGCGTGAAGGCGTTCGGGAGGGCGTCGCTGACCTCCTTGTTGGAGTTGCCGAAGAGCGGGAGGGCGTTGCTGAGGTAGTTCATCACGAGCGTGAGGATCGTGGCGAGCAGCAGCGTGATCTGCCTGGGGAGTCCGGTCATGCGTTCAGCGTAGGAGGCGACCCTTCCTGGGGCTGTCGCCGGGCGCCCAGTCTGCACGCGCGGGGCTTCAGGTGTTCTTGAGGTTCGCCCCGGCGCGGCGGGCGGCGACGGTCAGGCACGCGGCGGCCAGCGGGAGCAGCCCCCGCGACTGCCGCGTGAGCAGCCCGGCGGCCAGGGCCAGCGCGGCGACCTGCCGGGCACGGCGCACCTCCTCGGCACGCACGGCGCGGGGGGCGCGGTCGCAGGCGCTCTGCACGGGTTCCGGCGCGGTCAGGTCACGGGCCAGCGGCAGGGCAGCCGCCGACAACAGCGCGCCCGTCCACGACCCGCCCCGCGCGCGGGCCAGCGGGGGCAGCAGCGCACCCATCAGTGGGGTCACGCTCCGCCCACCTTCGGTCAGGAGGGGCGCCGCAGCGGCCACCAGTGCACCCACCGTGCCACCCGCCCCGGCCGCCGCGAGCGACTGCGCCAGCAGACCCAGGTGGTCGGTGCGGGTCAGGGTCTCCCCCGTCGTCCCCGCGATCCCCCGCAGGCCGGACAGCACCGCCACCGCGGGCAACAGCGGCGCCAGCCCCCCGCCGCGGCTGACCAGTCCGGCCACCGCCGCCACGGGCAGCGCCGCGTTCGCCGTCGCCGGGTGGTCCGGGTCGAGTTCCCGCGCGGTCGCCCACGCCAGGAACGCCGCGCCCCCTGCACCCACCGCGTCCGCCCAGCCCCGCCCGCGCAGGCGGGCCAGCGCCACCGTCCCCAGCAGTCCCAGCGCCGCCACGCGGTTTGACAGGTACGTGAAGTCCAGCGGACGCGCCAGCGCCGAACGGGAGGCAGCCGGGCGAAGGGGAGATTCGGCACTCATGTCCGCACCCTACCCTCCACCGCCGGTCGGGCGGGGCAATCGGTAAGGAATGCTGAGCAGCGCGAGTGGCACATGAGGGGAGTTGGACGGGACGCCGGTGTCAGATTGAGCGGCATGAGCGAGACGCCGCTGTGGTTCACTACGTCCGACCCACACACGCGGGCGCCGCTGGCGCCGATGCTGGACAGGTCGGCGGTCACGCCTGATCCCGCGTGGGTGAAGGGTCAGGTGGGGCGTGTTCCCTTCGCGCTGGTCGCGGCGGGGCAGGCGGAGGATCAGGTGCCGCTGCGCTGGGAGGGACGGGGATACTCTGGCGCCGCGCTGCGCGTGCACGGGGAGGTGGCGGCGCTGATCGGGATGGGGTCGGCCACGCTGCCCGCGCTGTTTCACGCGCTGCCCCTGACGCGGCGTCCTGCCCTGGCCGCGGTGGATGCCCTGCAGGACGCCCTGGCAGGTGGCCTGCGGGCCCTCGACCAGTCGGCTGTCACGCGGCTGGCGTCGGTCCTCCCGCCGGGGTGGTACGTGGCGAGTCTGGTCACGACCCGCCCGGCCGTGGTGGTGCCGGGCGGCCCTCTCGACTACATGACGCACGAGCGGGAGCGGTACTGGCCGGGTGATCGTCGG
Organism: Deinococcus soli (ex Cha et al. 2016); assembly: GCF_001007995.1. Classification (NCBI taxonomy): domain Bacteria; kingdom Thermotogati; phylum Deinococcota; class Deinococci; order Deinococcales; family Deinococcaceae; genus Deinococcus; species Deinococcus soli (ex Cha et al. 2016). The sequence goes on along the minus strand of NZ_CP011389.1, from coordinate 3,067,983 downwards.
CAGGGCTCCTGGCCCGGAGCGGACGTGCCCACGGCACCACCTGCCCTGTCCTACCGCGCGCCGGGCTGGGGGGCGCCGGGCGTGATCACGTATGCCGACGGTCGGCAGGTGCCGGGCGAGGATGCAGGCGTATCCGTCCTGCTGCCCACTCAGGGGGCAGAGTCACTGGATGCGCGGAGGGTGGCGTTCTACCGTGAGCAGTTCCGGGCCCGGGAGCGGCCCACGGCAGTCTGCCTGCAAGTGATCGAGGAGCGGGACAGCAATAGTCAGTGGGAGGGGACGCCGCTGTCGAACCTGACCCTGTCCGTGAACGTGATCGTAGATGGGCATCACAAGGTGCAGGCGGCGGCGCTGGAGGGCGCGGCGCTGACCGTGCTGACGTTCACCGCCCTGTCGTACACCGCGACGCCATGGGTCCTGAAAACGTGGATTGAGCGCACGCAGCGGCACCATGCCCGATTCGACGCGCTGTCCAGCTTGCCGGAGTGACCCGGCACATGGCGCGGGGGGCAGGCACCGTGTCCCGCCCCCCGCGCACCACCTCCCCGGTTCAGGTCGTGTAGTCGGCGTTGATGCTGACGTATTCGGCGCTGAGGTCGCAGCCCCAGGCCTCGCCGCGCGCGTCGCCGACGCCGAGATCGATGGTGAAGACGACCTCCTCGGCTTTCATGCTGGCGCTGACCTGCGCGTCGTCGTACGGAAGGGGCTTGCCCTGGAAGACCGGATGGCCTTGCACGGTGACGCGGAGTTTCTCGATGTTCACGCCCGCGCCGCTGCGGCCGACGGCCATGATGACGCGGCCCCAGTTGGGGTCGTTGCCGTGCACGGCGCTTTTCAGCAGAGGGCTGACGCAGCAGGTGCGGGCGGCGGCCAGCGCCTCGGCTTCGGTGCGGGCGCCGCTGACCTGCACGGTCAGGAGTTTGGTGGCGCCCTCGCCGTCGGCGGCGATCTGCCGGGCGAGGTCGCGCATGACGCCTTCGAGCGCGGTCAGGAATTCGGTGAGGTCGGCGACCCCGGCCTGTCCGTTGCACAGGACGACAGCCATGTCGTTGGTGCTGGTGTCGCCGTCGACGGTGACGGCGTTGAAGGTCCGGTTGACGATGGCGGGGAACGCCTCGCGCAGCGCCGTCTGGTCGATCTGGGCATCGGTGAACGCGAAGGCGAACATGGTGGCCATGTCGGGGTGGATCATGCCGCTGCCCTTGGCGGTGCCGACGATCCGCGCGCCGCTGCTCAGGGTGGCTGACGCGGTCTTGGGGCGGGTGTCGGTGGTCATGATGGCGCTGGCGAAGGCGTCCGCGCCGCTGCCGAGTTCGTCGGGCAGGTGCTCGATGCCGCTGAGGACCTTGTCCATGGGCAGCAGGTGCCCAATGATGCCGGTACTGGCGGTCAGGACCGCGTCGGGCTGCACGTTCAGGACGCTGCCGAACGCGTCGGCCATGTCGGCGTTGTCATGAGCGCCGCGGGTGCCGGTGGCGGCGTTGGCGTTCCCGGCGTTCACGAGCAGGGCACGGATGGGGGCGCCCTGCGCGTACAGGTCGCGGTTGCGGGTGACGCACGCGGCGGCGGTGGTGCTGCGCGTGCCCGCGAACGCCCAGGTGCAGTCAGTGCTGCTGGTGACGCCGCTCAGGTCGGTCTTGCCGCTGGGTTTGATCCCGGCGGCCATGGCGGCGGCAGTGAAGCCAGTGGGGAAGGTAAGGCTCATGTAGGGGAGTGTACCGGGCGGCCCGCCCGGACCGGGAGGGCGCGCGGGACGGGCGTCTATACTCGGGGCACATGACAAGCCGGGACGCAGGGCAGGGGCGCGTGGATTTCATCGTGGTGGGGGCCGGGTCGGGCGGCTGCGTGGCGGCGCGGCGGCTGCTGGACGCGGGCGCGCGGGTGCTGCTGCTGGAGGCGGGTGGGCCGGACTCGCACCCGCTGATCCGCGCGCCGGGCGCGTTCAACAAGCTGTTCCGCACGGCGGTGGACTGGAACCTGACGACGGTGCCGCAGCCGCGCGCGGCGGGGCGGTCCTTCTACTGGCCGCGCGGGAAGGTGCTGGGCGGCAGCAGCGCGATCAATGCGACCATCTGGATTCGTGGATCACGGCGGGATTACGACAGCTGGGGCGACGGCTGGACCTGGGAGGACGTGCTCCCGGAGTTCCGCGCGCTGGAGTCGTACCGGGGCCCGGCGTCCGAGACGCGCGGCATGGACGGCCCGATGCCCGCCGGGGCGCGCGGCGCGTCGCACGAGCTGAGTCACGCGTTCGTGAAGGCGGCGGCGGTGGGGCTGGGTCTGCCGGTCGTCGAGTCCTTCAATGACGGCGTGCTGGACGGCGCGGGCCTGCTGGAGAGCAACCATCAGGGGGGCGAGCGGTTCAGTGCGTTCCGGGCGTTCCTGAGACCGGTGCTGGACCACCCGAACCTCACGGTCCTGACGGGCGCGCACGTGCTGGAACTACTGTGGGAGGGCCAGCGCGCGGCGGGCGTGCGGCTGCGCTGGCGGGGCCGGACGCTGGACGCCCCGTCGGGCGGGGTGATCCTCACGGCGGGCGCGGTGCAGACGCCGCAGCTGCTCATGCTGTCGGGGATCGGGCCGCGCGCGGAACTGGAGCGGCACGGCATCCCGGTACGCGTGGCGCTGGAGGGCGTGGGTGGGGGGCTACAGGATCACCTCGCGGTGCCGGTGATCAGCCGCTCGCGGATCACCAGTCTGGACCGGGTGCCGCAGGGCGAGGCGCTGGCGCGGTACCTGTGGAACCGCAGCGGCCCGCTGAGCAGCAACGTCGCGGAGGCCAGTGCGTTCACGCACGCCCGCGCGGGCCTGGGCGCGCAGGACGACCCGGACATCCAGTTTCATTTCGGCCCGGCGTACTTCCGGGATCATGGGTTCCGCACCGAGCCGGGGAACCACTTCACGGTGGGCCCGGTGCTCGTGGATGTGCACAGCCGGGGCCGCCTGACGCTGGCGTCGCCTGACCCACTGGCTGCGCCAGTCATCGACCCAGGGTACCTGACGGACGACCGGGACGCGCAGAGTCTCGTGGCGGGCGTGCGGCAGGCGCGCGAGATCGCCTCCACCCCTCCCCTGACTGAACTACGCGGCGCGGAGGTCCTGCCGGGCGAGGGGCACCGCAGTGACGCGGCGCTGCGCCAGCATGTGGCGCGCGAGTGCGCGACCCTGTACCACCCGGTCGGCACGGCAGCGCTGGGCGACGGGGAGGACGCCGTGGTGAGCCGCGAACTGGCGGTGCGGGACGTGCGGGGCCTGTGGGTGGGGGACGCGAGCGTCATGCCGCGCATCATCCACGCGAACACGAACGCGACGAGCATGATGATCGGCGCGCGGGCCGCGACCTTCGCGCTGAGGACTGCCGGGATGAGCTGACTTGAGATTGATACCAACCGCACAGTCCTCATGCTCGGTTCACGAGCGTTCTCACCTCTCACGCTAGGGTGACACTGACATGAAGCCCCGCTCCCTTCTCCTGACGCTCGCCGCCACCCTGACCGTGGGCGCCGCCAGCGCGGTGCCCGTGAAGCTGGGCAGCGTGCCGGTGACCGTCGAACCGAACGCCAAACTCCTGACCCTGAGTGCCGCCGGGATCCGCACCGCGTTTCCCAGTGCCGCCGGGCGCCCCGACGCCGTCTTCATGACCGAGGACCGCAAGGTCAGCGTCGCGTTCGAGTGGCGGGACAGCAAACTGAACAGGACCGAGGTCGGCAAGCTCGTCGAGCAGTTCCCCAGCGTCATCCGCGCGCAGGTCCCCAACGTGAAGACCCTCAAGGCGAACCTGCTGCAGGTCAGCGGCACGCCCTGGGCGCAGTTCATCTTCACCACGCCCAGCCAGGGTGACGAACTGCGCCGCGAACTCCTAGTCACCAGCGCCGGGGGCCGCATGCTCGTCGTGACCATCGCCGGGAACATGAAGGACTACGCGAAGAACGAGGCCGTGGTCCGCACCCTGACGAACAGCGTCCGCGTCAACTGACCTTCACCGATACGGGGGCGTGCGCCTGGGGATCAACCCAGGCGCACGCCCCGTTGCCTGTCTGCGGTTACTCGCCCAGCGCGGCGTCGAGCGCGATCTCGATCATGGCGTTGAAGGTCAGCTGACGTTCCTCGGCGGTGGTCTCCTCGCGCGTGACGAGGTGGTCGCTGATGGTCAGGACGGTCAGGGCCTTCACGCCGTGCTTGGCGGCCAGGGTGTACAGCCCGGCGGCCTCCATCTCGACGGCGAGCACGCCGAAGTCCGCCCAGATCTTGTACTGGTCGAAATCGTCGTGGTAGAAGGTGTCGCTGCTCATGATGTTGCCGACGTGCGTGGCGTGGCCGCGCTCGCGGGCGATCTGGTAGGCGCGCATCAGCAGGTCGAAGTCGGCGATGGGAGCGAAGTTCTTCGCGCCGAAGCGGATGTTGTTGATGTTGCTGTCCGTGCAGGCCGCCTGCGCCAGCACGATGTCCCGCACGTGCACGTCCGCCTGATAGCTGCCGGCCGTGCCGACGCGGATGAGGTTCTTGCAGCCGTACTGCGTGATCAGTTCGCTGACGTAGATCATCGAGCTGGCGATGCCCATGCCGGTGCCCTGCACGCTGACCCGCTTGCCCTTGTACGTGCCGGTGTAGCCGTGCATGCCGCGCACGGTGTTGTGCAGCACCGGGTCGGTCAGGAAGGTCTCGGCGATGTGCTTGGCGCGCAGCGGGTCGCCGGGCAGCAGGACGGTTTCGGCAATCTGGCCGGGTTCGGCGTTCAGGTGAATACTCATGACCCCTGAGCCTATCAAGTTCCGGCGCGGCTGTGAATGGACTGCCCGTCCCGTTCAGCGCGTCCGCTCCCTGCGTCCCCCCTGCCTGTCAGGGTCGTGACGGGCTCGGCACAGGCAGTGGGCCGCAGGGTCACACCCGCGGCCCACTCCCCACTTCCCTGGCGGTGGTGTCCAGTTCCGGTCACGGGAGAATGGCACTCCTGCACCCTCCACGTCCCACCGCCGCCGTTCCACCCGGTTCAGGGCGCGGCCCTGAACGCCGTCAGAGCACTTCGAACAGGCCCGCCGCGCCCATGCCGCCGCCGATGCACATGGTCACGACGACGTGCTTGGCGCCGCGGCGTTTGCCTTCCAGCAGGGCGTGCCCGGTCAGGCGTGCGCCGCTCATGCCGTAGGGGTGCCCGATGCTGATGGAGCCGCCGTTCACGTTGTACTTCTCGGGGTCGATGCCGAGGTGGTCGCGGCAGTACAGGGCCTGCACGGCGAACGCCTCGTTCAGTTCCCACAGGTCGATGTCGTCCACGCTGAGGCCGTGGCGCTTGAGGAGTTTCGGCACGGCGAACACGGGGCCGATGCCCATCTCGTCGGGTTCGCACCCGGCGATGGCGAAGCCCTTGAACAGGCCCAGCGGGGCCAGGCCGCGTTCACGGGCCACGTCGGCGTTCATGACGACCACGGCGGCCGCGCCGTCGCTGAGCTGGCTGGCGTTCCCGGCGGTGATCACGCCGCCCTCGAACACGGGCCTGAGTTTGCCCAGGCCCTCCAGGGTGGTGTCGGCGCGGTTGCCCTCGTCCAGGGTGCGGGTGACGGTCTGGTCGCTGATCTCGCCGGTGGCCTTGTCCTGCACCTTCATCGCAGCGGTCATGGGGACGATCTCGTGCTCGAACAGCCCGGCCTGCTGGGCGCGGGCGGTGCGCATCTGCGAGTGGTACGCGTACTCGTCCTGCTGCTCGCGCGTGATGCCGTAGCGCCTGGCGACGATCTCGGCGGTTTCCAGCATGGGCATGTAGATGGCGGGCTTGTTCGATTGCAGCCACTCGCCGCGCAGGCGGTACTTGTTCGCGTGTTCGTTCTGAGTCAGGGTGATGCTCTCCAGGCCGCCCGCGACGTACACGTCGCCCTGTCCGGCCATGACGCTGTTCGCGGCGGTGGCGATGGTCTGCAGGCCGCTGGAGCAGAAGCGGTTCACGGTCTGCCCCGCCACGCTGACGGGCAGTCCGGCGCGCAGCGCGATCTGCCGGGCGATGTTGCTGCCGGTGGCGCCCTCGGGGTTCCCGGCGCCCATGATGACGTCCTCGATCTCGGCGGGGTCCACGCCCGCGCGGGCGATGGCGTGCGTGACGGCGTGCGCGCCCAGGTCGCTGCCGTGCGTGTCGTTCAGGAAGCCGCGGTAGGCCTTGCCGATGGGGGTGCGGGCGGTGGAGACGATGACAGCTTCAGGCATGGGGGTGCTCCTTCGCGGCGTGCGCCGCAGGTGAGGGGTGGGAGACGAGGCGCCGCAGTTCAGCCAGGACGAGCGCGGCGGTGTGGTCGGTGGTGTGGTGGTCGAGGACGAACTGCCGCGCAGCCCGCCCGAAGGCAGCTGTGCGCTCCGGGTGCGCCGCGAGGGCCCGCAGCGCGCGGGCCAGCACGTCCGGCTGCGCGGGCACGGTCAGGCCGGTTACGCCGTCCTGCACGAGTTCCGCCTGCGCCGGAATGTCCGTGGTCACGACCGGGAGGCCCGACGACATCGCCTCCAGGGTCACCAGCGACTGGTTCTCCGCCAGGGTGGGTTGCAGCAGTGCGTCCGCCGCGCGGTACAGCTCCGGCATGTCCCAGCGGCGGCCCAGGAACCGGACGTTGCGCAGGCCCAGGCGCTTCGCGTACGCCTGCGCCAGCGTGCCCACGCTGGAGTCCATGTCCCCGACGAACACGAAGTCCAGGTCCGGGGCGTGCCGGGCCGCCCGCACGCTCGCCCACTGGTTCTTCTCGGGCGTGAACCGGCCCGGGATCAGGACCGTGAAGCGCGTGAAGCCCAGCGACTCACGCAGCGCCGCGCGGTCCTCGGGGGTGGCGGGGCGGAACTGCCCGGGGTCCACGCCGTTCGTGACGAAGGTCGTGTCCCGCAGCCCCATCGGGCCGCGCAGGAACGCGGCGCCCCAGCGCGACACGGTCAGCAGGTGCCCGGCGCGGCGCAGGGGGATCGCCTTCGTCAAGCGGTACGTCTCGCGGTACAGCGCGCGCAGGGGCGGCGCGTAGTGGTAGTCCAGCTGATCGTGCGACACGACCAGCGTCGGCGCGGACAACCCGGGCAGAAGGCGCAGGTACGTGCCGGGGTCCCAGGCCTGAAGGAGGCGCAGGTCGAAGTCGCGGGTCAGGTCCGGCAGCCCCGTCAGGTCCGCGTAGCGCCGCACCGGAATCCCGGCCTCCCCGAACTGCGCGGCCAGCCGGTCCAGGCTCTCCCCCACCCGCAGGAACACGGTGGGCCGCACGCCGCCCGGCAGCAGGCGCGGCAGGACGTACAGCAGCCACAGTTCACTGCCCGCCACGCGCGGCGCGTCGGTCAGGACCGCCAGCCGCAGGACCGGCAGCGTCGGTGCCACCACGGGATCGGCCCGCGTTCCGACGTCGGGGACAGCTTCCCCCAGCGGAATATTCATGAACCGAGTTTAGCGTCTCCTGTGGGTCGCGTCCCGCGCGGCCGCCCCCGCCGCACCGAACGCGCCTCAACTTCCCGGCATGAAGACCGGGTTAATGTCATAGTGACCTGCTGGGACGCCCGCGTCCCCACCCGGAGCCCCCACTGATGAACTTCCTCGCCTTCCTTGACATTCTCGGCCTCGTCCTGTTCGCGTTGTACGTGGTGCAGCAGACCGCCAGCGCCCTGATGCGCCCCCGGCGCATCCCACACAGCCACAGCGGCGTGCACGTCACGTTCCTGATTCCCGCGCTGAACGAGGCGCAGGTCATCGAGGCGACCCTCCAGAACGTCCGCAACGTCGCCCCCGACACCCGCGTGATCGTCATCGACGACGCCAGCGACGACGGCACTGACCGTATCGTCCAGGCGTTCGCGCAGCGCGACCCCGGCGTGCGCCTCCTGCGCCGCGAGTTCCCCGAAGCGCGGCAGAACAAGGGCCGGGCCATGAACTGGGCCGTCACGCGCCTCCTGGCCGAACCGGAGATGCACGGCCAGGACCTCACGCAACACGTCTTCGTGGGCCTGGACGCCGACGGCCGCCTCGGGGGCGACTTCGTCCCACAGGTGCGCGGCGCATTCCAGGACCCGCACGTCCTGGCCGCGCAGGGCTGGATGCGCTACCGCCAGACGACCAGTGAACTCCCGGGCCTGCAGGGCGCCCTGGCGCGTGTGCTGCTCATCCAGCAGGACCTCGAGAACTTCATCCTGGGTCACTACCAGCGCGTGCGGCACTGGGCGGGCACCGCGTCCCTGACCGGCAACGGCCAGTGCATGCGCGCCAGTTACGTCGCCGGGCAGCTCGCGCGCGGCGTGGAGCCCTGGCCGGACGTGCTGCTCGAGGACTTCGGCAGCGCCCTGGAAATCCGCCTGCACGACCCCAGGGCCCGCATCGCGCTCCTGACCGCGCACGTCGGGCAGCAGGGCATGATCAGCCCCGTGCCGTTCATGCGCCAGCGCGCCCGCTGGATCCAGGGCACCATGCAGTGCCTGCGGTACCTGGGCCGCCTGTGGGGCGCCCGCGCCCACCCGGTCACCCTGGCGGACTTCACGTACCTGATCCTCGGGCCGTGGCTGAACACCCTGATGATCATCAGCCTGCTGTCCCAGCCGCTACGCCGCGCATTCGGCTGGCACGGCTTCACGTCCCCCGCGTGGGTGGCGACCGTGTTCACGCTGCTGCCCCTGGCGTTCCAGCTGAACTGGGCGCTGCGCTACCGCGCCGAACGCCGACTGCCGCTCTGGGTGGTCGGGTACATCATGCTGACCCTGCCGGTATTCAGCGCGATCACGCTGTGGTCGCTGCCGCTGGCGCTGTTCAACCACTTCACCGGGCGGCGCGGCTGGTACAAGAGCGTCCGGCACGACGAACCCACCGACGGCACCCTGACCGCCTCCGGCACCGCCGGCTGAGCGGAGCAGGGACAGGAGACGGGCCGGAGGCGTGCACGCCTCCGGCCCGTTTCCCGTTCCCGCTGGGGGCTAGATCCGCTCGCCGGACTGCGGGTCGAACAGGACCGCACCGGGGCACAGCGCCTCGACCGCGTCCAGGAGCAGGGCGGCGTCGTTGAAGTGATCCAGGTCCGGGTCGGGGCTCAGCCCCCCGAAGGTCAGCACCGCCCCGAACGTCTGCCCGCGTTCGTCGTCGGTGGCAACCGTCAGGATCACGTCACGTAGCCCGCTCAATTCGCTGCCCTCGCCTGTGCCGTCGTCCAGCGTGATGAAGAAACGGTACCCGCCGAACGCGACCTCCCCGGCCCGGTCACCGGGGCGCAGGCTGACCTCCCCTCCGGCGTGCCGAGCAACCCGCGCGCCCAGCCCGGTCAGGTCGGTGCCTGCCGGGAGGAGCGCGTGGGCCATGTACGGGGTGACGCTCATGGCCCTGGTCTCAGCGCCCGCGGCTGGCGTCGAGGCCCGCGAAGCTGCCGCCCTCGCTGGCCAGGCGTTTCAGCAGGGGCGCGGGGGTCTGCCCGTAGCGTTCCAGGTCCGCCACGACGTTCCCCAGGCCCATCTCGTCGGCGTACTGCATGGGGCCGCCGCGGTAGGCGGGGAAGCCGTAGCCGTACAGGTAGATCACGTCGATGTCCCCGGCCCGCGCGGCGATGCCCTCGTCGAGGATCTGCGCGCCCTCGTTCACCAGGGTGTACGCGAGGCGTTTGGTGAGTTCCTCGGTGCTGATGTCGCGGGGCGTGACGCCCTTCTCGGTGCGGTACGTGTCGATCAGGGCCTGCACGTCCGCGTTCGGGCGGGGCTTGCGGGTCTCGTCGTAGTCGTAGATGCCGCCGCCCGTCTTCTGACCCTTGCGGCCGGTCTTCACGATCCGGTCGAGCCAGCCGTCCGGTTCGGGTTCGCCGCTGACCTTGGCGCGGTGCACGCGGATGGCGTGGCCGATGTCGAGTCCGGCCATGTCGCTCATCTGGAAGGGGCCCATGGGGAGCCCCAGGGCGTTCATGGCGGCGTCCACGTCCTCGGGGCGGGCACCCTCCTCGACGAGCTGGCGGGCTTCCTCGCCGTAGCGGTGCACCATGCGGTTCCCGACGAACCCGTCGCACACACCCACGACCACGCCGACTTTCTTGATCCTGCGGGCCAGGGCCATGCTGGTCGCCAGGACCATGTCGCTGGTCTTGTCGGCGCGGACGATCTCCAGCAGTTTCATGACGTTGGCGGGGCTGAAGAAGTGCAGGCCGATGACGCTCTCGGGGCGGCTGGTGACGGCGGCGATCTCGTTCACGTCCAGGGTGCTGGTGTTCGTGGCGAGGATCGCGCCGGGCTTGGCGATCGCGTCGAGCCGCGTGAAGATGTCCTTCTTCACGTCCATGTTCTCGAACACCGCCTCGATGATGATGTCGGCGTCCGCGAGGCTGCCCATGTCGAGGCTGGGCGTCAGCAGGTTCATGCGGGTCTCAACGTCGTCCTGGCTCATGCGGCCCTTCTTCGCGGTGTTCTCGTAGTTGCGGCGGATGACGCCCAGCCCCCGGTCCAGCGCCTCCTGGGTGGTCTCGACGATGGTCACGGGAATGCCGGCGTTCAGGAAGTTCATGGCGATGCCGCCGCCCATGGTGCCCGCCCCGATGATCCCGGCGCGGCGGATCTCCAGCGTGGGGGTGTCCTTGCCCAGGCCGGGGATCTTCGCGGCCTCGCGCTCGGCGAAGAACACGTGGCGCAGCGCGCGGGACTGCGGGGAGTCCTTCGCCTGCATGAACTTCGTCGCCTCGGCGGTCCAGCCCTCCTCGAAGGGGGCGGTGGCGGCCATCTCGGCGAGGTCGATGATGAGTTCCGGGGACAGCTGCCCGCGGTGGGATTTCTTGATGCCCTGGCGGGCGGCGGCGAAGACCTCGGGGCCCGCACCGTCCACGCCGCGTTCACTGATGCGCGGGAGGGGCCGGGCGTCGGCGACCTCGCGGGCGAAGGCGACCGCGCCGCTCAGGAGGTCCCCGTCGATCAGGCGGTCGATGAGGCCGACCTCTTTCCCTTCGGTGGCCTTGATGGGATTCCCGCCCAGCATCATCTCCAGGGCCTTCTGGGCGCCCACAACGCGCGGAAGGCGCTGGGTGCCGCCCGCGCCGGGCAGGACACCCAGTTTCACCTCGGGCAGGCCCAGCTGCGCGTCGGGGGTCGCCACGCGGTACGTGCAGCCCATGGCGAGTTCCAGCCCGCCGCCCAGGGCGGTGCCGTGGATGGCGGCGACGGTGGGTTTGGGGAAGGCATCCAGTTTTTCGATGGTGCCGCGCAGGTCCGGCGCCTGCTCGCGGGGCAGGTTGAAGGTCCTGATGTCCGCCCCGGCCACGAAGGTGCGCCCGCCCCCGATGATCACGACCGCGCGGACGCTGTCATCTGCGGCGGCGGCGTCCAGTCCGGCCTTGAGGCCCTCGGGCACGCCGGGGCTGAAGGCGTTCACGGGCGGGTTCTGGATGGTCAGGATCAGGACGTCGTCCTGGCGGGACTGCGCGACGATGTTCTCGGTGCTCATGCGGGGCCTCCTGCGGGGCGGTTGGGTTGGGGGTGCGGGTCTGCGGCCCCAGCTTTCCATGAAAGGCCGGGACGGTCAAACACGTTCACGTTCAGAGTGTACGTTGACGTTCACTTTCGCGCGGGGGCGGGGTATGCTGCCGGGCATGACCGACAGTCAGACTGCCGCCACCCCGCAGGCCAGCATGCGCGCCATCCGCGTGGAACGCCTCGGGCCGCCCGACGTCATGCAGCTTCAGGACGCGCCCGTCCCCTCCCCCGCCCCCGGCGAGGTCCGCGTGCGGGTCGAGGCGGTCGGGATCAACTTCGCCGACGCGCTGGCCGTCGCCGGGGAGTACCTCACCCGCACCCGCGTGCCGTACACGCCCGGCATGGAATTCGCGGGCATCGTGGACGCGCTGGGTGAGGGTGTCCAGGGCGTGCAGGTCGGCACGCGGGTCGCCGCGCTGGGCGGCAGCGGCGCCATGGCCGAGTACGCCACCGTGCCCGCCGCCGCTCTGATCCCCGTCCCGCAGAGCCTCAGTGGCGCGCAGGCCGCCGCGTTCCCCGTGTCGTACTTCACCGCGTACCACGGCCTGAAGACCCTCGGGCGCGGCGAGGCGGGCGAGTGGGTGCTCGTGCAGGCCGCCGCCGGGGCGCTGGGCACCGCCAGCATCCAGCTCGCCAAGGCCATGGGCCTGAACGTCATCGCGCTGGCCAGCACCGACGAGAAACTGGAGATCGCCCGCACCCTGGGCGCGGACGTCACCATCCTCCAGGACGACCCGGACCGCGTGAAGAAAGTCCGCGACGCGGCAGGCGGCAAAGGCGTGCCCCTGATCCTGGAGGTCGTGGGCGGCAAACGCTTCCAGGAGAGCCTCGACATGGCCGCCAGCCGCGGCCGGATCATCGTGATCGGCAACGCCAGCCGCGAACAGGCCAACCTGCGCCCCGTGGAACTCATGAAACGCAACCTGACCGTCACGGGCCTGTGGCTGACCAGCCTCATGAGCGACGCGCCCGCCACCCAGGAAGCCGCCCGCGCCCTGGCTGAACTCGTCGGCAGCGGCCAGGTCATCCCGCAGGTCGGCCCCACCTACGCCCTGGATCAGAGCGTGCAGGCCTTCGAGGACCTCCTGAACCGCCGCACGACCGGCAAGGTCATCATCGAACCCGGCCGCTGAGCCCTAAATGGACTCCGGTTGAAAGGTTTGCAAAACCTTTCAACCCGAGCGGAGCGAGCAGGAGAGAAACGGGTTCCGGGCGTGGAGTGAATAGATCGGTGATCTTCCGATCTGTTCACGAAACAAACGGAATCCGTATTACCACCCAGCGAAATGCACGGCGCCCCTCCCACGCGGGGGGCGTCTTCTGCTGTTCTCCGCCTCCGGTCCCGGCCTCTGGGCTCGGCCGACCGTTACGCGGCCGATCACGGGTTGATCATGCCCCGGGAGGCACAGTGCAGGCCAGCCCCGCTAACGCGCCCATAACGCGCGGGCGGGCACACTCGGTCTCACTCGTCCTCTCATCCATCCGGAGCGTCCCTGCCATGATCCCCACCCTGTTCCCCGACCGTCACCCCGTCGCGTTCCTCGTTCACCCGCGCACCGACGTCGCCGCCGATCTGGGCGGCATCTGCCGCCCGCTGGGCTGGGTGCCGAACGGCGTGTACGCGGCCGCGCTGCGCCGCGTGGAGTTTCCCAGCCCGGTCACGGGCACGCTGCGCTTCGCGGACGACCCGGCCCGCACCGCCGGGTGGCTGATCACGGTGCCCCTGACGCCCCGCGACCTGCTGAGTGGCGGGCGGCGCGCGCAGCGGATCATCGGGCGGGCCGTGGACCGCGCCGCGCAGCTCGGCGCGCGAACGGTCGGGCTGGGCGCCCTGACCGCTCCGGCCACGGCGGGCGGCGCGGCCCTGCGCCACCGGACGGATATCGGCGTGACGAACGGGAACGCATTCACGGCCGCCATGACCCTGCTGGGCGCGCAGCGGCTGCTGGACGACCTGCCGGGCGACGCGCTGGTGGCTGTCGTGGGCGCGACCGGGAGCGTCGGCGGGTGCCTGACGCGCCTCCTCGCGCAGCGCACCCCGAACCCGCTGCTGCTCGTCGCGCGGAACGAGGCGCGGCTGCGGTCCCTGCGGGCCAGCCTCCCGGCCGGGCGGGCGGTCGCCACGACCGACCTGGACCGCGTGCGGGACGCGGACCTGGTGATCCTGCTGACGAGCGCCGAGGACGCCCTGCTGGGCTCCCGGCACCTGAAACGCGGCGCGGCCGTCCTGGACGACACCCAGCCCCGCAACACCCGCCCGGAATTGCTGCTGGAACGTCCGGACGTGCGGATCGTGGACGGCGGACTGGTGAGCGTGCCCGGCGTGCAGCGGCGCGGGTTCATCGGCCTGCCGCCCGGCGTGGCGTACGCGTGCCTCGCCGAGACGCTCCTGCTGGGCCTGAGTGGGCACCGGGGGCACTACTCGCTGGGCAGCCCCAGTCCCGAGCAGGCGACGCTGCTGCTGGACGTGGCGCGGCAGGCGCGGCACCTGGGGTTCACGCTGGCGGCCCCGCACTCGTTCGGGCAGCCGGTCACCGTGACTCGCCGCTTCGAGTCGCCCCTGCCGAACCACCCGCCCGTCACGCCGCCCCAGGTCGCCCCGCGGGGCGAGGTGATCGCGTGAACGCCCCCGGTCACGGCAGTCCGGTCACGCGGGTGGTCGTCGTGGGCGGCGGGTACGTGGGCCTGGACGCCTGCCGGGCCCTGCGGCGCGGCGCTCGGCGTCAGCTGGCGCAGGGCGAGGTGCAGGTCACGGTCGTGAACCCCACCCCGTACCACACCTTCCACGGGTTCACGGGCGAGGCGCTGGGCGGGCAGCTGGCCCTGACGCGCACGCTGACGCCCCTGAAGCCCCTGCTGCCCGGCGCAGTGGTCGTGCAGGGCACGGTCACGCGGGTGGACCTGACCATGCAGCGCGTGCAGGTGCGCGTCCCCGGCGCGGACGCAACGTGGCTGCCGTTCGATCACCTGATCCTGGGCATGGGCTCCGCAGACCCGTTCGGGCGCGTGCCGGGCCTGCGCGAGCACGGCTGGACCCTGAAACGCCCGCAGGACATGCAGGCGTTCCGCGCGCAGGTCGGGGCGCGGTTCGCGGCGCGCACCCCCACGACGATCAACGTGATCGGCGGCGGGTACGCCGGCGTCGAGATGGCCGCCGCCCTGCGTGAACGCCAGCGGCGCGAGGGCCTGCCGGGCGACGTGCACCTGATCAGCGCCGGAGGGGTGCTGGACACCCTCCCGCCCGAACTGGCGGGGCTGCGCGCCCACGCCCGCGCGTCCCTGGAGGCGCTGGGCGTGCAGCTGCACGAACACACCCGCGTGCAGGCCGTCGAACCGCTCGGCGCGCGCCTGGAGGGCGGCACGCTGCGCCGCGCGGACCTCACGCTGCTGGCCGCCGGGATCGCGCACACCACCCTGCCCGGCACGGAGGAACTGCCACGCGACGAGCGGGGCCGCCTGCTGACCGACGAGTTCCTGCGCGTGACGGGCTGCCACAACGTCTGGGCGGGCGGGGACGCCGCGTGCGTGCGCCAGCCGCTCGGCGAGTCCCCGGCGAACGCCCTGTACGCCATGAAACATGGCCTGTGTATCGGCCGGAATGTGGCCCGCAGCGTGCGCCGCCTGCCCCTGCGGCCCTTCCGGTACGGCGGGCTGGGGCAGAGTGCCAGCCTGGGCCGCTGGAACGCCATCACCGAACTGCGCGGCGTGACCTTCACCGGGCCGGTCGCGTGGCTGATGCGCCTGCTGTTCTTCACGTGGTTCATGCCCAGCCGGGCGCAGGGTGCCCGGGTGCTGCTGGACCTGCTGCGGCCACCCGTTCCCCCGCACGCCCCACTGACCGTCCCCGAAGCCATGAGCGCCGCCGACTGACCGACCACGACTGGTGGGCTGCGGGCCCCGTGGCACCTGTCCACGACCCACAGCCCACCTCCTACACCCCCTTACTGCGTGAAGAAGCGCAGCAGGGGCCGCCACCAGGGAATGGCGAGCAGGATGGTCACGAGGCTCAGCGCGGTCCAGAGGGTCGCGGCGCGGAACTTGCCCTGGTCCGTGGCGGCCTTGCGGGCCTGCACGCTGGCCAGGGTGCCGAATGCGGCGGCGATGATGCCCAGGCCCAGGTGTTCCCACTGGAAGCTGGTGCGCGGCGCGCCCGCGAACACGGGGATGTTCTGCATGCCCATGAACGCGAACAGCAGCAGGCCCAGCACGACCTGCAGGTGCAGGCTGCCCATGAACATCACGACCGGGCGGCGGTCGGCGGGCGTGAAGGTCCGCCCGCCGGACGCGCCGGGCACGTTGCGGATCAGGGTCCAGATGCCCGCAATGAGGATCAGCCAGCGGTTGAGGTTGTGGAGGGTCAGGAGCACGAGGTACAGGGTCGCCATGCCCGACAGCCTAACCTGACCGATCGGTAAGCTCAAGGGACAGTGGAGCTCTGGGCCGTGAGCTCTGAGCAGGAGGATCCCTGACGGCCGGTGTTTCTTGCAGCTCAGAGCCAAGAGCTTCAGAGCCTCCGCTCAGAACACGACGGTCTTGTTCCCGTACACGAGCACGCGGTCTTCCACGTGCGCTTTCACGGCGCGGGCCAGCACCTGCCGTTCCACGTCCCGCCCGATGCGCATCAGGCTGTCAGGCGTCTCGCGGTGCGTGACGGGAATGACGTCCTGCGCGATGATCGGCCCGGCGTCGAGTTCCTCGGTGACGTAGTGGCTGGTCGCGCCGATGAGTTTCACGCCCCGGTTGAACGCCGCGCGGTAGGGGTTCGCACCGACGAACGCCGGGAGGAACGAGTGATGGATGTTGATCACGGGCCGTCCGAAGCTGCGCAGGAAGTCCCCGCTGAGGATCTGCATGTAGCGGGCCAGCACGGCGAAGTCCGCGCCCGCCTCGTGCATCAGGCGGACCTGTTCGGCTTCCGCCTCGGCCTTGGTGTCCTTCGTGACGGGCACGACGTGGAAGGGAATGCCGAACATCTCCGCGTCGCGGCGCAGGTCGTCGTGGTTGCTGATGATCAGCGGGATCTCGATGTTCAGTTCGCCGCGGCGCTTGCGCCACAGCAGATCCAGGAAGCAGTGGTCGTAGCGGCTGACCAGCAGCGCCATGCGTTTGGGCTGCGTGGTGTACGAGACGCGCCACTCCATGCCGAACGGCGCGGCGACCACGGTCGCGAAGGCCCGCTCGAACTGGTCCCGCGCGAGGTCCAGCCCCGCGAGGTGGAATTCCATGCGCATGAAGAACGTGCCGCCCGCCGGGTCGGTGCTGTGCTGGTCGCTGTGCAGGATGTTCGCGCCGTGGTTGTGCAGGAACTGCGAGACCGCCGCGACGATCCCGCCCCGGTCGGGGCAGGTGATCGTCAGGACTGCGGTGTTCAGGGGGTCGAGCGCGGCTGGGACAGGCACCGTCATATCCGGCGAGGATACCGCACGCCCGCTGAAGGCACCGACCCCTGTCTTGCCCGACGGCGAGGCGGGACGCCGTGGGGGCGCGCGGTGCTAGGCTCGCGGCCATGAGTACAGATCTGCTGCCCTACGCCCCGGACCTTCACGCGGCCCTGCTGGCCGACTACTGCCTGTCGGCCGCGCCGGGCGAGCGGCTGCTCGTCGCCGGGGGGCAGGAGGCGACGCCGCTGATCCGCGCGGTGACGCGGGCGCTGCTCACGCGCGGCGCGCGCCCCGTGGTGCGCGTGGACTACCCGGGGCAGCTGGAGGACTTCGCGGAACTGGCCAGTGACGCGGTGCTGGACGCCATCCACCCGGCGGACCTGTCGGACGTGGAGGCGCTGGACAGCAGCCTGCGGGTCCTGACGCCCGCCGAGCCGAGGCGCGTGGACGCCGCTCGGCGGGCGCGGCTGCTCGCGGCGAACGCGCCGGTCGCGTCAGCCCGCGCGCGGAAGAAGTGGAGCCTCACGCTGTACCCGACCGCGTACGCGGCGGCGCAGGCGGGCATGAGTGAGGCGCAGTTCGGGGATTTCGTGATGCGCGCCATGTTCCTCGACCGCGCCGATCCGGTGGTCGCGTGGGGCGAGGTCCGCGCAACGCAGGCCCGCATCATCGAGCGCCTGACCCGCGCGGACGTGGTGCGGATCGAGGCGCCCGGCACGGACCTGACCCTGCGCGTGGGGGGCCGAACCTGGGCGAACAGTGACGGGAAGCGCAACATGCCCAGCGGCGAGGTGTTCACCGGGCCACACGAGGACAGCGCCGAGGGGGTCGTGACCTTCACGGTGCCTGCCGAGTACCAGGGGGTCATGGTGCGCGGCGCACGCCTAGAATTCCGGGGGGGGCTGGTCGTGAACGCCAGCGCGGACGAGGGCGAGTCCGCCCTGCACGCCGCGCTGGACACCGATCCCGGAGCGCGCCGCCTGGGGGAACTGGGCATCGGCACGAACAGCGGCATTCAGGTGCCGACCGGAAACATCCTGTTCGACGAGAAGATCGGCGGAACCGTGCACCTCGCCATCGGCAAGAGCTATCCGGAGACGGGCGGCGTGAATGCCAGCGCCGTACACTGGGACCTGATCACGGACCTGCGCCGGGGCGGCCGCCTGAGCCTTGACGGCGAGGTCGTGCAGGAGAACGGCCAGTTCCTGATCTGACCAGTGTTCCCCAGGTTCATGGAACCGGCGGACGGACACCGGCGCCGGAGCGCATGACCAGCGTGATGTGCAGAGATATGAAGCGGCGCTGAATGTTGGATGAGGTCCAACTGTATTCGCTTCACGTCCAAACATCGGGGCAGCGCGACACACTGAGGGAAGATGAGCCGCTGCCCCCTGGACGCCTGCCTGCGCCTCCCAACGATCGAGGTGCCGCTGCTGGTGCCTGCCGCTGCGCCGCTGCTTTTTGCCCTGGCTCGGCGGCACGCCCTCCCCGACCCGGAGGACTTCGCGTACCAGGTGTTGAGCCGGGTGGTACAGGAACGCGACTGCTGGTTCCGCTCTGAACTGCCTGCGCGCGCGTGGGTCTGTGGACTGGCGATGCAGGTCGCGCAGATGCACGCCCGGCCCGCCTCCGCCTGAGCACACGGGGGGCATACATTGCCGTTCGCACAGGCCAACAGGTATGGCCCAGGCGACGTCACCCTTGGCTGCCCTGAATTCCCGCCCACCGGGCTCATGAAAGCGGCGGCCCCCACCAGCTGGGAGCCGCCTGTTTGCGTGGATCAGCGTTTGTTGGGATTGCTCAGGTCGTCCGGGGCAATGGGGCTGCCCTCGGCGGCTGCCTTCACGGTGCTGACGGGCGCGCTGCTCGTGGGAGCGGGGGCGGCACTACCCTCGGCGGAGGCCTGCTGGGTGTAGCTCTGGGCGCTGGCGGCGGGTGCGGTGCGGGTGAACGCGCCCACGCCGCTGCTGTAGCTGGGGCTGACCTGCCCGCCGGGACCCTTCTGAACGGTGCCGGGCTGCGCGGCGCGGTCGCGGGGCTGACCGGCCTTGTCGAGCAGGCCGTCCGCGAAGGTTTCCAGGCGGGGCGTGATGACCTTGTCCATCAGGGTCTTCACGGCCAGCGTGCCCAGCGTGGCGACGAGCGCGCCACCGACGCCTCCGCCGCCCTTCTGGTTCTTCTGGGCTTTCATCAGGGCCTTCTGGTGCTTGGCGGGACTCTGGGCGTCCACGTAGATCTTGCGGCTGCGGCGGAACTGGCGGCCTACAACGATGCCCATCAGCGCGCCGACGGCCGAGGCGCCGCCGAGCATCTTCAGGGGGTCTTTCTGCATCTGGGCGTGCAGGCTGGCCTGCTGCGTCAGTGCGTCCACGCTGTCTTTGAGGCGCTGACGGGCTTCCTCGCGTTCCGTGAGGTACTCGGCCATGTCACTTGCCGCCTTTCTGCATGTCCTCGCGGAAGGTGGGGGTGGTGCTGACGCTGATCCCGGGGGCGTCCTTCAGGACCCTGGGCTCCTGAAGGTTGGGGTCGTGGTCGTGGTGGCCGGAGAGTTTCTTGTTCAGGCCGCTGCCGTAGTTGGCGGCTTCCCCGCCGGGTTTGCTCTCGTACACGGGGACGCTCTGGGGGCCTTCCTCGGTGCGGACGACGGCCACGCCGTCAGCTTCGCGCAGGACGCGGTTTTCACCGGCGGCGTGCTCCTGCGCGTCGCGGCGCAGTTCGACCTTGGGGCCGCTGGTGTTGTGCGAGTCGCGCGCGGCGTTGCTGCCGGTGGGGGTGGGCGCAGCGCTGCCGCTGGGGCTGACGGGCTGGGTGGGGGTGTACTCCGTGTCGTCCATGCTGTCCCTCCGGTGGCGGGGCTCGTCTATCTGGACGTCCGCGCCGAGTTTCTTGATGCCCATGACGATCAGCGCGCCGGTCACGATGAAGCTCAGGATCGCGATGATCAGCGCGGCGGCCCAGGCGCCCAGGCCCAGGCGCATCAGGCCGTAGAACACGGCCAGGATGATGAAAACCAGACCCAGGATGAGGGGGCCGGTGGCGGCGAGCAGCAGCACCGCGCCGATGCCCTTGGCCTTGGCGATCTGACCGGCCTTGCGGGCGACGGCCGTGATCTCTGATTTGACGAGGGTCACGCCCGCGTCGAATACGTCGACCAGGGCGCCTCCCATACTCTTGCGTTCTTCCATGCTTCCTCCGGGTGAAGCCCTCACGTTTCATGAACGGGGGGCGTGAAGTGCCCCCAGCATAATGAACCGCGTGCCCCATGCCGCGCAGGCGAAAGAAAACCTGAATCCGGACGCACATCCCGCGCCGGCCCTGAGCGCCGCCCAGCGCAGCAACCTCTCGCCCGTGACGGCGTGGGGGTACGCGTGGTGGCGCGCGCGGTCCCTGGCGCTGCTGGGCGCGCGCGGCTTCACGCTGAAACGCGAGGCGGCCCTGTTCACCGCGCTGTGCCGCCCCGGTGCCGGGCAGCGCTGGCTGGACGTGGGGACCAGCGCGGGCTTCTACGCGGGGGTGCTCTCCCGCGCGGGCGCGCGGGTCACGGCGGCCGACCTGAGCCCGGCGATGCTGGCGGTCGCGGCGCGGCGGGAGCCGGATCCCGCAATCACCTGGGTGAACCTGAACGTGGAGGCCAGTGGCCTGCCGGACGCCAGCTTCGACGGCGTCACGGTGGGCGCGACCCTGAACGAGACGCACGACCCGGCGCGGCTACTGGCCGAGCTGGAGCGGCTGCTGCGGCCCGGCGGGCAGCTGTGGCTGATGTACCTGCGCCGCACCGCCGGGCCGGTGCAGGACCTGCTGGCCCGCCCGGCGCTGGGCGGCCTGACCTTCCCCGATCCGGCGTGGGTGGCGCGGCAGCTGCCCGGCTGCGTCCGCACGGACGGCCTGGGGGTGGGCGCCGTGCAGTTTGACCGGTTTGTACGGTCAGGCCGGACTCTGTAAGAATCCGTGACGTTTCGCCGCCCGGCCCCCCGTACACTCCCTGCAAAGGAACCCAACGTGACTGACCTGACCTTCACCTCCGCATCCCCCCCCGGACTCGACCGGGCCGTGGCGCACTGTCAGGACGTGACGCGGGAGCACAGCAAGACCTTCTACCTGGGGTCACGCTTTTTCCCCATGGCGCAGCGCCGCGCCGTGTGGGCCGTGTACGCCGCGTGCCGCGACGGGGACGACACCGTGGACGAACTGGGCGGCACCGCCGCGCAGCTGGGCCTGGACCTGTGGTGGGCGCGCGTGCAGGGCGCGTTCGCCGGCCGTCCCGGCGACCACCCGATCGACATGGCGCTGGCCTGGGCGGCCCGCGAGTACCCCATCCCCCTGTCCGCGTTCGAGGAACTGCATGAGGGCCTGCGCATGGACCTGCGCGGGCACGAGTACCACTCCATGGACGACCTGATCCTGTACTGCCGACGGGTGGCCGGCGTGGTGGGGTTCATGATCGCGCCCGTCAGCGGGTACAGCGGCGGCGAGCGCACCCTGCACGCCGCGCTGATGCTGGGGCAGGCCATGCAGCTCACGAACATCCTGCGGGACGTGGGCGAGGACCTCACGCGCGGCCGGGTATACCTGCCTTCAGAGCTGCTGGCCGAGTTCCACGTGAGCCGCGCCGACCTGGAGCGCGGCGTGGTGACCCCGGAGTACCGCGCGCTGATGCGTCACCTGAGCGCCCTGGCCCGCGAGTGGTACGCCGAGGGTCGCCAGGGGATCCCCTGCCTGCACGGCAGCGCCCGGCTGGCCGTGGCGACCGCCGCCCGCGCCTACGAGGGCATCCTGGACGACCTCGCCCGGAACGACTTCGACAACTTCGGCCGCCGCGCGCACGTGAGCGGCCCGCGCAAACTGCTGATGCTGCCGCAGGCATGGTGGGAACTGCGCACCGCGGCCGCCAGCCTCTCCTGAATCCCTGACTCACTACCGCGCCGCCCGCAGGTCCGGGGCGGCGGGAGGTTGCCACGAATGACCCCTGACCTCACTGCCACGCCCGCCGCCACCCGCAAGACCGCCCTGATCGTCGGGGCGGGGATCGGGGGCCTGTCCCTGGGTATCCGCCTGCAGTCGCTGGGCTTCGACACGACCATCGTGGAACGCCTGGACCAGCCGGGCGGGCGCGCGTACCAGAAGCGCACCGCCGACGGGTACGTGTTCGACATGGGCCCCACCGTGATCACCGTGCCGCACTTCATCGAGGAACTGTTCGCCCTGGAACGCGACAAGGGCATGCTGGGCGAGGCCGACTACCCCGCGCAGGTGCTCGCCCCGGACGCCCGCGTGCGCGAGGGCGAGAGCGGTGGCGAACGCACCCGCGACTACGTGAAGCTCGTGCCGATCCTGCCGTTCTACCGCATCTACTTCGATGACGGTACCTTCTTCGACTACGACGGCGATCCGGTCAGTACCCGCCGTCAGATCGCGGACCTCGCCCCGGAGGACCTCGCGGGCTACGAGCGGTTCCACGCGGACGCGCAGGCGATCTTCGAGCGCGGCTTCTTGGAACTGGGGTACACGCACTTCGGGGACATGCCGACCATGCTGCGGGTCGTGCCGGACCTGATGCGCCTGGACGCGGTCCGCACGCTGTTCTCGTTCACCAGCAAGTACTTCCGGAACCCGAAGATGCGGCAGGTGTTCTCGTTCGAGACGCTGCTGGTCGGCGGGAACCCCCTGAGCGTCCCGGCGATCTACGCGATGATTCACTTCGTGGAGAAGACCTGGGGCATCCACTACGCGATGGGCGGCACGGGTGCGCTCGTGGACGCCTTCGTGCGCAAGTTCGAGGAACTGGGCGGCACGCTACGCCTGAACGCCGGCGTGCAGGAGATCCTCGTAACCGACGACCAGGGCCGCCCGGTGCGCCGTCCCGGCGGGAAGCGCGTGGCGCGCGGCCTGCGCCTGGAAAGCGGTGAGGAACTGCACGCGGACATCGTGGTCAGCAACGGCGACTGGGCGAACACGTACCTCAAGCGCGTGCCCGCCGCCGCGCGCCTCGTGAACAGCGACGTGCGCGTCAAGGCCGCCCGGCAGAGCATGAGCCTGCTGGTCATCTACTTCGGGTTCCGCCGGGAAGGCCCGGAGCTGAACCTGCGCCACCACAACATCATCCTGGGGCCACGCTACGAGGAGCTGCTCACCGAGATCTTCGGGAAGAAGGTGCTGGGCCGTGACTTCAGCCAGTACCTGCACGTGCCCACCCTGACCGACCCCACCCTGGCCCCCGAAGGGCACCACGCCGCGTACACGCTGGTGCCGGTGCCGCACAACGCCAGCGGCCTCGACTGGAACGTGGAAGGACCCAAACTGGTCGAGCGGGTCTACGACTTCCTGGAGGAACGCGGGTACATCCCGAACCTGCGCGCCCGCCTGACGCACAGCGAGTTCATCACGCCCGACTACTTCGAGGGAACCCTCGACAGTTACCTCGGGAATGCCTTCGGACCCGAGCCGATCCTGGCGCAGAGCGCGTACTTCCGCCCGCACAACCGCAGCGAGGACGTCCGCAACCTCTACATGGTCGGCGCGGGCGCGCAGCCCGGCGGCGGCACGCCCAGCGTCATGATGAGCGCCAAGATGACCGCCCGCCTGATCGCGCAGGACTTCGGGATTCACCCCAGCGTCCGCGACGGCGTGCCGGAATCCCGCCCAGCAGAACTCGCCGCCGACTGAGCCAATCCCCTGACACGCGCCGCCCCTGAATCTCTCGGGCGGCGCGTGCGTTATGGTGCGGCCCGATGAGCGTGCCCTCCGTCACCCCCGACTGGTCCTATGAACGCGAGCACTGGCGGCGCGGGTATTTCCGCGTGGCGGGTGTGGACGAGGCCGGGCGCGGCGCGTGGGCGGGGCCGGTCACGGTGGCGGCCGTGATCCTGCCCGGCACGGCCGCGGAGTACCCGTTCCGGGACAGCAAGCAGCTGAGCGCCACGCAGCGCGAGGCATTCGCGGCGCAGGTGCGCGAGGTCGCGGTGAGCTGGGGCGTGGAGCACGCCTGGCCGGACGAGATCGACCGCCTGAACATCCTGGGCGCCACGCACGCGGCGGCCGCTCGGGCGCTGGCGCGGCTGGACCCGGCCCCGCAGGCGCTGGTCACGGACTACCTGAAGCTCCGCACGGACCTGCCCCTAACGGCCCCGCCCCGCGCGGACGCGCTGAGTTACTCGGTGGCCGCCGCGAGCCTCCTGGCGAAGACGGAACGGGACCGGCTGATGCTGGAACTGGACGCGCAGCACCCCGGCTACGGTTTCGCGGGGCACAAGGGGTACGGCGCGCCCGCTCACCGCGCGGCCCTGCGCGACCTGGGCGTCAGTGAAGTGCACCGCCGGTCGTTCGCGCCGATCCGGGCGCTGCTGAACGAACCCGAACGGCTGCTGTAGCGCGCGGGGTACGCTCGGCGTATGACGCACCAGCAGCCAGAGGTCATCGCCGTCGCGCGGGACGGCACGCACCGCTTCAGCAAGACGCCGCGTCCGCAGATCACGCTGCTGACCGGGCTGGGCGTGCAGGGGGACGCGCACGCGGGCGTGGCAGTGCAGCACCGCTCGCGCGTCCGCGCGGACCCCACGCAGCCGAACCTGCGGCAGGTGCACCTGATCCACGCCGAACTGTTCGAGCAGGTCGCGGCGGACGGCTTCCGGGTGCAGCCTGCCGACCTTGGGGAGAACATCACCACGCGCGGGCTGGACCTGCTGGCCCTACCGCGCGGCACGCGGCTGACCTTCCCGTCCGGCGCGGCGGTCGAGGTGACGGGCCTGCGCAACCCCTGCGCGCAGATCGACGCGTTCCAGCCGGGCCTGATGCGCCGCCTGATCGGCACGGACGACGCGGGCGCCCCGGTGTTCCTCGCCGGGGTGATGGGCATCGTGCTGGAGGGCGGCGAGGTGACGCCCGGTGACGCCATCCGCGTGACCCTGCCCCTGCTTCCGCATGAGGCACTGCGGCGCGTGTAGGCACACCGGAAGCGCCTGTCTGGAAGTGGTGTCCGGACGTGGCGCGGTTTCCTGCTATGGGTGAAGGTCGGCTCAGTCGTGCAGGAAGTCGCGAACCTGCCCCGGCAGGTCGCCCGCGTCCATCAGGAACGCGTCGTGCCCATGGATGCTGTTCAGCTCGACGTACCGCGCGTGCGGGAGGAGTGCGGCGCTGGCCTGTACCTCGGCGGCCGGGTACAGCTGGTCGCTGCTGATCCCCACGGCCAGGACGGGCGTGCGGATGGTCCGCAGTTCCGCGTCACTGGGCTGGAAGGCGTCCATCGCGCCCGTCAGGGCGACGTACGTGCGTTCGCAGAAACGCGCCTGGAGCTTCTCGCCCTGATGGTGCAGGTAGGACGTGATGGCGGGAACGCCCGGGGCGCGCTGCCCGGCCTGCGTGGCGGCGAAACTCTCGGGGCTGCGGTAGGAGAGCATGGCGATCTGCCGCGCGACCTTCAGCCCTTCCCCGCCGGGCGCGGCGCGGATGGCGCTGCGGGCGGCGGTGTTCAGCCCGATGGCCCACGGCGAGTGCCGCGCGGGCGCCCCGATGATCACGGCGCGTTCCACGAGGTCCGGACATTCGAGCAGCCACGCGTACGCGAGCATGCCGCCCATGCTGCCGCCCACGATCCGCACGCGCTTCACACCCAGGTGGTCCAGCAGGGCGCGGCCCGCGCGGGCCATGTCGCGCAGGGTCAGCGGGGCGTCCTGGCCATTCAGGGTGGGCAGGTCGGCGGGCCCGCTGCTGCCCGCGCACCCGCCCAGCACGTTCGCGCAGATCACGTAATCCCGCGTGGGATCCAGGGGTTTCCCTCCTCCCAGGAAGTCCGGCCACCACTCGTGCACGGCGCTCGTGCCGGTCAGGGCGTGCAGGACCAGCGTGGCGGTCTCCTGCGGCGTCCCGTAGGTGTGGTACGCGAGGCGCACGTCACTGACAGGCAGGCCACAGTCGAGCAGCAGAGGCTGCGTGCAGAACAGCCGCGCGACCCGCAGGCGGGGACGCTCTGCCTCCTGACATCGGTCGGGCGTGTCGTCTGGCGAAGTCAGCGGGAAGGGGGTAGGGGCGGGGTGCGTCAGGGCGGTCACGCGTCCTCTCCCACCGTTTCGCCCGCCTCGACCAGCGCGGCAGCCAGCGCCTGCGCGAAGTCCTCGCGGATGTCGTCGATGTGCTCGATGCCCACCGACACGCGCACCAGTCCGGGCGTGACCCCGGCGGCGCGCTGCGCGGCCTCCTCCAGCTGGCTGTGCGTGGTGCTGGCCGGGTGAATGACCAGCGTGCGGGTGTCGCCCACGTTCGCCACGTGCTGCGCCAGCGCGACCGAGCGGATGAACGCCTCGCCCGCCGCGCGCCCACCGCGCAGTTCGAAGGTCAGCACCGCGCCTCCACCGCGCGGCAGGTAGTGCTGCGCGCGGTCATAATGCGGGTGGTTACTCAGGCTGGGGTAGGTGACGCGGGCCACGTCCGGGTGCACGGCCAGCCAGGACGCCAGCGTCAGGGCGTTGTGCGCGTGCCGTTCGGCGCGCAGGCTCAGGGTTTCCAGGCCCTGCAGGAACTGCCACGCCTGCTGCGGCGCCAGCGTGGGGCCCAGGTCGCGCAGGCCCTCGGTGCGGGCGCGGATGATGAACGCCACGTTCGGCAGGCCCAGCGAGTTGCCCGTGCCGAACGTCTCCCAGAAGTTCAGGCCATGGTAGCTGGGGCTCGGCTCCGTCATCAAAGGGTACCGGCCGTTGCCCCAGTCGAAGTTCCCGCCGTCCACGATCACGCCGCCGATGCCGTTCCCGTGCCCGCCGATCCACTTGCTCGCCGAGTGCAGCACCACGTCCGCGCCGTGCCTGAGGGGCTGGCAGTAGTACCCACCGGCGCCGAAGGTGTTGTCCACGATCACCGCGACGCCCTGCGCGTGCGCGGCGGCCGCGATCGCCTCGAAGTCCGGGATGTTCAGCGCGGGGTTCCCGATGGTCTCCAGGTACACGGCGCGCGTGCGGTCGTCGATCAGCGCGGCGAACTCCTCGGGCCGCTCGTCGCGGCTGGTGAAGCGCACCTCGATGCCCAGGCGCCTGAGGGTCACGCGGAACTGGTTCACGGTCCCGCCGTACAGGTTCGGGCTGGACACGATGTTGTCCCCCGCCTGCGCGACGTTCGTGATCGCCAGGAACTGCGCGGCGTGCCCACTGGCGACCGCCAGCGCACCCACGCCCCCCTCCAGCGCCGCAACGCGCTCCTCGAACACGGCGTTCGTGGGGTTCATGATCCGGCTGTAGATGTTCCCGAACTGCCGCAGGCCGAACAGGTCCGCGGCGTGCTCCGGCGACTGGAACACGTAACTGTTCGTGGGGTAGATGGGGGTCTGCTGCGCGCCCGTGGTGGGGTCGGGCTTCTGCCCGGCGTGAACCTGCAACGTCTCGAATTTGTGCGCCATGACTGCGCCTCCTGACCTGGGGTACGTCGGTGGGGCGCGAAAAAAGCGCCCCTGCTCGGATGGACTCGAGAAGGGGCGCTGACATATCACCGCGTGACCTTCCCTCTTGCTCCCCGGCGGCGGTCATCGTCGACCCGCCTGCGGGGCTGGCCTTGGCACCGTGACGTGATGAGGTCCGGTTGCCGCGCCGTCAACGAGCCAGGTCTCTCGGGCGCTCTGAAGTGGGTCGCTCCACGCGGGAGCTGTCACGCAGGGTAGCGTGCCCACGCCGAGAGGGTCAAGGCCGCTGTCCAGCTGTGCAGAGCCGCATCCCGACCCACCCATTCGGGGGAAACGGAGTAGCATGAGCAGGTCATCCCAATTCCATGTGTCCATCCAGTGCTGGCCCCGGGCATGACACGACGTTCACCGCGGTCCTGCGCGGACCATTTCACTCCCACCTCACCTTCAGGAGTCACATGAACCATAAGCTCGTCGCTATCGCCCTGCTGGGCGCGGCCCTGCTCGCTGGCTGCACCAAATCCAGCACGCCCACACCCAATCCCACGCCCGGCACCCAGACAGAATTCGGACGACTGCAGGCCCTGAAACCCGGCACACAGGACACCATCAACACCAAGCTGAAGGTGAATATCGTGTTCGTCGGGTACCGCCAGACCCTGCCCGGTCAGGTCGCCACCGCCCGCCAGATCAGCACCGCCGACTTCGATCAAACCCTGCCCGGCACCTACGACGCCGTGAACCGCATCCCCAGCGCGTACGGCCGCACGGAGAAGACCGGCACCAGCTTCGACTTCGACTACAACTACGTCTTCGCCAACCAGGCTTTCGAAGATGACTTCTTCAAGTTCCTCAGCGACAACGGCAAGGCCGCCAACCTGACCGTCCAGCAGGGCGTGTACAACTGCCAGGGCGCCAACCCTGAGACCGGCGTGCCCGACTGCGAGACGCCCGCCGGGAACATCAACCGCGTGATCACCGGCAACCACCAGATTGACGCGCTGCAGACCGAGAACTGGCTGGCGGATAACGTGGGCCGCGTGGGCGTCAAGCCCGGCGAGTACACCATCTACTTCGTGAACTGGTACGACCGGCCGGACTTCAAGTTTCACAGCTACACCCGCCTGGACGCCGCCGATACCGACACCAAGGAACCTTTCGGCGCGCGTGGCAGCCGCCGCCTGATCGCCTGGGGCGGCAGCGCCCGCACCGGCGCCCCTGCGCAGCGCGTGTGGTTCTACGACCTGTCCGCAAACCCCGATCCCTGGACCGACGCGTTCGACGTGACCAACGCTGACGTGGACGGCGACGGCGCGCCCGACTACCGCATGCCGCCCATCTGGGAGTACGGCACCCGCAAGGCCAGCATCGGCTATGGCCGTAAGGTCAGCCCGGACCTGGCGCTGGTCGCCCGTTACACCGCGATCAACCTGCTGTTCACGCCCAGCCCCATCTACCGCGCGGCCCTCACGCCGCCCGAGATGCCCGACACCATCAACCTGGACGTGCATGTCGAGCAGGGTGACGGCGCTGCCGACCCCGTCACGGTCCTGAACAAGACGCTGCTTCAGGACCGCGTGAAGGTCCTCCAGCCCTTCGCGACCTTCAAGCAGACCAGCAAGACCACCGCGCTCGACGGTGACCTGGCCGACGTGTACAAGTGCTTCTTCGGGGTCAGTGAGGACACCTGCTCGCCGGACTACGCCGATTTCAGCGGCGAGAAGCTGTTCCAGTTCGGCGTGAAGGAACTGCGTGAGACGTACAAGACCACGCCCGCCGGGACGTACAACCTGCCCATCTATCTGTTCAACGACAGCACGAACAGCCAGGGTGGCCTGCTGGGAGTCGCGTACGACGACGGCGAGACCGGCACCCAGAGCTTCGTGTACTCCTTCCTCACGCCCGACCTGTTCGACTTCGGGTACGGCTTCACGGACACCACCGTGCACGAGACCGGGCACCACCTCAGCCTGAGCCACCCGCACGACGGGTACGACAGCGAGCAGAACATCTCGTACGGCCCCAGCGGCGACTTCCACTTCGTGAATACCGGCGACCAGAGCGCGACGATCATGTCCTACAATGACCTGTCCCGCACCTTCGGGCAGTTCAACCTGGACAGCCAGTACCGCTACCTGACGGCCGCGTACCTGAACAACACGAACGCCATTCTGGAACTCGTGCGCCGCGCGAACAAGGCGGGCACCGTCAGCAGCGCCGCGCAGAGCGCCGACAGCAAGTTCGTGCAGGCCAAGACGAAGTACGACGCGCTGGACTACCTGGGTGCCGCGCAGCTCGCGCACGAGGGGTACCGCAGCGTCCTGAACGCCGCGAAGAACGCGGGTGTGCCCGTCACTGCGTACAAGTGGTACGAGAACCTCAACGGCCTGGAGGGCCTGAGCGTCGGCCAGGGCGCGAAGATGCGCTTCAGCCCGACCTTCAAGGCCCAGACCGGCGTGGTGGCCTTCCCCGAGGAAACCGCCTACCAGCGCAAGCTGCGCCTGTCGAAGTAAGCCCCAACCCGTCCGCATTGTCGGAACTCACAGCAGAATTCAGAGGTATCGAGGGACTCCGCTGAATCGAGCAGAGCGAGCACCTGAGAAAGACAGCGGTTGGAAGTGAAATTGAGGGCAGTGCTGTTGATCACTCAATGGAACTGGAAACCGCTGTCAGGAACCCGGTCCCGGTGGCCGGGTCCTTCCTGTGTCTGCTGTACCGGGTGCGAACCTTTCCGGTACGGCGAACAGCGCTCCGGGCCACCCACAGGTGCTGGGCGGCCCGGAGCAGGGAGGTCTTACTTGTTCTGCGAGAGGCGTTCGAGAACGAGTCGGCTGACGGTCTTGAGGGTCTCGAACACGCCGACGCCCTTGTCGGACACGGCCTCGAAGATCATGAGTTCCTGCTTCGGGTCGACCACGGCGCGGATCATGGACAGCGGCAGGGCGTCGGGCAGGTCGCGTTTGTTGACCTGCAGCACGATCGGCACGTCACGGACATCAATGCCGTGCTCCTGGAGGTTCTCGCGGAGGTTGCGCATGCTCTCGGCG
Source organism: Deinococcus soli (ex Cha et al. 2016) (assembly GCF_001007995.1). Classification (NCBI taxonomy): domain Bacteria; kingdom Thermotogati; phylum Deinococcota; class Deinococci; order Deinococcales; family Deinococcaceae; genus Deinococcus; species Deinococcus soli (ex Cha et al. 2016). The sequence continues at coordinate 3,037,747 of NZ_CP011389.1, read as the reverse complement.
TTGGCGCGCAGGCGGTTGGGGGCGCTGTCGGCCACGAACACGATGCCGTCCACGCCACGCAGGATCAGTTTGCGGCTGGCGTTGTAGAACACCTGCCCGGGCACGGTGTACAGGTGGAAGCGGGTCTTGAAGCCCTGCACGGTCCCCAGGTCCAGGGGCAGGAAGTCGAAGAACAGGGTGCGTTCGTCCTCGGTGGCAAGAGAGACCATCTCGCCACGGAGGTGGCCGGGCACCTTGGAGAACACGTGCTTGAGGTTGGTGGTCTTGCCGCTCATGCCGGGGCCGTAGTAGACGATCTTGCAGTTGATTTCGCGCGCCGCGAAGTTGATGGTGCTCATGGAACTCCTCTGGGGTGACAGTGAGGGCTGAGGGGTCGCAGGGAGAGGAGGGCGGGTCAGCCCAGCAGGTCGTCGAGCAGCGAGGTCGCGCCCGCGCTGAAGTCCTCGCCCAGCTGGACTGGTGGGATGTCCTTGAGTTCGTCGAGGATCGCGGCGATCTGCGCGATGCTCTTCTTGGCGTACACCTTCACCTTGCCGAGCGGCACGCTGGCGTCGAAGATCAGCGTGAGCAGCGAGTCCGTCCCGACCGATTCGACGTACAGGGTGCCGTTCTCACCCTGGTGGATCTGTTCGCTGAAGGTCCGTTCGCCCAGCATGTTCGCCAGAGCGGCGGTCGCGGCGGCGTTGCTGGCGACCAGCGTGGCGACGCTGTCGAGCGCGGGCGGGCGGGGTGCCCAGAGGGCCTCCTTGTGCGACAGGACGAACCCCTTGCGGTCGACCAGCAGGCCGTAGCGGACGCCGGTGGTGTCGAGAAGTTCCTGAATGAGGCCGTCGACGCGTTCGAAGGCGTCCCCGTACAGCGCCAGTGAAGGTTCGATCATATGATTCAAGTATAAAAACACATTTCATACAAGCTCGTCACTGCGGCTGACCGGCAACCATGAAGCTGACGTGACGCTCACCAGCGCGCGCGCAGGGGGGCGCTACACTCCCCGGCGTGACCGCGCCCCGCCTCCGACCTGCCCGCCGCACACCTACCCTGATCCTGAGCGCCGCCCTGCTGGGCTCGGCGCTGCTGGGGCTGGCGGGCGCGCGGCCCGTGGCGATCGGCGGTGTGGTGCAGTCCGCGTCGGTGGGGACCGTGACGTTGCCCGGCGGGGAGATGCTGCCCGTGTGGACGCTGCCGCGTCTGGGCGTGACCGTCCGGAACGACCCGTCGGACGTGCGCCTGCTGCTGGGCACGCGGGAACTGCGTTACGCGCCCGCGACGGGCTGGCGGGCCGTGGGCTTCACGCTGAACGCGAAACTGCCCGTGCCGCAGCTGAGCGGCGGCAGTCTGTTCGTGCCCCTGGCGGCCCTGAATGCGCTGGGGCTGGCCGTCCTGGCGGACACGCCCGCCCTGCTGGACGTCGCGGCGCCCGCCAGTGCGCCCGCCGCGACCCTGCCGCCCTCGCCGGATCTGGCGCAGACGCTTTCGCCAGGTGCGGCCCCCGGCACGACCCCGGCGCCGGTGCCAGTTCCCTCTCCCCTGCCGCAACCCCAGCCGCAGCCGACCTTCGCCGTGAATCTGGACACCGTCCGCGTGAGCCGCACGCTGCACCGCACGGTGGAGGTGCAGCGGGTCGTGCTGGAACTCAGCGGCGCGGCCCAGAGCACCGTCACACGCCTCCAGAACGGTCTGACCGTCACCCTGAGTGGCGTTGCCGTCACGCCGGGCACGCAGACCCTCGAATCGGGCGATACCCTGACCCTCACGCAGACGCCGCAGGGCGCGTCGGTGGGCCTCACGACCGGGGGCGGGCGCAGCGAGATCTTCACGCTGAACAATCCCGAGCGCATCGTGATCGACACGACCACCTACCTCGACAGCAGCGTGCCGCCGCCCGTGGACCCGGACGCCCTGCCGGACGGCGTGACGTACCGGCCGCTGGGGAACCTGCACCTGCTGAGTTTCGACCCGGCGGTCTACCAGCCGCGCGTGGTGAGCGCCCCGACCGGACAGGCCAGCGGCGTGGCCGACCTAGTCAAGCGCGTGGGTGGCGTGGCGGGCGTGAACGGCGGGTACTTCGACCCGGGCACGCACCTGCCGGTGGATCTGGTCGCCACGGGCGGCCTGATGACCGCGCCCAGCCTGGAAAAACGCGCCACGCTGGGTTTCACCGCGCAGGGCGACACCCTCTTCGGCTACCCCCGGCCCCGCTACGTCCTGAGCGGCGCGGGCTTCAGCGTGACCGTGAACAGCGTGCGCGCCAAGGCCGACCCGAACCTGCTCACCGGGTTCGTGGGCGACGGCCGCACCCGCGTCGGCGCGGACCGCCTGACGACCCTGCTCGTGACGCCCGGCGCGGCCGCAGTCGGTTCGGCCCTGACGGGCGTGGTGACCCCCCCGGCGGGCACACTGGCCTTCACCTTCGACCCGGCGCGGTTCCCGCAGCTACCCCGCACGGCGGGCGCCCCCCTGAGCACGGCGCTGAACTGGCGCGCGGACGGCGGCTGGGACGCCGCCACGGACGCCCTGAGCGCCGGGCCGCTGCTCGTGCAGGGGGGCCGCGTGGCGCTCGACCCGGCCCGCGAGGGTTTCAACACCGCCGCGAGCATCTGGCGGCCCACCCGGCAGGTGGCGTTCGGGACGCTGGCGGGTCAGCCCACCATCGCGTTCCTGACGCACGGCAGCCCCGAGGCCTTCGCCGCCGCGCTCGCCCGGGCGGGCGTGCGGGACGCCGTGCGGCTCGACAGCGGCAGCAGCGCCACCGCGTTCGTCACCGGCGGGTACGCGAACCTGGGCGGGTACCTGAACACCGTCTGGAGCCGCCCCGTCCCGAACGCCATCGTGCTCGTGCCGCGCGCCGACGCCTCGCCCGCCGCGCGCCGCTGACCCGTCAGCCGGTCGGCGTGGCGCCCCGACGCCCGCGTTCGCGCAGGGCGTCCTCGTAGAACAGTTTCGTGTGGTGCATGCGGATCAGCCCGGCGCCGTACAGCGCGTCGAACTCGGCCTTCGGGACGAACCTCACCTCCAGCACCTCGTCGGGCACGGTGGGCGTGAAGGTCGAGCCGGGCCGCGCCTCGGCCAGCCACGCGTGCCGCAGCACCGGCTCGCCGTCCGGGAAGTGCCCCAGGTACGCCGCGAGGAACGTCAGCAGGCCCGCGCGGACACCCGCCTCCTCCCAGGCCTCGCGCACCGCCGTGTCCTGCGGGTTCTCGCCGGGTTCGACGGTGCCGCTGGGAATGTGCCACAGCCCGGCCTTCTGCGGCTGCCCCGGCACGCCCCCCTCCCGCACGAGCAGGATGTCACCCGCCTCGTTCAGGACGACCACACCCGCCGCGCGGTGCTCTACAGGGGTGTGCAGCTCAGGGCCGAACTGCATCAGCGTGCCCCGCGCACGCCTACCAGCCCATCCGCTCGCGCAGGGCCGTGATCTGCGCCACGTGATGCCGCCCGTGCCACGCGTACATGGCCAGCAGCGTATCCACGCTGTACGTGCGGCCCTGCGCCGGGTGAGTCCACGGGCGCGCCCAGTCGTCCCCCTGCGGGTCCAGGGACGCGAACAACATCCCCAGCCGCGAGTGCAGCGCATCGATGAGGTTCAGGCTCACCTCGGGCACCAGCTCGTGGTCGGACAGGGTCGCCCAGCGGTCCTCCTCGTACGGCTTGACCACCGGGTTGTCCTCGGTCAGCGCGAGCTTCAGGCGAATGAAGGCGTTCATGTGGCTCTCCGCGACGTGATGCACGACCTGCCGCACCGTCCAGCCCCCCTCGCGGTACGGGGTGACCAGTTGATCCTCCGAGAGGCCCTGCACCGCCTCGAACAGGTCCGCGGGCAGCGCGAACACCTGACCCAGCGCCTCGACCCGTTCAGTGGGGGTCAGGGTCAGGGGCGTGGGCATCGGCCCGATCGGGTAGCGCGGGTCGGCCGTCACAGCGCGCCCTCCTCGGCGGCGCGGTCCGCCGGGTCCTGCGGTTCGTCCTTCTTCGTCCAGCGGGTCGCGTCCCGCCCCTCGATCTTCGCCATCATCCGCTCGAAGCCGCGTTCCAGATCCAGCCCGCGCTCGTTCGCCATGCAGATCGTCACAAACAGCAGGTCCGCGAGTTCCATCTCCAGATCCCCGGCGTCCTCGCCCGCCTTGGGCGTCTTGCCGTTCTGATGCGCGATGACACGGGCGATCTCGCCGGTCTCCTCGGTCAGGCGGGCCAGCATCAGCAGCGGCGGGAAGTACCCCTCCTTGAACTGGGAGATGAAAGCGTCCACGCGCGCGCTCGCGTCCTGAAAGGTGAGGCTCATGCGGGCAGGATAACCGGCCTAGTCCCGGGTGCGCCGGGTGGCGGATGCGACCCGCCCCCGGCGCGGCGCAACATGGCGGCATGTCGAGTCCAGCCTCCCTCTACCGGTCGAGCGGGCCCCAGGTGTGGGACGTGACCCGCCCGGACGGGCTGGGTGTAACCCCCGACCTGGGCGAGGCAGGCGCGTACCTGCCGACGCTGCGGGCCGCGCTGGCCGGCGTGCTGGTGGCCGCCGCCGGGCGGGATCTGGTGTTCGTGGGCCGCTCTCCCGACCCGCTACGCGCGTACCTGAGTGGCCTGCTGGGCGGCGTGGCCGTGACGTGGCGAGTCTCGGCCCTGAACGTGTCGCTGCTGAACGCGACACTGACCCCGGCGCAGGCGACCACCCTACGGCCCCTGCTGGCCGGGGTGGGCCTGAGCCCCGGTGATCTGGTCCGTGAGGACCGCTGCGCCTCGCTGGTGGACGTGGTTGCGTCCGGCGGCACCTTCGCGCAGTTGCACCGCGTCCTGCGCGACTGGGCGGCCGAGGATGGCCTGGGCACGACCTGTGTGGCCCGCCGGGTCAGCGCCGTGGGGCTGCTGCGCGCCGGGTATGCCCGTCCCGGCGCGTGGCGCTGGTCGGCACAGCCGGAATTGCGGCGCGTGCAGACGAGCAGCGTCCTGACCGACCCGGCCCTGTGGAGCTGGCTGGTCGAGGATAGCCCGAAACTGGCGCCACGCTTCCCGGTGCCCGCATGGCCCAGCCCACCGCTGACCCTGCCCGGTCGGTCGGACGAGACCCTGGGCGCCCTGGCGCAGGCCCGCGCCCTCGTGCTGGTGGGCCAGGACCGCGCCGAGCGGCAACGCATGGCGGCCGCCCTGATCTGCGCCGGCGGGCTGGCGGACGCCGGACTGCGCCCCCTGATCCGGGTATGGAAAGGAAAGCAGGACCAACACCCCACGCGCACGCCACGCCGCACGCGGTTGCCACGGCCCCGCTGACCCAGACCGCGCATGCCGGAGGCCCCCTGCGATTCAGGCAGCCTCCGGCATGTGGGCGCGGCTCAGCGGATGTACAGGTAGGTCTCCTGCACGTCGCGGTCCTCCACAGCGTACGGCTGGAGGTACGCGCTGCTCGTGGCGTTCCAGCGGCCCTCGTCGTACGTGCCGCGCAGCACCAGATCACTGGTGGGCCGCACGCGGGTGAAGATCGCGCGGACGCGCTGCAGGCCGCGCGGCGTGGAGACGTTGTACGTCACGCCGTCCTGCGCGCGGGGGAACACGGTCGTCCCGGCGGGCACGTATACGTTGCGCACGATGGTGCTGGCCTCGCTGCCCTGCAGGGCGATCAGGGTGACGTACCCGGCCGTGCGGGTGTTCACCACGAACCGCACCGACTCGCCTACGGCGTAGGTGCTGCCCTCCCCACGGTCCGGCCGGAACGAGGTGATGAGGTTGCTGCCGGACCCCTGGAGCCCCAGGTTGGGACGGATAGTGACGGAGCAGGCGCTGAGGCCCAGGGCCAGGGTGCCGAGCAGAAGTGCAGTGCGCATGTGATCACCCTATGACGCGAAACTGACCGGAAGCTGAGTGCCGCTTTCACGAAGTGGCGCCCCCCGCCGGGCGTAGGATGGAGCATGCGTCCCACACGCCCGCTGCCGCTGCTCCTGCTGGCCCTGCTCGGCGTTTCGGCCGCGCTGCCTGCCCGCCCCGCCCAGGACGGACCGTACACCACCAACCGCTTCTTCGCGGACCTGAGCGGCGGTCAGGTGACGCGCGTCACGCTGAACAGCGCCGGACTGGCCAACGTCACCCTGAACGACGCGGGCGGCCTGCGGGTCCGCTCGCTGGTCGTCCCGCCGGACGGCGCGACCCTGAAACGCATCCGCGCCGCCGACGTGCCCCTGAACGTCACGGGCGGCGGCAGCACCCTAGGCTGGCTGGGGCAACTGCTGCCCCTGGTCCTGACCGGGCTGATCCTCGTGGTGCTGTGGCGTTCCATGCGCGGCGCGCAGGGCGGCGCGAACCCCACGAACTTCGGGCGGTCACGGGCGGCGGTGATCAGCGAGGGTCAGATCAAACTCACCTTCGGCGACGTCGCCGGCTGCGACGAGGCCAAAGCCGACCTCCAGGAAGTCGTCGATTTCCTCCGCCACCCCGACCGCTACCACCAGCTCGGCGCCCGCATCCCCCACGGCGTCCTCCTCGTCGGCCCCCCCGGTTCCGGCAAGACGTTGCTGGCCAAAGCAGTCGCGGGCGAGGCGCGCGTCCCCTACTTCAGCATCTCCGGCAGCGACTTCGTCGAGATGTTCGTCGGTGTCGGCGCCGCCCGCGTCCGTGACCTCTTCGAGCAGGCCCGCAAGAACGCCCCCTGCATCGTCTTCATCGACGAGATCGACGCCGTCGGCCGCAAACGCGGCATGAACATGCAGGGCGGCAACGACGAACGCGAACAGACTTTAAATCAGCTTCTGGTGGAGATGGACGGCTTCGGCAGTGGGCAGGAGGTCATCATCCTGGCCGCCACCAACCGCCCCGACGTGCTCGACGCGGCGCTGCTGCGACCGGGCCGCTTCGACCGGCAGGTCGTGGTGGACGCCCCGGACGTGCGGGGCCGCGAGATGATCCTGCGCATTCACGCGCGCAAGAAACCCCTGGACCCCAGCGTGGACCTGGGGGTGATCGCGCGGCGCACGGCCGGGATGGTGGGGGCGGACCTGGAGAACCTGCTGAACGAGGCGGCGCTGCTGGCGGCGCGGTCGGGGCGGACCCGGATCACGGGGCGGGACGTGGACGAGGCGCGTGACCGGGTGCTGATGGGCCCGGAACGGCGCAGCATGGTCGTGCGCGAGGCCGACCGCAAGGTCACCGCCTACCACGAGGTCGGTCACGCCCTCGCCGCCCAGCTCCTGCCGCACGCCAACCGCGTCGCCAAACTTACCGTCGTCCCCCGCGGCCGCGCCGCCGGGTACATGATGCCCGACGCCGACGACCGCCTCCACGTCACCCGCCCCGCCCTCGAAGACATGATCGCCGTCGCCCTCGCCGGCCGCGCCGCCGAAGACATCATCTTCGGCGAAATCACCACCGGCGCCCAGAACGACTTCCAGCAGGCCACCAGCATCGCCCGCCGCATGGTCACCGAATGGGGCATGAGCCCCACCATCGGCAAAGTCGCCCACGCCACCGACCAGGGCACCTACCTCGGCAGCGGCCCCCAGATGCTCCCCATGAGCGAACACACCGCCGCGCAGATCGACACCGAAATCAAAACCCTCATCGACGCCGCCTACACCCGCGCCACCGACCTCATCGGCGAACACCTCACCCGCGTCCACGAGATCGTCACCGTCCTCCTCACCCGCGAAACCCTCACCGGAGAGGAATTCGCCGCGCTCCTCAACGGCGAAACACTCGAACCACTACCACCCGCAGCGCCCAGCACGCCGCCCAGCCTCGCGGGGTGAGCCGTTCGGCAGTGACGTCGTGGGGCTGCGCGTGGGGCGGACTGCCGTGTCTACCGGAATTGAGTTGGAATGGGTGCGCCTCGCGGCGGGCTGCCCCACCCCCCAGCCCCCTCCCCCAGAGGGGCAGGGGGAGCGGTCGCTGCGCTCGGCAGGTATTTCTCTGGCTTTCTAGGTAGGTCACGGGCGGGGACGGCCACTGATGTGTCTGCAAACCTCCGGGTTCGCTGCGGGCGCCCCGCGCGCTGCGCGCACGACGGGCTCGGCTGCCGCGACGGTTGTGGGGCCAGTCAACGTGGTGCGTGCCGGAAAGTTCTACTTTTTCTCGCTTGGGCAAAAGCGTGGTTTTGAAAGTCGATCAGCGGCGCGAAGCGTCCCACCGATCACCTGACCGCAGACCCCCACCGGCCGTCGTGCGCGCAGCGCGCGGGCCTTGCGGGGGGCGGAGGATAGCGTCGAAGCCGGACCCGTCACCGCCCACCACAATCACGCCGCCCGAGTCAAAACTCTTGCCCAGTGCAACGTAAGCCCCCCTGCCCCTCTGGGGGAGGGGGTTGGGGGGTGGGGCAGCCCGCCGCAGGCGCAACCATTCCAACAGGGCGACCTACCGCCAGGCGCAGACCTTCCACCGTCGGATTCAGGCGCGGCTCCGCCTCTCCCCGAAAGCCCGGCGTGTTTACCCGAAATACCCGAGCAGGTCGATCAGCGTGCGCGCGTAGTCGTTGGGTTTCAGCCCGCGTTTGTCGAGTTTGACGCTGGGTGGGAACGTGACGACTTCGGTCTTGTAGGGGAAGGCGCGCAGGCCGGGGGCGTCGTAGTCGAGGGTTTTGTAGGCGAAGGTGATCTGGATCTGGGTCATGGTTTCGCCGATGCTGAGGACGCGGCGGGCGGCGGCGGTGAGGCGGAGTTTGGCGAGGTCGATGAAGTTCTGCACTTCGGGGGTGGGGGGGCCGTATTTTTTGCGGAGGTCGCGTTCGACGCGGCTGATGGCCTGGAGGGTGCGGCTGTCGGAGAGGCGGCCGTAGGTGGCGATGCGGGCTTCTTCGTCCCCCTGTCCATCGGCACTGGCGAAGTATTCGGGGCTGAGGCGGGCGTCGATGGGGAGGTCGATGCTGATGGTGGCGGGGGCTTCGATCTTCTCGCCTTTGAGTTTGGCGACGGCTTCGGCGAGGAGTTCGGTGTACACGTCGATGCTGACGGCCTGGACGTGGCCGTGTTGTTCTTCGCCGAGGATGTTGCCCACGCCGCGGATTTCCATGTCTTTCTCGGCGAGCAGGTGCCCTGAGCCGAGGTCCTGGAGGTCGGCGATGGCCCAGAGGCGGCGCTGGGCGTTCTCGGTCATGCGGGGGGGGTAGAACAGGTAGGCGTAGGCGGTCTGGGCGCGGCGGCCGACGCGGCCTCGGAGCTGGTAGAGCTGGGCGAGGCCGAGGCGGTCGCTGCGTTCGATGAGGATGGTGTTCGCCTCGGGGATGTCGAGGCCGGTTTCGACGATGGTGGTGGCGAGGAGGACGTCGAAGGCGCCCTGTTCGAAGCCGAGCATGATTTCTTCGAGTTCTTCTTCGTTCATGCGGCCGTGGGCGACGCCGATGCGGGCTTCGGGGACGAGATTGCGCAGGTAGAGGCTGCGGGCGCCGATGCTGGCGATGCGGTCGTGGATGTAGAAGACCTTGCCGCCGCGTTCGATCTCGCTGAGGATGGCGTCGCGGACCGTGATGGGGTCGAAGGGGGCGAGGACGGTCTGGATGGGTTTGCGGCCCTTGGGGGGCGTCTGGATGCTGCTCATGTCGCGCAGGCCGACCATGCTCATGTAGAGGGTGCGGGGGATGGGCGTGGCGGACAGGGCGAGGGTGTCGACGGCGCGGGCGTCCTCGGGGATGTCGAGCTTGCCGTCCTTGGGGACGTCGGGCAGGCCGCGCAGGGCGCGGAGTTTTTCTTTCTGGCCGACGCCGAAGCGGTGTTCCTCGTCGACGATGATCAGGCCCAGGTCGCGGAACTGCACGTCGCCGCTGAGGAGGCGGTGCGTGCCGATGAGGATGTCGACCTTGCCTTTGGCGGTGTCGGCCAGGATGGCTTTGGCCTGCTGGGGGGTGGTGAAGCGGGAGAGGCCCTCGACGCGCACGGGGAGGCCCTTGAAGCGTTCGACGAAGGTGCTGGTGTGCTGTTCTGCGAGCAGGGTGGTGGGGACGAGCACGGCGACCTGTTTGCCGTGCCCGACGACGCGGTGCGCGGCGCGCAGGGCCACCTCGGTCTTCCCGAAGCCCACGTCGCCGGAGATGAGGCGGTCGGCGGGGTTGGCCTTCTCCAGGTCGCGCATGGTTTCTTTCAGCGCGGTCTTCTGGTCGGCGGTGAGTTCGAACTTGAAATTCGCCTCGACCTGACTGTCCCATTCGGGTTGCGCGGGGAAGGCGTTGCCGGGCGTGACCTGCCGCGCGGCGTACTGCACGAGCAGCTTTGCGGCGACGGCCTCAGCGTTCTTGCGGGCCTTCTCCTTGGCTTTCGCCCAGTCCTTCTTGTCGAAGGAACTTAAGCTGGGCGGGTCGTCGGTGGTGCCGGGGTGGCGGCGCAGGACGGGCAACTGCTCGATGGGGACACTCAGGCGCGCGCCGCCCCGGTACGTGAGGTTCAGGTAATCGCGGGTGACGCCCAGCACCTTGCGGGTTTCCAGGCCCTCGAACTGCCCGATGCCGTGCTCGGGGTGAATCAGGTAATCACCGACATGCAGGCCCAGCGCGTCCGTGACGGGCTTGCCGCTGAGGCGCTTGCCGCGCAGGGCGCTGCCGCCCTGGAAGCCGTAGATCAGGTCCTCGGTCAGGACGACGGTCTTGTGCTCGGGGATGACGAAGCCGCCCTCCCCTGCCGCACGCAGGAAACCCAGGCCTCCTTGCGGGACGCGGGGAAGCTTCAGCCAGGGGATCTCATGGGTGTTCAGCAGCTTGTCGGCGAGGTACGCGGCGGTGCGGTCGTGCCTGACGAGGATCATCACGCGGTAGTCCGCGTCGCGCCACTCGCTGACGTCGCGTTCCAGGTCGCTCAGGCGCGCGCGGTAGAACGGCAGAGTGGTCAGGCCGGTGTCCAGGTCCGGCAGGTCCAGCGGTGAGCGCCCGAAGCTCGTCACCTCGCGCCCGGCCAGTTTCGGCCAGAAGGTGTCGATCAGGACGCCCAGCGCGGACGCGTAGAACTCCGGCGAATCCAGGAACACCCGCCCGGGCAGCAGGTCCAGTCGCGTGGCGTCCCACTTCACCTCCGTCAGGTAGTCGGCGGTGGGTTCCAGCGTGAAGCTCTGCGCCTTCTCGCCCGTCAGCGCGCCGGGCTTCAGGAAACGCAGGGTGTCCAGCTCATCCCCGAAGAACTCGGCGCGGACCCACAGGCCCTCCTCCGCTTCCGCGGGTAGGCCCGACCCGGCCGACAGGCGCAGTTCCAGCGTGTCGCCCTGAATCTCGAAGCCCGGCTCCTCGCCGCGCTCGTAGCCCAGGCGTTCCAGGCGTTCCAGCAGGACCTCACGCGGGTAGCTGGCCCCCACCTTCAGGGTCAGCGCGTGGTCCTCCGGGCGGGACGGGAACAGGTCCAGCGCGGTGTTCACGTCCAGCACCACGTGCTCGTGCCGGGCGTCCCAGTCGCGCAGGCCCGGGTTCACGCTGACCGGCGCGCCCAGCACCCCGGCCGTGGCGTAACTGCCCAGGCGGTCGGGGGTGGTCAGCAGTACGGCCGGGCCCGGGAACGCCGCGAACAGCGCCGCGCGCGCCACCTGCGGCAGCAGCAGCAGATTTCCGGGCGGGGCGGCGGGCAGCAGTTTCGACAGGTTCGGCGCAGCAACAGTCACCGGAAGAGTGTACGCGCACCTACGAGAAAACACCGAGAGCGAAAAGACTTAAAGAAGGCGTTAGAGCGGCCCGCTGTGTGGGCCTGGGCCGTGTCTGCATGCCGGGCCGCATTGTTGGAAAGGGGTGAAGGATGGCGTCAGGGACGCTTCAATGGGGCTGAAGGCAGTCCCGCGCCGCACCCTTCAGACTGCTTGACATGAAACGGATTGTCCTGGTTTCCCTGCTGCTCGCCCCGGCCCTGGGGGCCTGCATGTCCGAGGCGCAGACCGCGCGGCCCGCCAGCCTCACCCTGAGCGGCGTGGGGCACGACAATCAGGCGCTGAACAACTGCGGTCCGGTCACGGCGTCCGTGGTGCTGGGTTACCACGGGAAGAAGGTCACGCAGGCGCAGGCGGCCGCCGCGCTGAAGGACGGCCCGAACGACGTGGAGGTCAGCACTCAGGAGGTCGCCGCGTACCTCGAGCGGCAGGGGCTGCGCACCGTCATCCGGTACGGGGGCACGCCGGAGCTGCTGCGCGCCCTGATCGCCGCAAAACTGCCCGTTGTGGTGCAGCAGCGCCTGAAGGACGGGGACAACACCGCCCACTTCCGCACGGTGTACGGGTACGGCGCGCAGGGCCTGACGAGCAGCGACTCGCTGCTGGGCGCGAAACTCACCCACAGCGAGGCGCAGTTCGAGCGGCTCTGGAACTACTACAACGGCGAGTACCTGCTCGCGTACCCCGCCAACCGTGAGGCCGACGTCAAGCGCCTGCTGGGCAGGGACTGGGACGAGGCCGCCAACTGGACGCGCCTGCGTGACGAGATGCAGGCCCGCACCCAGAAGGGCGGCGCGACCGCGTTCGACTGGTGGGGCCTGGGGCAGGCGCGCCTGTCGCTGGGGCAGGCGCCGGAGGCCGCTCAGGCCTTCGACCGGGCCGTGCAGATCGGCGTGCCCCTCCAGTACCACTGGTACCGTCAGGGGGCCCTGCTCGCCTGGAACCGCACTGGGCAGGCCGAGCGCACCCGCGAGATCGCGCAGCGCATCCTCGCGCAGCAGCCCGGCATCAAGGAGATCGAGGCGCTGCTCGCCCAGGCAACCGCGGACTGACAGCGGTTTCCAGTTCCACCATGGGGCCAACACCACGCCCTTCAATTCCACTTCCAACCGCTGGTGTTGTCAGGTGCTCGCTCTGCTCGTTCAGGAGGATTGAAGGTACCTTCAATCCTCCTGAATTCTGCTGTGAGAATCGTCTTCAGGGAGGTGGATGGGCGCGTCGCTGTTCCTGCGCCTCCCTCTCATTCACTTGCCGGAGGGGTGCCGTTCAGCGGCCCGAGGTCTTGCACCCGGTCAGGAGGGTCTTTGTGGTGGTCGTGCTGTTCCCGACAAAGGTACTGAGTTCTGCCGTGCCCTGGTGTTCCCACCATTGCAGGCCGCCGCGCGCTCCGGCGGGGCCGCTGAGGCTGGCGTAGCGGGCGCCGCTGGCGCTGATGGCCTGCGCCAGTCCGTGTCGCTGGCCCTTCCAGTCGAGCATGGCGAACATGGGCTGGTCGCCGAACTGCACGTAGTAAACCTTGAGGTTCTGCCCGCCCGCGCAGGCGTACTGGTACACGCGGTAATTCACCTGCACGGGCGGCGTCGCGGCGCTCGCCACGCCCAGCATCAGTCCAGCGGCGGCCAAGATCACTCGTTTCATCCTTCCCACGGTAGCCAGCGCCCATGAACGCTTCACGAGCGCCGGATGACAACCTCCCGGTGTAGGCTCCGCGCATGACCCTGAACGCCCGGCAGCCTCATCACGCGGCCCGCCGCCTGCTGATCGGGCTCGTGGTGGGCCTGCTGGTGGGCCTCGCCACGCCCCACGTCTGGCCGCCGGAGGCGCGGATCCTGCTGGGCTGGGTGGCGTTCACGCTGACCGTGATGGCGCAGCTGTGGCCTCTCATGATGCGCGCGGGGCCCGCCCGGACGCGGGAACTCGCCACGCGCGAGGATGACAGCCGGGCGCTGGCCGGGACGATCACCATGACGGCCGCCCTGGTGAGCCTGATCGGCGTGGTGTTCCTGCTGTCCGACGCGCACGACGCCAGGGGCACCCGGGAGCTGCTGCTCACGGCCCTGGCGGTGGGGACGGTCGCCACGAGCTGGCTGCTCGTGCAGACCGAGTACACCCTGCACTACGCGCGCCGCTACTACCGGGACGGACGCGGCGTGCTGTTCCCGCACGGGGAGGGCAACCTGGAGGAGCCCACGTACTGGGATTTCGCGTACCTGAGCGTCACGATCGGCATGACGTATCAGGTGAGCGACACGAACCTGAACACCCGCGCCATGCGCCGCCTGCTGCTGGGGCACGCGCTGCTGTCGTTCGTGTTCGGCACGGTGATCATCGCGGTGACGATCAACGGCGTGGCGGGCCTGATCCAGTAGCTGGACCGGCGGGCGCCCACTCCTGCACGTGGAGTGGGCGCCATTATGAAAGTCAGCCGAGGCGCCCCACGGCGCGGGCCGCGAGGACGTCCACGAGGTGCGCGCGGTACTCGGCGCTGGCAAAGCGGTCCCCGAGCAGGTCGCCCGCGTCCACGAGGCCAGTGGGCACGCTCTGGGAGGCGTTCACGGCGTCCTCCAGTTTCGTCAGGCGGTGCGCCTTCTCGGCGGCGCCGGTGTACGCGGCGCGCACGCTGCCGTCCGCGTGCCGCACCACGGCCACACCCACGACGGCGTAGTGGCTGGCGGGGTGACGGAACTTCTCGTACGCGCTCGCCTGGGTGGTGGCGGGGATGCGGATGTGGGTCAGGAGTTCGCCGGGCTGCACCGCACTCTCGAACATGCCCTGGAACATGTCGTCGGCGTGCAGGGTGCGCTCCCCGCCGGGGCCGCGGATGACGAATTCCACGCCCAGCGCCAGGGCGGCGGCGGGGTAGTCGGCGCTGGGGTCGGCGTGCGCCAGTGAGCCGCCGATGGTGCCGCGGTTGCGGACCATGGGGTCGCCGACCCAGCCCGCCACTTCCGGGAACAGGGGCAGGTCGCTGCGCAGCACGTCCGCATGCGTGGTCATCGCGCCGACCACCCAGTGGTCTCCGTCGCGGGTGATGCCCTTCATTTCCTGGATCCCCCAGATGTCCAGCAGCGCGGGCGGTTGCGCCAGTCGGAGTTTCATGGCGGGCAGCAGGCTGTGCCCCCCCGCGATGACCTTCAGGTCAGGATTCTCGGCAAGCGCGGCGAGGGCCTGATCGACACTCTCGGCCTTGTGGTACTCGAAACTGGCTGGATACATGAATCCCTCCGGGATGGGGTGATGGTTGAAAGGTAATGGTCGATGGAGAAGGGATGGTCTATCAACCATCAACCTTCACCCATCGACGCTTCAGTCGTCGGCGGCCTGCGGCTGGCTGGCCCGCGCGTCTTTCAGGGCGCGCCAGACCTTCTCGGCGGTGTAGGGCATATCGAGGTGCGCGATGCCCGCCTCGTGCCACAGGGCGTCCATGACGGCGTTGGCGACGGCGGCGGTGCTGGCGATCGTGCCGGCCTCGCCGATGCCCTTGACGCCCAGAGGGTTGTGGGGGCTGGGGGTGACGGTGTGGCCGTGCTGGATGAACGGCACGTCGTCCGCGCGGGGCATGGCGTACTCCATGTACGTCCCGGCCAGCAGGTTGCCGTCCTCGTCGTACGCGGCCTCTTCCAGCAGCGCCTGGCCCATGCCCTGGGCGACGCCGCCGTGCACCTGTCCCTCGGCGATCAGGGGGTTGATGAGGGGCCCGCAGTCGTCCACGCTGCCGTAGCCGCGCAGTTTCACGTGGCCGGTGTCGGTGTCGATCTCCACGACGGCGATGTGCGTCCCGAAGGGGTACACGAAGTTCTTCGGGTCGTAGAACGCGGTGGCTTCCAGGCCGGGTTCCAGGTCGGCGGGGTAGTTGTGCGCGAGGTGGGCCATCAGGGCGATGTCGAAGAAGGTCTTGCTCTTGTCCGGCGCGCCCTTGATGCGGAACACGCCTCCCTCGTGCTCGATGTCGTCCTCGCTGGCTTCCAGCAGGTGCGCGGCGATCTTCTTCATCTTCGCGGTGATCTTCTGCAGCGCGAGTTTCAGGGCGCTGCCGCCCACCGCCGCCGAGCGGCTGCCGTAGGTGCCCCAGCCGTAGGGCATGCGGCCGGTGTCCCCGTGGATGAGTTCGATGTCCTCGATGGGAATCTGGAGTTCGTCGGCGGCGATCTGCGGGAAGGCCGTCTCGTGGCCCTGCCCGTGGCTGTGGCTGCCGGTGTACAGTTCGACCTTCCCGGTGGGGTGCACGCGCACGAGGCTCGATTCCCACTGTCCGGCCTGCGCGCCGAGCTGCCCGACCAGGGCGCTGGGGGCCAGTCCGCAGGCTTCCAGGAAGGAGATCAGGCCCACGCCGAGGATCTTCTTCCCGCCTTTCATGCGGGCCTGTTCGTCGCGCAGGGCCGTGTAGTTCATCAACTGCATGGCCTGATCCAGCGCGGGTTCGTAGTCGCCGCTGTCGTACACGAGCGCCACGGGCGTCTGGTAGGGGAACTCGTCGGGCTGGATGAAGTTCTGGCGGCGCAGTTCGGCCGGGTCCATGTTCAGTTCGTGCGCGGCCATGTCCACGATCCGCTCGATGAGGTACGTCGCCTCGGGGCGGCCCGCGCCGCGGTAGGCGTCCACGGGCACGGTGTTCGTCATGACGCCCGTGACCTTGGCGTGAATGGCGGGCATCTTGTACACGCCGTTCAGCAGCGTGCCGTACAGGTACGTGGGGACGGCGGGAGCGAACAGCGTCTGGTACGCGCCGAGGTTCGCGTGGGTGTTCACGCGGAAGCCCAGGATCTTGCCGTCCTCACTGACGGCCAGTTCGGCCTCGGTGTCGTGGTCGCGGCCCTGCGCGTCGCTGACGAAGGCCTCGCTGCGCCGCGCGGTCCACTTCACGGGGCGGCCGATCAGGCGCGAGGCGAGCAGCACGATGACCTCTTCCTGGTACTGGAAGATCTTCGTGCCGAAGCCGCCGCCCACGTCGGGGCTGATCACGCGCAGCTTGTGTTCGGGGATGCTCATCACGAACGCCGCGATGATCAGGCGGTGAATGTGGGGGTTCTGGCTGGTGGTGTACAGCAGGTAGTCGCCGCCCGCCGGGGTGAACTGCGCGAGGCTGCTGCGCGGCTCGATGGGGTTGGCGACCAGCCGGTGGTTGCGCAGTTTCACGCGGACGGTGCGGGCCGCGCCCCTGAAGGCCTCGGTGGTGGCGGCCTCGTCCCCGATCTCCCAGTGGAAGGCGACGTTGCCGGGCACGTCGTCGTGCACCAGGGGCGCGCCGTCGGCCAGCGCCGCGTGGGTGGTCGCCACGGCAGGCAGCGCCTCGTAGTCGACTTCCAGCGCGGCGGCGGCGTCCTCGGCCTGCGCGCGCGTCTCGGCGATCACGACCGCCACGATGTCCCCGACGTGGTTCGCTTCCGTCAGGGCGATGGCGGGGTGCGCGGGCGTCTTCAGGTCCGGGAGCAGCCAGCCGACCGGGATGCTGCCCAGCCCGGCGTCCTGCACGTCCTGCCCGGTCAGCACGCGGATCACACCCGGCATGTCCTTCACGGAGTCCGTGTTGATGCCCGTGATCTTCGCGTGCGCGTAGGGGCTGCGCACCATCGCGGCGTGCACCATGCCGTGCAGCACCATGTCGTCGGTGTAGTTGCCGGTGCCTGTGATAAAGCGCGGGTCCTCCTTGCGCTTGAGGGCCTGACCGAAATACTTGTCCGTCCGGGTCTCGCTCATGGGGTGATGCCTCCCTGGGAGTGGGCTGTGGTCTGGTCGGAAGTGGCGCGCGAGCTCAGGGCAGAGCCCCGGCCTCAGTCGTCGGCGGCCTGGGAGGCGCCCTGCATGGCACCGGCGGCGTGCTGCACGGCCTTGATGATGTTGTGGTACCCGGTGCAGCGGCAGTAGTTGCCTTCAAGGTGGTGGCGAATCTGGTCCTCGCTGGGGTTGGGATTGTGCTTGAGGAGTTCGGCGGAGGCCATGATCATGCCGGGCGTGCAGAACCCGCACTGGAGGCCGTGTTCCTCCCAGAAGCCGGTCTGGAGGGGGTGCAGGTCGCCGGGCGTGCCGAGGCCCTCGATGGTGGTGACGTCGGCGCCCTGCGCCTGCACGGCCAGGAGCGTGCAGCTTTTCACGGCGTCGCCGTTCACGTGCACGGTGCACGCGCCGCACTGGCTGGTGTCGCAGCCGACGTGCGTGCCGGTCAGGCCGAGGTCCTCGCGGATGAAGTGGACGAGGAGCGTCCTGGGCTCCACGTCACGGGTGTAGGTCTTGCCGTTCACTGTCAGGGTGACGTTCATGCGGGCCTCCCACGGGCGGGGTGGAATGAAGGGATTCCAGAGGGGTGGAAGCTGAGTTGTCTGACCGTCCCCATCTAAACACACCAAGGTTGGAAAAGGGTGCGCGGGCGGGCACAGTTGCCCCTGCCCCCATGCGCCTGGGCGCCTGCCCTCCCCCACCAGGGTGTACAGACGCGCCCCGGGCCGCGTGTCCTCCCGGGGCGGCGGGAGTGCTAGCGTGGGGGCATCACCCGCTGTTCGCCGCTCCACCGCGCCTCACGGTGGGCCGCCCTGATTCCGCGCGGCGCTGGCCGCCTCACGAGGTCGCGCCATGAACGACAGATTGACGCTGGAACGGCAGCACCTGATCCGCGCCTGGCACCGCTTCGTGTCCCGGCAGCCCACGCCTGCTCCCGCCGACCCGCAGGTGCCCGCCGACACGCCCGTCACGCAGGAGGTCGCGGCGTCCTGGGCGCGCTCGTCGCTGACCGTGCCGCCCGAGCGGGTCAGTGCGCCCGTGAAGGCCGAGGCGGACGTGCAGCACGCGTGGCAGGAGAGCCCGCTGGAGTACGGCGTGCGCGGCCTGATCCCGGAGCTGCGCCGCCTGGCCGAGGAGGCCGACCTGATCGTGGCGGTGGGGGACGTGGACGGCACGCTGCTGTGGACGCAGGGCAGCGCGCGCATGACCGGGCTGGCCCGCAGCGTGAATTTCGTGCCGGGCGGGCAGTGGGGCGAGGGCAGCGTGGGCACGAACGCCCTGGCGCTGTCGCTGCGCACGCGCCAGCCGGTGCGGGTGTTCAGCGCCGAGCATTACGTGCAGACCGTGCACGACTGGGTGTGTTACTCCAGCCCGATCCGCGACACCGGTACGGGCGCGCTGCTGGGCGTGCTGGACATCAGCAGCACCTGGGAGCACAGCACGCCGCTGGGACTGGCGAGCGCCCGGCACTACGCCGCGCAGATCGAGCAGGCCATCGGGGGGCGGCCGCGCAGCCCGGCGGCGGCGCTGAACCTCGCGTTCTGCGGGCCGGCGCGCGTGACGTTCGGCGGGCAGCACCTGCACCTCACGCCCCGGCAGCATGAACTGCTGTGCGTGCTGGCCCTGAACCCGGGCGGCCTGAGCCTGGACGCGCTGCACGCGCATGTGTACGGGGATCAGCCGATCAGCCTGAGCACCCTGAAGTCAGAGGTGAGCACGCTGCGCGCGCTGCTGGGCGGGCAGATCGCGTCGCGGCCGTACCGCCTGAGCGTGCCGCTGACGCTGGACGTGCAGCGCGTCGAGGAGCTGTTGCTGGCCGGGCGGGTGGGCGAGGCCGCCGACCTGTACGACGGGCCGCTGCTGCCGCACTCGGCGTCGCCGCTGCTGACGTACTGGCGCGAGTACCTGGACGCGGCGCTGCGGGGGGCGGTATGCCGGTCGGGGGACCCGGACCTGCTGTGGCGGTACGCGTCGCGCTTCGACGACCCGGAGTGCCTGGACACCCTGGAGACCCTGCTGCCGGAGGGTGATCACCGCCGCCCGATCGTGCGGGCGCGGCGCGCGGCGCTGGACGCGGCCCCCTGACCGCCGAGACCCCGGCCGTCGGCGTCCGGGTCGCGTAGGGTGGGGGGCGCCCGATGACCCCACCTGTTCCTGCCGCCCGCCTGTCCCCGACCGCCGCGCTGATCCTGCTGGCCCTGAGCGTGGTGCTCGGCATGAGCCCGTGGTTCAGCGCGGCCGCCGCGCTGCCGCAGCTGCGTGAGGGCTGGGGCCTGAACGCCGTTCAGGGGTCGTGGCTGACGCTGGCGGTGCAGCTGGGCTTCGTGCTGGGCGCGGTGCTGAGTGCCGCGCTGAACCTCGCCGACCGGGCGCAGCCGCGCGTGCTGATCGCGGTGGGGGCGCTGCTGGCGGCGGGCGCGAACGCGGCCCTGCTGCTGCACCCTGGCCTGTGGGGGGCGCTGCTGGCCCGCGCGGGCGTGGGGGCGGCGCTGGCGCTCGTGTACCCCCCGGCGCTGCGGGCCATGAGCACCTACTTCTCGCGGGGGCGGGGGCTGGCGCTGGGGGTCATGGTGGGGGCGCTGACACTGGGGTCGGCTAGCCCGCATCTCGTGAACGGTCTGGGCGGCGCGGACTGGCGGGTGGTCGTGGGCGTGACGAGTGCGCTGGCAGCGCTGGGCGGGCTGCTGGCACTGCCGGTGCCGCCGGGCCCGCTGGCGACGAAGGCCCCGCCGTTCCGTCCGGCGCAGGCGTGGCGGGTCCTGACGGCTCGTGGCCCGGCCCTGGCGACCCTGGGGTACCTGGGGCACATGTGGGAGCTGTACGCCATGTGGACGTGGTTCGCGCTGTTCTTCGGCGGGGTGCTGAGCGGGGCGGGTCAGCCGGACGCGCTGAGGGGCGCGGCGCTGGCGACCTTCGGCGTGGTGGGGGTGGGCGCGCTGGGCTGCGTGGTGGGGGGCGTGCTGGGGGACCGCTGGGGCCGCACGCGCCTGACGGAGCTGTCCATGTGGCTGTCGGGCGGCGCGGCGCTGCTTCTGGCCGGGCTGCTGCTGTGGGGCGACCCGCCCCCGGGGGTGGTGCTGGCGCTGAGTCTGTTCTGGGGGTTCTGGATCGTTGCGGACAGCGCGCAGTTCAGCACGGTCATCAGTGAGATCGCGCCGGGGCCGTACGTGGGGACGGCGATGACGGCGCAGCTGGCCCTGGGGTTCACGCTGACGGCCGTGACGATCGCGCTGGTACCGCTGCTGCTGCCCCGGCTGGGCTGGGCTGGGTTGTTTGCGCTGTGGTCTCTGGGGCCGCTGCTGGGCGCGCTGGCGATGCGGGCGCTGCGGGGCACGCCGGACGCCGCGCGGATCGCGGGGGGACGGGGGTAGCGGG
This sequence comes from Deinococcus soli (ex Cha et al. 2016), assembly GCF_001007995.1. NCBI lineage: Bacteria > Thermotogati > Deinococcota > Deinococci > Deinococcales > Deinococcaceae > Deinococcus > Deinococcus soli (ex Cha et al. 2016). The sequence goes on along the minus strand of NZ_CP011389.1, from coordinate 3,017,077 downwards.
GCGGGAGAAGGCTGGACATGAACGGTCTCGCTAGACGAGACGACACTGTGTGGGCGCCTTCAGGTGTATTTGGTGTAAGATGTACACTGTTGCCGTGTGGAGGCCGGAGGCTTCCAGCGGTGTTTATGAGCCGGTGGGAGCACTCCCACTCGACTCGTGAATTCGTTCACAGGAGAAAGAGACATGAAGACCCTCATCCTCGGTGCTGGTTACTCCGGCCTTGCCGTCGCCACCAAAATGAAACCCGCCCCCGGCCTCGAAGCCCTGATGGTGGAGCAGAACGCCTACCACACCTTCGAAACCCGCCTGCACGAAGCGGCCGCCCACAACACCCCCGTCACGCTGCCGCTGGCGCCCCTGCTGCGCGGCACCGGCGTAAACCTCGAAAAGGCACAGGTCGAAGCCGTCAACCTTGACGAGAAGGAAGTCAAACTCAAGGACGGCCGCGTCCTCACCTACGACACCCTCGTCGTGGGCCTGGGCAGCGTCACGAACTTCTACCGCATCCCCGGCCTGGCCGAGAACGCCTCCGAACTCAAGCAGCTCAGCGACGCCGACGAGATCTTCAACTTCGTCAACCGCGCCTACACCACCGAGTACCAGGGCAACCGCGACATCGTCGTGGGCGGCGCTGGCCTCACCGGCGTGGAACTCGTCACCGAACTCGCCCAGCGCGCCCAGCTCCTGACCAAGGAACGCGGCCTGCCCCCCTTCAACATCTACCTCGTGGAAGCCGGCCCCAAGATCCTCCCGATCCTGGACGACGCCCTGCGCGCCAAGGCCCAGAAGACCCTCGAGGACTACGGCATTCACATCCTCGTCGGGCACCGCATCACGCAGGCCACCGCCGACACCGTCACCGTGCAGACCGCCAGCGGCGAGCAGAAGACCATCAGCGCCGGGAAGATCATCTGGACCGGCGGCATCCAGGCCCGCGACATCGTCAGCGGCAGCAAGCTGGAAAAAGGCCCCGGCGGCCGCATCGCCGTGGACGACAAACTGCGCGCCAAGGGCTACCCCGAAGTGTTCGTGATCGGCGACATGGGCCTCGCGCTGAACCAGGAAGGCAAGCCCGTCCCCACCACCGCGCAGCACGCCGGGCAGCAGGGCCGCCTGACCGGGAAGAACATCATGCGCCTCGTACGCGGCGAGGAACCCGAGTCCTACGAGCCCACCACCCTGGGCGAGTTCGTCAGCCTGGGCGGTCTGATGGCCGTCGGCTGGATGAAACTCCCCTGGAACCAGAAGCTCGCCATCACCGGCGGCATCGCGCACGTCATGAAACGCGCGAGCGAATGGCGCTGGCGCATCAGCATCGACTGAAGCCAGTTCATGCCCCAGGACCCCCGAGCCCCGCGTGGCACCGGGGGTCTTTTGCGCTGTAGGCCCTCTGGCCTACCGTCCACACCTGCGGTCTCCGGCTGTTCCCCTGGCCTCTACACTCGGGTCATGCGCCTTCCCCTCCTGCTGATCCTGGCTCTGCCCGCCGCGCTGACCTCCTGCAGCGGCATGTTCGAGAAACACAACGCCGACCGCGCCGAGCAGCTGAAGATCGACAACGCCCTGTACTTCCGCACGCAGTGCATCCAGGCGCTCGAACGCGCCCGCGCCACCGCCACGCCCCAGCAGCTCCCGGCCGGGCTGAACGGCCAGCCCTGCACCTCCGCCCTGCTGGGCGACTACGCGATCAGCCAGGACATGGGCGACACGATCAAGAGCAGCGTCATCACCCTGGACCCGAACCGCCTGAGCGACTACACCCTCACTGTCACCAGCCTGAACGGCAAGACCTTCAGCTACGTGGACCGTGGCGACGCCGAAGCGGCCGCTGAACAGGAAGGCACCTACACGGAGACGGCTCCTGACGTCGTCAGTGAGGACACCGACAGCAGCACCGTCAACGTCGAGCAACAGACCCCCTGAAGACCGCTGTCACCACGAGGCCCCAGCCTGCCGACTCCGGCGCTGGGGCTTTCCTGTAACCGGATTACATAGACAGACTGGGCTTGACAGAATCCCAACCAAGACAGACTATGTAGATAGACATAGCTATGCAGGGGCGGCAACCACGCGGGACGCCACGCGGCCAAAGCCCCACCCGGAGCACCCATGAACCCAGACCTGCTGCGCGGCAACCTCGACCTGATCCTTCTGACCCTCCTCGAACAGCAACCCCTGTACGGCTTCGCGATCATCCAGGCCGCCCGCGACCGCACCGGCGGGTACTTCGACTTCAAGGAAGGCAGCCTCTACCCCGCCCTGCACCGCCTGGAAGCCGAAGGCCTCCTCGCCGCGCAGCACGGCGAAACCGGCCGCAACGGCAAACCCCGCAAGTACTACGCCCTCACCGACCGGGGCCGCGACACCCTGAACGCCAAACGCCAGGAATTCGCCGCCTTCACCGGCGCCGTCCAGAGCCTCGGCGGGACCGGCACGTGACCACCGCCGCCCACACCACCCCCCACGCGCTGACCGCGTACCTGACCCGCGCCACCTGGGGCCTCCCCGAAGCGCGCCGCCAGGAACTCTGGGACGAACTCGAAGAGCACATTCTGACGCGCGCCGACCACCTGACCCTGACCGGCCTCACCCCCACTCAGGCCACCGCCCAGGCGATCCACGAACTCGGTCCACCCGCCCACGTGACCCTGGGCATGGCACAGGTGTACACCATGCCGAAACTCATCCTGACCGCCGCAACCCTCGCCCTCGGCATCAGCGCCGGACTCTACGCCCTTGCGGGCAGCGGCGCCACCAGTACGACCCTCACCGTTATCCGAGCCGCACCTGTCAAGCCGAGCTGCGTGCGCGGTACGAAACCCTCTGGAAACGACATCACTATCGTGAGCGAGAAGGGCGGCATCACCTGCTACACGTTCAATGACGCCAAGATGTATCAGGGCGTCTTCCTGAAAGGCACCGACGTCACCCGAGCCCTGGATGCCCAGGGGGTCACGCTCAGCCGGGACGGCCGGTCGCTGGCCCTGGCGGGCCATTCAGTCAACGCGCGATTTACCCGTGACGGCGCGACATTCTTCGACGCCAGCAGTGTCGTCGACCTTCTGACTCAGGCCCGTTCCGTTCGGTTCAGCGGGTACACCTCTCCCCACGTGCAGGTGGGCGACGCCACTCTCCTGCTGAACGCGGGCACGGAGGACATCGGCGCGGCGTTCTACAACTCCAGCAACAGCGTGTTCCTGTCGGCGCTGGTCGGCCAGCCCGTCCGGGGAAGCTACTTTGTCGGGACAAAGACCAGCCCCGAGCACCTGATCTCGACGGGACTCAAGACGGGCGAGGCCGTCATGCTCGTCACCAGTCGCGGCGGTACGAGCTTCATGGTGGACACGGGCAAGGTAGACGCCCGCGGTCAACTGATCGTCCACAGTCGGGACCGGCAGCTCCAGTTCGTCTCCAGCCTCGATCAGCTCGGGCCGTACCTGTCCGGGGGCCGCCGCAACGCCCTGCTCGTGCGGATCACGAACCTGCCTCTGAACGACCTGAAGTCCGGCATCTTCGTGCCCGATCAGGCGACGTCCGACGCCCGTTAAGCCCGATCCTCTGCGCCGCGCCCGGTCCATTCTTCCAGGAGGTACTGGAGTCTGGTCTGGGCATTCTCCTGGCTGCCGTACACGCTGCGGATGAGGTCACCGCCGGGCGCGAAGGCCAGCCAGTGGGGGGTGCCTTCGGTGTGCCAGTGTCGGGCGAGGGTGCCGCTGAGGTCGAGGGCGACGGGGAACGGGAGTTTCGCGTAGGTCTGCGCGAATTTCTTCAGGGTGGGTTCGACGTCCTCTCTGGGGAGTTTTCGGTGGCCGTGGCTGGTGTGTACGGCGAGGAGGTGGACGGCGTCGCCGAACTCGGCGTGGAGGCGTTTGAGGAACGGGATGCCGCGGGAGACGCAGCCGGGGCATTCGAGGTTGAAGGTCATGACGAGGCCGGGCCGCGTCCAGTCCTGTGGTGGGGGGAGGGGGTCGCCGTGGACGAAGTCGGTGGGGGCGGGCCAATCCATGCAGGCAGCGTACTGGACGGGCGGGGCAGGCCTATGCTGGGCGCATGAAGCGTTTCGTGATGATTGCGGCGGTGCTGGGCGTGGCGGTGGCGGGCGTGTCCCAGGCGGCGACGGTGGCCGAGGTGAAGAAGACGGGCGTGCTGGTGCTGGGGACCGATCCGACGTTCGCGCCGTTCGAGTTCAAGGGGCCGGACGGAACGATTCAGGGCTTCGATATCGATATTGCGCGGGCGGTGGCGAAGGATCTGGGCGTGCGGCTGGAGGTGCGCGCGGTGGGCTTCGGGGCGTTGATGCCGCAGGCGGTCACGTCGGGCCGGGTGGACATGGCCATGAGTGGCATCACGATCACGCCGGAGCGGGCGAAGGTGGTGTCGTTCAGCCAGCCGTACTTCCGGTCGGCGCAGGTGTTCATCGTGCGGGCCGGGAACCCCGGGAAGTTCGCGTGGCCCGCGAGCGTGAAGGGGAAGGTGATCGGCGTGCAGGGGAACACGACGGGGCAGTTCGTGGCGAACGACACGCTCAAGCCCAGGGGCGCGACGCTGAAGGTGTATGACGATTTCGCGGCGGGACTGGCGGATGTCCGCGCCGGGCGGATCGCGGCGCTGGTGGGGGACGCGCCGACGGTGGACGACCTGAAAAAGCGCCTGCCGGGGCAGTTCGAGCAGGCCGGGAAGGACCTGGCCGCCGAGGATTACGGCATGGTGTTCAGGAAGGGCAGTGATCTCGCGGCCGCCGCGAACAGGACCCTGGCGCGCCTGAAGGCCAGCGGGGAGTACCAGAACCTGCTGAAGAAGTGGATCGTGCAGAAGTAACGGCGTCAGCGGGGGCCGGAGGGGGGGTGGGGTGTCCATCCAACCTCCGGCCCCGCTGTGTTGAGGGGTGATGCGTTGTGGGATGCGGTGTTATGGGGTGCGGCTGAGGACGGCGAGGCTGCCGAGGATCAGGGCGAGGCCTGCCCAGCCGGTGGGGGTCAGGCGGGCGCCGTCGATGTGCCTGCTGAGCAGGGCGGTGGTGACGATGCCCAGGCCGCCCCAGAGGGCGTAGGCGACAGCAACCGGCAGGTCGCGCGCGGCGAGGCCGATCAGGCTGAAGGCGGCCAGGACGGTCAGGACGGCACCCACGAAGTACGCGGGCCGGGCGAGACCGTCGCTGCGTTTCAGGAGGACGTTCGCCAGGACGTCCAGCGCGGCGGCGCCGAGGATCAGGAGGGCGGTGGTGGCCGTCATGCGGGCTGCCCGCCGGTGGGCGCGGGGCGGGCCGGTTGGGCTGCCGTGGTCTGCGCGTCTGTCGTGGGCTGCCTGGTGCCGCGGCTCAGGAGGGCGCTGCCAAGCAGCAGGCCGCCCAGCGCGAGCAGGTGCGTGGGGGGCAGGTGTTCGCCCAGCAGGGTGGCGCCCAGGACGGTGAGGCTCAGGAGGCCCAGCGCTTCCCAGGTGGCGAAGGCCACGGCGACCGGGATCTGCCGGAACGCGCGGGAGAGCAGATAGAACGCGCCGGTCAGCTGGGCGTACGTGAGCAGCGTGTGCGTCAGCGGCTGGTCGTGCAGGTGTTTCAGGCTGAGGGTGCCGCTGACCTCTAGGGCAATTGCGGTCAGGAGGTACAGCCAGGCGCGCATGTGTGGATCACCTTCCGTGGGGCGGGCGTGGGGGTGGTCGGGGCCGCCCCGGGCTTCTGCCGTTCAGCGTACCGGGTCGTGTGGCGGGGATGGGGTGAGGATGCACCTTTCGTGAAGAGGGGGCTCCTGTGGGCGTGCCTGTGTCCTATGGTGGGGCGGTGAAGGGGTCCACGTGATGGTTTCCAGTGGTGTCGTGCCCAGCGGGGCGCGCCTGTGACGGAGGTCCTGGAGGGGTTCCGGACGGTGCTGTCCGGGGAGTACCCACGTCTGCTGCTGTCGGGTCTGGGCCTGACCCTGGCGGTGAGCGTGTGTGCGCTGGTGGTGTCGGTGCTGGTCGGCACGGCGCTGGGGGCCGCGCGGGTGCTGCGCGTGCCGGTGCTGGGGCGGCTGGGCGACGCGTACGTGACAGTGGTGCGGGGCATTCCGCTGATCGTGCTGCTGTCGGTGGTGTATTACGGCCTGCCGACGCTGGGCGTGACCCTGCCGGATTTCCCGGCGGCGGTGCTGGCGCTGGGGCTGTACTCGGCGGCGTACACGAGTGAGATCGTGCGCGGTGGGATCAGCAGTGTTCCGGCGGGGCAGGCGGAGGCGGCCCGCAGTCTGGGCCTCAGCCGGGGGCAGGCGCTGCGGTTCGTGGTGCTCCCGCAGGCGTGGCGGGTGGCGCTGCCGGCGCTGGGGAACGAGTTCATCAGCCTGATCCTGGGCAGCAGTCTGGCGAGCGCGGTGACGTTGCAGGAGCTGTTCAGTCAGGGGCGGTACATCACGAACGCCACCTACCGACAGTTCGAGGTGTACGCGGTGCTGGCACTGGTGTACTTCGGGCTGACGTTCGTGCTGTCGCGGGTGGTGCGCGGGCTGGAGGCGCGCCTGAGCCGGGGCGTGACGTTGCCGGAACGGCGCGTGATCTGAAGGCGGGGTTGGGGAATCGAGGTGGCGTGGGCCGCCTTTTTTCCTGCCGTTTTTCATGGGGCGGTAGGGATTGTGGCCTGCTGCACGCCTGGGGTGAGGTCGGCGATGTGGCGTGTGGCTGATGCATGAGGTGGCGCATTGCCCATTACCCCCATTCTGCTATTTGCGAAATACATGACATTGTTCTATAATTTACATAGTCGTCAGGACATCCCTGACCGACCCTGAACTCCCGATTCAATCCACGTTCCACCTGAACCCTTCACCCCAGCTACGCCTGAGGTGAACGGCGCTCCACGCCCACTGGCGGCCCGAAGCGGGTGATATCCCGCCTCGCTGGCCGCGCCACCTCCCCCACCCACAGTCGGCCCAGACCATCCGGCATCCCACGGATACCGGACAGGCCGCGACTGGAGCTTTATTATGTTTTCAGCGTATTTTTTGATCTGGATCTTCCGCCTGTTCACCGACACCGCGCATCCGTGGAACGTACCTCTGCTCGCAACCGATGACGATCGCCCCCGAAGCTAGTCGAAGCCCGCTAAGCTCTCGCTGTGCCAGATCCCCTGATTCCGCTCCGTCACCTGCTGCTCCGTGACGACGCAGAGGGAACACTGAATCACCTCATCCAGGTAGCACAACACGCACGTAGGGCAGCAGACGTACTCCCGGTCATCGCGGCCCTGCCCGAGGTGCCGCAGGTCTGGATCAGCAGTGAGCAAGGCGGTCTCGCCCTGGCCTGGCTTTACTTCCGGGGCATGCAGCACCGCCAGCTCGACGACCTGTTGGAAACCCGACCTGCCGAACAGCTCCTGCCGTTCCGGGCGCACCTGCACCTGATTCACCGGCGCAGCGAAGTGGCCCTGAACCTCGCGCGTTTCAGCGTCCTGCAGGCACCCGATGGCCCCACCCGGTCGCTGACCCTCACGCAGCTGGCGGGTGCCGCCGCCATGCTCGATCACCCCCACTGGAAGGAGCTGTACAGGTTTCAGATTACTGAATCCCTCCCCTTCTACCGGGGCATGGCCCGCGTTCAGTTCGCGTTCGACCTGCAACATCATCACGACCTGGGCGAGGCGACCACCGAACTCACGCGGGCGCTGGGTGACCTGCGGCACGACCCGACGTCCTCTACTTATATCTACCGGTCACTCGTATCTATCGCTCTCGATACCAATCAGCCGGGCGCTGCTCTGAGTGCGCTGCGCAGGGCAGAGTCGGTGGCAAGAGAGGGCCTCCTGGCGACGGAGTTGTTTCTTTCAGCCTCGACGCTGACCATGAGTCTGGCTCAATATCCCATCACGCTCAAGACGGCCATGTCAGCCCGTGAGCACATTTCTGCTCCCGATCGGCTGGCCTCAACGCTGGTCATGGGAGCGAAGGCGCTGGCCCTCATGGGGCAGACGTTCGAGGCCGTTCTGATGACGCAGGAAGCAGCCGCGCTGCACCGGGTGCTGGATTCGGGTCGGCACGCGATCCTCAACCACCTGGCGCTGGCGTACCTGCACGCGGGGGATCTGCCACGCGCCCAGGAGGCCCTGAGTCGCGCGGACAGTTACTCGCAGCATGCAGGGACCCTCTCCTGGCTGGCCCGCGCGGAGTGCGCCCGGCAGGCGGGGGGCGAGCCGCTGCCGCCGGGGGACGGCATCCGCGCGCAGCTGGCGACGCTGCGGTGGTCGTGGGTGCGCGCGTACCTGCCCGCGCTGCTGGAGCACTACGGGGTGGTGACGTTCGCGCCGCCGGAGTGGACGGTGCGGGTCAGTCTGGCCGGGCCGGTGCGGGTGTGGATGTCCGGGGACGAGTTGCCGCTGCGCTCCACGCGGCCCGAGGCGGGCCTGCTGGCGCTGCTGGTGACGGCGGGCGGGCAGGTGTCGCGCGAGCGGGCGCTGGACGCGCTGGACCTGCCGGGGAAGACGCCGACCGCGCGGCGTAAGGCGCTGAGTGCGGCGGTGGCGGCCCTGCGCGAGCTGCTGGGCTGGCCGGGGGCGCTGACGGTGGACGGGGGCGTGTTGCGCCTGTCGGACGCGCCGCGCTGGGAGGAACCGACGCTGCCGGGGCGGGGGCGGGAGGATTTCTTCTGCGAGGGCCGCTTCGATCCGTGGGTGCTGGAGTGGCGGGAGGAGCGGGTGCTGGCTGAAGTACCCGGTTAATTTTTACTGATCAGCAATTCTCAGAAACATGGACGTTTCGCGGACACCCGCTCCGCAGACTGGGGGCATGACCTCCGACGAGCAGCCCGAGCGTGTCCAGAGCCCCGTCCAGCGCCTGTTCCTCCTGGCCCGCCTGCTGCGCGCCCGGCCGCACACCGTCGCGGAACTCGCGGCGGCCACCGGGCAGACCCTGGCCGTCACGGCGCGCGACCTGCGCGAACTGGAGACGCTGGAACCTGAGCTGCGCGTCCTGCCCGGCCCGCCTCAGAGGTACGTGATCGGCACGCCGGAGCTGGACGACGCGGCGCGCCTGACGCTGCTGCGCGGCCTGGACGCCCTCGCGGCGCGCGGGAGCGAACCGGCGGCCAGCCTCGCCCCGCTGCGCGCCGCGCTGGCCGACGCGCTGCCCGCACACGTCCGCGCGGCCCTGCCCCGCCCGCACGTCACGGCGCGCCCCGCCGCCTCCGACCTCGCCCTGAACGCTGTCACGCAGGCATGGCTGGCCTGCCGCCCCATCCGCTTCCAGGAGTGGCAGCCCGGGGTGCGGCGTGCCGCGCGGCTGCACCCCCTGCGGATCGAGGCGCACCCGGTCAGCGGCGACCTGCTCGTCGTGGGCCGCGACCCCGAACACGCGGGCGAGGTCCGCACGTACCGCCTGAGCCGGATGCTGCACGTCACGCCCGAGGCAGGCACCTTCACGCCCGATCTCCTCGACCCGGGGCAGACGCCCGCGCTGCCCGTCACGCCGCTACCTACCCAGGCAGCGGACAGTGTGACGGTCACCCTGCGCTTCATGGGCGAGGCGGCATTCCGCGTGCTGGAAGGCGGGCACGCCTGCCTGGGCGAGCCGAGCATCAACCCCGACGGCAGCGTGGACGCGCCCCTGCTCGTCCCGCATGACGCCGGGGGCGTGCCCCGCAGCGTCCTCCCGTGGCTGCTGTCCTGGGGGCCGCAGGTGCAGGTGCTCGGCCCGGACGGGGTGCGCGCCGCGTGGCAGCGCCTCACGCGCGAGGCTGCCGAGGTCGCCGCGCAGACCCCCACCCGCTTCATGCAGCACGGCGCGGCCTGACCGGCGGGCAGGGGTCCCCTTTACCCGTCCTGCGCGTCGGCCCAAGCGGTCACCGCCGCACTCTGGTACGCGGCGAGTCCGGCCCGCGCCCGGTCGATGTTGCGTGTGAACCGCTCGTCCGCCACCCACATCTGCGCCAGTCCGCGCATCATCTGCGGCGAGGCGTCGTAGTACGCCCCACTGATATGCGCGCGGTGCCGCGCCGCGACCGCCTGCGCCCGCCCGTCCGTGGGGGGCACGCCCGCGTCCATCAGGTCCACGTACCCGGCGGTGATGCCGTCCATCTCCGCTCGGATGCGCCCCCAGTCCGCCTTGCTGTACCGGGCGGTGCGCGCGGCACTCTGGCGGTAGGCGTCCGTGTCGCCCCAGCGTTCACGGACCTCGGTCTCGTAGAGCGCGGGATCGAACCCGTCGAAAACAGCCTTCACGTCCTCGTTGTTCATGGTGCTCTCCTCTGCCCTGCCGTCCAGGGCGTCCAGGCGGGCCTGCACCTGGCGCAGCGTGTGCTCGGCACGGCGCAGGTCCTCGCGTAGCCGCGCGGCGTGCGCGCGCAGGGCCTCGCGTTCCAGGTCCGGCGGGGCGTCCAACACGCCCGCCACCTCCGCGAGCGGCACGCCCAGCGCCCGCCATGTCAGCACCCGCCGCAGCCGCGCCAGATCGCCCAGCGTGTACAGGCGGTAATTGCTCCCGCTGCGCTCGGCGGGGCGCAGCAGCCCGATCTCGTCGTAATGGTGCAGGGTGCGCACGCTCACGCCCGTCAGGGCCGCGACCTCCCCCACCGTCCAGCGCGTCTCGTCCAGGGTGGAACCTCCTGAGGGGCAGCGTAGGCCCTCCCGCCACGTGAGGGTCAAGCGGGATGGCAGACTGGGCACATGCGCCTGATTGCCGCGTCGCCCTTCACGCCGCGCTGGGAGCCGCTCGCGCCGCGCGAGGTCGGGCCGGGCGAGGTGCGCGTCCAGACGCGCCTGAGTGCCCTGAGTGTCGCCTCGGAACTGAGCGTGCTGCAGGGCGGGCCGTTTCCGTCCCCGCTGGGGTATCAGACGCTGGGGACGGTCACGGCAGCCGGGCCGGGCGTGACGCTGCCGGTGGGCGCGCGGGTCGTGACGACGCTGGGGCACGCGGCGTGGGGCGTGCACGGCGCGGCGCGGGTGATTCCCGTCCCGGACGACGTGCCGGACCGGGCGGCGCTGAGCGTAATCCTGGCCGAGGAGACCGCCAAGGGCCTGCGCCGCGTGCAGCCTGCCCCGCACGAGCGGGTGCTGGTGGCCGGGGCGGGCCTGCTGGGGCTGCTGAGCGTGGTCAACCTGACCCGCGCGGGCGTTCACGACGTAAGCGTGATCGAGCCGCGTGCCGATCGGCAGGCCCTCGCCCGGCAGTTTGGCGCACGCGAGGTCTACGCCCCACAGGATGCGCCAAGTGACGCCTTCGACGTGGGCGTGGAGTGCAGCGCCGCCCCCGCCGGATTCGCCGCGCTGCTGGGTGCCTTGCGGCCATGTGGGCGCTGCGTGGTGCTCTCGGACGGCAACTGGGGCGCACTGACGCTGACGCCGGACTTTCACCGCAAGGAGCTGAGCGTCGTGGCCTCCAGTGACGGCGAGGACTACGCCGCGCACGCCCGCTGGTGGTGGCGGCACGTCAGCCCGGTGCTGGAGGCGATGTACCCGCTGACCGTGGCGGCCACCGACCTGCCGGGCCTGTACGCCCGCCTGGACAGTCCGGACCGGCCCGTGAGCGTGCTGGTGGACTGGGAGATGACCCCCCTTCTCTAGAACGCTGCCACTGCGCTGTGCAGGGCGGGCGCGCATCTGCCGGTGCCGACCCGGTAGCCTGCGCGGCATGACAGGTCAGGGGCGGGGGTTCGACTGGGGCGCGTTCGGGCGCGGCTTCCGGGTGATGGTGCCGCTGTGGGCGGGCGTGGTGCCGTTCGCGGTGGCGTACGCGGTGACGGCCCGCGCGGGGGGCCTGAGCGTGTGGGAGACGTGCCTGATGAGCGTCACGGTGTTCGCCGGGGCGAGTCAGTTCGCGGCGGCGGGGCAGTTCGTGGGTGGGGGCGTGCCCGGCGTGGCGGCGGCGCTGACGCTGGTGGGGACGACGTTCGTGCTGAACGCGCGGCACGTGCTGTATGGCCTGAGCCTGTCGCGTCAGCTGCCGCTGAGCCCCCTTCAGCGTGCCGTGGCGGCGCAGTTCCTGACGGACGAGGCGTACGGCATGGTGCTCGTGGCGGGCCCGCGCGATCCGGGCGGCCTGAGCGTGGGGTTCCTGCTGGGCGCGGAACTGAGCCTGTTCGCGGCGTGGAACGCGGCGACGCTGCTGGGCGCACTGGCGGGCGCCGCGCTGCCCGACCCGGACGCGCTGGGTGTGGGCGTGATCTTCCCGCTGGCGTTCCTGGGTCTGCTGGTGCCGCTACTGGTGGGCCGCGTGGCGGTGCTCGTGGCGCTCGTGTCCGGTCTGGGCGCGTGGGGTCTGGGGCGGGTGCTCCCGGGCGGACTGGTCGTGTTGCTGATCGGGGTGGGTGGGGCGCTGCTGGGCGCGCTGATCAGCACGCGGCGGGCGGAGGTCCGCGCGTGAGCGGCTGGCTAGTCATCGGGCTCATGTGGGCCGTGACGTACGCGGCGCGCTTCGTGGGTCTCAGCCTGGGTCGCCTGGAGTTGCCGCCCTTCTGGCTGGCGTTCCTGCGGTTCGTGCCGGTCAGTGTGTTCGCGGCGCTGATCGTCCCGGACGTGCTGGGCAGCCCCGAGTGGGCGCGGCGGCTGATCGGGGCCGCCGTGGGCGGGGCGCTGCTGTGGCGCACTCGGAACCTCGCGCTGGGCATCCTGGGAGGCTTCGCGGCGTACTGGGCGGCGCGGCTGCTGGGCGCGTAACAGGGCCCTGTGAGGCGGGCTGCGGCGTGCAGGGCGAGGCGCGCGCTATGCTGAACGGCGCATGACGGGTCAGGTGGGCAGGGTGAAAGTCATTGACGGCAAGTACGAGGTGCTGCGGGAGGTGTCCGTGCAGGGCCCGGTCACGCTGTCCGAGGTCCGCGCGGCGGAGGGCGTCACGCGGCAGGTGGCTTGGTTCAACGTGGCGACGCCCGCCGACCGGCAGGCCTTCCACGCGTACCGGACGGCGCTGCGCGCCCTGAACCCGGCGGGCCTGACGGACGTGGTCGCGCGGCCCGGCGCGTTCTACGCGGTGTGGCAGCCCGTGACCGGCCAGCCGCTGGAGGCCGCGCTGGCGCACAAGGGCGTCCCTCAGGAGCTCGTAGATCAGGTGCAGGCGCTGGCCGTCTCCCTGGCCGAGCACGGGTACGCGCTGGAGGACGCGCAGGTGCTCGTCGAGGGCAACGAGCCGCGCGTCGCCTACCTGACGCCGCTCGGCACGCCCCGCACCGCCGAGGACATCGCGGCGCGCAACGCCGTGACGCTCGCCCCGCTGAAGGGCGCGCGCGTGAAGCGCCGCCGTGAGCCGGGCGCGTGGCTGACATTCATCCCGGGCCTGCTGCTGCTGGGCGGCGCGACGTACCTGGGCGCGCAGGCGGTGCAGATCTACCTGAACCCCCCGGTGCGTCCCGTGAGCAGCGTCGTGGGTCAGGCGGCGAAGGACGCGGCGCGGCAGCTGACCAGTGAGGGCTTCCGGGTGGAGTACACGACCGGGCAGGCAGCAGGGCGCGCGATCGGGTCGGTCATCCGTCAGGACCCGGCGGGCAGCTCGACCCTGCCAGTGGGGCGTCTGGTGACGCTGACCGTGAACAACCCCCCGGCGATCGAGGTACCGCGCCTGGAGGAGATGACGCCCGATCAGGCGCGCGACGCCCTGAAAGGCAGTGCCATGACGGTCGGGAAGATCGTGAAGGTGGACGGCACCCTGACCGGCACACCGGAGGGTCGGATCGTGGCGCAGCTGCCCGAGCCGGGCTCGACGGCGCAGCAGGGGCAGCCGGTGCAGCTGATGGTCAGCACGGGCATCGTGGGCAAGAAGACCTGGCTGCCGGACCTGCGGGGCTTTCAGTACGAGGACGCCCGGAAGTTCGTGCGGGACGCGGGCCTGGTCGTCACGAAGGTCACGCCGCAACCCAGCGACAAGAAGGAGGGCACGGTGCTGGAGCAGACGCCCGCGGCGTTCAAGAGCGTGCCGGTCGGCAGCCCCGTGACCCTGACGGTCGCCGCGCCGCGCTACAGCGCGCCCAGCCGCCCGGCGGGCAGCCTGCCGCTGCCGCCGCCTGTCGCGGCGCCGGAACCGGAACCGGCGCCTGAACCCGAGCCGGTCACGCCGGACCCGCAGGTCACGGCGCCGCAGGAGATCCCGGCCGTGCCCGCACAGGACACGGCGCCGCAGGTGTCGGCGCCCGCGCCGCGCAGCGTGACGCTGCGGTACACGTTCCCCAGCGACCTGCCGCAGGGGACGTACACGCTGGCGGTGCGGGACGACAGTGGCGAGCGTGCACTGGACCTGAATGCGGACGCCGGGGCGCTGGCCGGGAAGCAGATCAGCACGGTGGCCAGCGTGCAGGGGGACGCGGTGTTCGTGATCCGGCGGGACGGGCAGGACTTCGCGCTCGTCACGCCCTGAGGGCCGCATGATCTATCTGGATTACGCGGCGACGCACCCCATGACCCCGGAGGCCCTGGCGGCGTACGCGCAGGCGGCGGCGCTGCCCGGCAATCCGGCCAGCGTGCACGCGGCGGGCCAGGCGGCCCGTGAGCGGCTCGAGGAGGGCCGCGCGCGGGTGGCGGTGGCGTTCGGGGTGGACCCACGCACGCTGATCGCCAACGGCGGCGGCACAGAGGGCGACAATCACGTGCTGCTGGGGGTCACGCGGGCGTGGCAGGAGGCGCACGGTCTGCCGGGGCACCTGATCACCACGCCGACCGAGCACTCGGCGGTGCTGGGCCCCGCGCGGGCCCTGGCGGCTCAGGGCTGGGCGGTGACATTCCTGACGCCGGACCGCTTCGGACGCTACGACCCGGCGGAGCTGGCAGGCGCGCTGCGCAGCGACACGGCGCTGGTGTCCATCCACCACGCGAACAACGAAGTGGGCGCGATGCAGGACACCCCGGCTCTGGCGGCTCTGGCGTCCGCACGGGGCGTGCCGTACCACACGGACGCCGTGCAGGCGCCCGGCGTGCTGCCGGTGGACCTGCCGGGATGGGGCGTGACGTTTGCAACCTTCAGCGCACACAAGTGGGGCGGCCCGCGCGGCGTGGGCTTCCTGTACGTCCGCCGGGGCACCGAGCTGCCCCCCGTGACGCTGGGTGGTGGGCAGGAGGGCGGCGTGCGCCCCGGCACGCAGGACACCGCCGGGGTGTACGCGGCGGGCGTGGCCCTGAGTCACGCCACAGCGGCGCAGCCTGCGACGCTGGCGCACCTGAGCGCGCTGCGGGAGCAGTTCATGCGGGAGGTCGCGGGCATCCCGGACCTGAGCGTGAATCACGCGCCGGACAGCAGTCCGAAGGTCGTGAACGTCACGGTGGGCGGCGCGGACGGTGAGGCGCTGCTGATGAACCTCGACATGCTGGGTGTGGCGGCCAGCGCCGGGAGTGCGTGCAGCGCGGGCACCATGCAGCCCAGCCACGTCCTGACCGCCGTAGGCCTGAGCGACACGCAGGCCCGCGCGTCGCTGCGTTTCAGTTTCGGTGCGGCCACCACGCCCGCCGAGGTCAGCGCGGCGGCGCAGGCCCTCACGCAGGCCGCCGCCTGGAGCCGCGCCTAGCGGGCTACCCCGTAACAGGGAGGCGGCCGGGACTGACCTGGCCGCCTCTCTGTGGTGAGTGGGCGGGTCTCCTCTCCCACCCCTCACCGGTTCCCCACGTCAGGTGTTCTCGTTCTCTTCGGGGTCGCGGGTCAGGGTGGGTTTCACGGGCGCATGGTCGCGGTCCTGACCGCCGCGCGGGTCGCGGCCCAGATCCTCGCGGGTCAGTTTGATCTCGATGGGTGAACCGCCGAAGTTCAGGCTGCGCTGCGGGAAGGGAATCTCGATGCCGGCCTCGTCCATGGCGATCTTGATGCGGCGGTTGAATTCCCGCCCGATGGCGTACTGGCTCTTGGGCTGCACCTTGAACAGGGCGCGCAGGGTCACGCCGTCCGGCGCGAGCTGCGTGACGCCCTGCTGCTCGGGCGCCTCCAGGAAGAAGTGCTTCCACTCGTCGGCCTCGTAGATCTCGGTGCTGACCTGTTCCAGGACGCGCAGGGCGTCGTCGATGTTCGCGGCGTACGTGACGTCCACCTGCGCGACCACCCTCGACCAGTCCTTGCTGCTGACGCTGACGGTGGCGATCTGCCCGTTGGGGATGATGTGCACGGTACCGTCCAGGGCGCGCAGGGCGGTGACGCGCAGGTTCAGGCGCTCGACGCCGCCGGACAGCTGCCCGGTGTTCACGGTGATCACGTCACCCACGCCGTACTGATCTTCGAGCAGGATGAAGAAGCCGTTGAAGACGTCCTTGATGAGGCTCTGCGCACCGAACCCCACGGCGAGGCCCAGCACGGACACCCCGGCCAGGAGGCTGGTGGCGTTCACGCCGAGCGCCTGGAGGCCCGCGATGACACTCAGGATGACGACCACGACCCGCAGGGTGCTCTCCACCACGCCCTTGAGGGTCTGCACGCGGACGCTGCGGCGGTTGAATTCCTGTTCGGCCACGATGCGCTGCGCGAGTGTGCCGATCAGGTTCCAGGCGATCAGGGCCATGGCGATCACCACGACGAGCTGCCCGGCGCTGTGGCGGAAGCCGTCCATGATGTCGCGGCCCAGGCTGAACAGCACCGGGACGCTGGGCAGATACGCGACGGCGGTGGCGACGGCCAGCCAGCCGATGATCACGACCACGGCCCACAGCCCGTTCAGGGCGGGGCGCAGGCGGGCGGGCACGTGCGGTTCAAGCGTGCTGATCAGCAGCCGGCCGAAGCGGTAGATGGCGTACGCGGCGACCGCCGTCAGGGCGAGCCCCACCCACACCTGTGGTTTGACGATCTGGACACTGAGTTCCTGCAACATGACCCACACCTTCTCATGAGGTGGTGAGTGTGCCAAGAGGCGTGGCGCAGCCCTGGAACACCGGCACCCGCCCAGGTGGTCTCCCGGGCGGGTGCGGAGGAACGTGGGATCAGCTGGAGGCTTGCTGTTCCGTGAAGGCCGCCTCGAGGCGGGGGATCAGGTTCGCCTCGTGCGCGCGCGCGGCGCGCAGCAGGGCGTTCTTGACGGCGCGGGCGTCGGCGCTGCCGTGCCCGATGAACGCCAGGCCGCGCACGCCGATCAGGAGGCTCGCGCCGTACGTGCTGGGGTCCATCCGTTCGGCCAGCCCGCGCAGCGCGCCGCGCACGAGCAGGCCGCCCAGCTTGCTCTTGAGGCTGCTCTGTAGGGCCTCCTTGACCCAGCCGAACAGCACCTTCGCCTCACCCTCGGCGAGTTTCAGGACGACATTTCCGGTGAAGCCGTCGGTCACGACGATGTCGGTGGTGTTGCGGAAGATGTCGCGGCCCTCCACGTTCCCGTGGAAGTTCACGCCCCGGCCGTGCAGGGCGCGCAGCAGGCCGTGTGCTTCAAGGACCAGGGCGCTGCCCTTGTGGTCCTCCTCGCCGATGGACAGCAGGCCCACGGTGGGATTGTCGCGGTCCTCGACCACCTTCAGGTACACGCTGGCCAGCCGCGCCCACTGCGCGTAGTACGTGGCCTTCACGTCGGCGTTCGCCCCGGCGTCGAGCAGGGTGGTGAAGCCGCCCTTCGCGGGCAGGTGCGTGAGGATCGCGGGCCGCTCGACCCCCTTGATGCGGCCCAGGGTGAGCAGCGCGGACGCCATGGTCGCGCCGCTGTGGCCCATGCTGACGACCGCCGACGCGCGGCCTTCCTTCACGAGGCGCGAGGCGACGTTGATGCTTGCCTGCGTGCGGCTGCGCACGTCGCTGGCGTGCTCGTCCATGCCGATCACGTCGGTCGCCTCGACGACCTCGATGGGCAGACCTGCGCTGCCCGCGTGCCGCCCGAGTTCCGCGTGCAGTTTCACGCGGTCCCCCACGAGAATCACGGGCACGCCCGCGCGGGCGGCCTGCACCGCCCCCTCGACGTTCGGCGGGGCGCCGTGATCGCCGCCCATGGCGTCCAGCGCGACCGGCAGGCTCATCAGCGGTCGTCGCCGTCGAGCGCGGCGGACGTGTAGAAGGGCCGGGTCTCCTGCCCGCGCTGCTCGCTGGGCAGGCGGTAGCCGGGACGCTCGACGTGCTCGCGGATGTCCTTGAAGTCCACGTACAGGTCGGCGGCGTTGCGCAGCTCGTAGCTCGTCATCTCGGCGATGCTGGCCACCACGACGCGCTTGCCGCGCGCGCGCAGCACCTCGACCGGGCGCTCGAAGTCCCCGTCGCCGGTCAGCAGCACCGCCGTGTCGTACTGTTCGCTGGTGGTCAGGAGGTCCGTGACGATCTCGATGTCCAGGCTGGCGCGGCGGTATGTGTCGCCGCTGTCGTCGGTCGCCTCGCGCAGGGGGCGGGTGCGCACCGTGTAGCCCATGTACGTCAGGGCGTCGGTGAAGCGCTTCTGCTTGTCGTCAATGGGGGTGGGGACGGCGGTGTAGTAGAAGGCGTTGTACAGGCGGCCCGGAGCGGCGAAGTGCTCCAGGATCTTGCGGTGGTCGAAGTTCCACCCGAGTCGCTTGGCTGCCGCGTACACGTTCGCGCCGTCAATAAAGAGTGCAATGCGTTCCATCTGGGATCTCCTGGGGCCGCGCCTGCCATGGGGCGGGCGGCGGCGGACGCCCGGCACACCTGCTGGTGGCCCTGAGCGTTCGCGGCTCAGGATACCTGACGGACCGTCACGCGGGAAACAGCCCACCCCCCACCACACGCAGCGCGGGCAGCCCGGACTCCGGCCGCGACGGACCCTGAAGGGCGTCCCACACGTCGGCCCGCAGCCGCGCGAGATCCACGCCCGCGTACTCACCCGGCAGCGCGTCCAGGTACCGCAGGGCCTTGCCGTAATTCCGGTGCGTCAGGCTGCCATGCGCCCAGCGTTTGTGCAGCGCCGCCGCGAGCAGGATCAGCGCCTGCAGGAACGCCCGGTCGTCTCCCCGCGCCGTCAGCCAGGGGCGCTCCCAGGCCTCGTGCGCCTCCCACCACTCGCCGCGTGCGAACAGCGCCGCGCCGCGCCGGAAATCGCCGGACTCCGTGACCGTCATGCCCGGCAGGCTAGCGCGTCCCCACCACCGGCGCCCCAACTGCGACCCGCCTCACCACGGTTAAACAACCGGTGAGGGAACACCCACGCGCGGCATATCCCTACCCTGCCCCCCAGGGGTATAGTCGAAGGCATGAAGCCTGTGGAACTCACGGACAGCAACTTTAACACCGAGATCAGCGAGGGCCTGACCCTGGTGGACTTCTGGGCCCCCTGGTGCGGCCCCTGCCGCATCATCGCCCCGGTCATCGAGGAACTCGCCGGGCAGTACGAAGGCAAGGTCAAGATCGCGAAACTGAACGTCGACGAGAACCCCGTCACGCAGGGCCAGTACCGCGTCATGAGCATCCCCACCCTGATCCTCTTCAAGGACGGCCAGCCCGTCGAGGGCGTCGTCGGCGCTCAGCCCAAACGCGCCTTCGAAGCGCTGCTGGACAAGTACAGTAGCGCCGAAACCGCCAGCGCCTGAACCCACACGACGACGCGCTCCAGGCAGTGACCTGGGGCGCGTTCCGTTGTGGGAATTGGGCTGGAGGGATCAGTGGTCGCGCTGCCGGGTGTGGTTGCCCGAGTGTCACGATTCACTGCCTCTCCTCCCACTCCCCTCGTCACATCCTCACGATGTCCGGTGGCGTCCAGGCGTGCAGGGCCTCACTGAGAAGCACCTCGCCGTCGGGCCAGTCGCCGTGCCCGCTGGCGACGTTGATGTGCCCGGCCTCGCCTGCCGAGATGAATTCGGCGTCCCAGGCGTCTGCGAACGCCTGTGCGCGCTCGAAGCTGGCGAAGGGGTCGTTCTCGCTGGCGACCACCAGGGCCGGGAACGGCAGGGGTTGCATGGGGACGGGGGCCATGTCCGCCACGGTCGGGTATTCCTCGAACGCGCGGTCGGCGTCGGTGGGGCCGACGAGCATCGCGCCCTTCACGCGCGGGTGCCCGCCGGTCAGGCGCGCCCAGTGGACGATGTTCAGCACGCCGCACGAGTGCCCGATCAGGACCAGATCGCCCGGCGTCGCGTCGATGACCTCCTGAAGGCGGGCCGACCACGTCTCGGGGGTGGGCCGGTCCGGGTCGTCCTGCTGCACGCGCGCCGCGCCGAACTTCCCGGTCCAGAGGCTCTGCCAGTGCTCCGGGCCGCTGTCCCCCAGGCCCGGCACGATCACGATGGTCGGCGTCATGCGTTCAGGCTAGCGTGCGGGGGGCGGCCGGTGCGGCCGATGTGCAGCCCCAGGTCGGGTCAGGCTTCGAGGAGTTCTACCTGCCGCCCGTCGGGGTCCTGCACGAAGGCCATGTCGCGGCCGCTGGGGCTGGGTTGGAGGCCGCGGGTGACGATCACGCCGCCCTCTTTCAGGATGGGAAGGAGGGCGCGCAGGCCGGTGACGTGCAGGGCGATGTGTTCGGCCCAGTGGGGGTGCGGGGCGGGGGTCTCACCGGTGATCTGGAAAAACTGGAGGAGGCCGTCCCCGAGACGCAGCACGGCGCGGCAGTGGCCCTCGGGGGTGGTGAGGTTCTTTTCGGTGGTCGCGCCGAGGCGTTCGTAGAAGGCGACGGTCGCGCCGATGTCACGGGTCAGGAAGGAGACGTGCTTGAGCATGCGTGCAGGGTATACGCTGCCGGTCGTGACGGGAGCGCCGTGGAACTTGTCGGGTCGGGGAGTGGTCGCCGTGTACGGGGGCCGGGAGGTGGGGGCGCTGATGCTCGTGCGCTACGCGCAGTCCGGCGTGGGCCCCTATGACGAACTGCTGTGGGTGTCGCTGACGGGCAAGCCGCAGGTGACGCGGATCGTGGTGAGCACGCAGCAGAGTGTGGTGTGGGGCCGCCGGAACTGGGCGATTCCCAAGTCACGGGCGGATTTCGCGTGGGAGGGCGTGCCGGGGCGCGAGCAGGTGCGGGTCACGCAGGATGGGCGGCTGCTGGCCTACCTGAGCGTGCAGGCCTGGGGGCCCTCGGTGCCCGTGACGACGGCGGTGGTGCCGGCCGCGTGGCGGACACTCACGCAGCCGCCCCTGCCGGAAGCGGAGGACCGGGCGTCGCTGCTGACGACGGTCTCGGCGTCCGGCTGGGTGCAGCCCGCGCGGCTGAGCGTGATCGGCGGGGACGTCCACCCGGCCCTGTTGCACCGTCGACCGCTGCTGACGGTGGCTGTACCCGACTTCCGGATGATGTTCCCCCTTGCGCGCGTGCGGCCTGCCTGACCGGTCGTTCGGGGTCATGCGCCCCGCGCGGCGGGTGAGATAGTTCAGCGCGTGCGCCCCCACCCCACCTGCCCCGCGCAGTGGGTACCCGGGCCCCCTCTCCCCCACTCCTCCTGACTTCGGCGCCCTGCGCGCCCCGGTGAACCCATGAGCGAACAGCCCGACACGAACACCCCGCCCGCCGCTCCCACTCACGGAGCCCCCGCCCAGGGCGCGCCCGCCGGTCGCCCCGCCCGCAAGCGCATGGTGGACCTCGACCCCAGCGGGCAGGTCACGCAGCGTGAACCCGACCGTTCGGGCCGGCAGTTCATGAATTATTCGTTCTTCAAGCTCGACCCCGCCTTCCGCCGCCTGCCGCACGCCGAGCGCGAGGAGATCAAGGCCGAGTTCATGGCCGCCGCCGACGCGTGGCAGGCCGACGCGCCCGCCGCGAAGGGCCTCATCCAGCGCAGCTACTCGCTGGTCGGCGTGCGCGGCGACGTGGACTTCATGATCTGGCGCATGGCCTTCGACGTCCGCGACTTCCAGGACTCCCAGGCCCGCCTGAACCGCACCCGCCTGATGGGCTACCTGACCCAGCCGTACACGTACACCAGCATGAACAAACGCAGCCAGTACGTGAACCGCGTCGAGGGCAGCGGGCACGGCCTGGAAATCCTGCCCGGGCAGGGCCGCTACCTGTTCATCTACCCGTTCATCAAAACCCGCGCGTGGTACGACCTGACCCCCCACGCCCGCCAGGGCATGATGGACGAGCACATCTACGCCTCCGAGCCGTTCAAGGGCGTGCGGATCAACACCAGCTACTCCTACGGCATCGACGACCAGGAGTTCGTGGTCAGCTTCGACAGCGACCACCCGCAGGAATTCGTGGATCTGGTGCACCGCCTGCGCTACACCGAGGCGAGCAACTACACGCTGCAAGACACCCCGATGTTCACCTGCGTAAAAAAGGACCTGCAGGAGACGCTGGACGACCTCGCTTAAGCGCGGGTGATCTGGGGGGAGGTCGGGTGGCCTCTCCCCTTCTGCTGCCGTCAGTGGCCCCGCGCGTCGAGGGCGGCGCGGATCTGCCGGGCGCCCTCGATCAGGCGGGGGCCGGGGCGGCCCAGTCCACTCTCGGGAACGGCGACGACAGGCACGCCCAGGCCGCGCGCCTCGATGACCTCGGGGCGCAGTTTCTTCGCGCCGCACCACGAGCAGACGATCAGGTCCGGGCGGGCGGCGCGGACCTCGTCCAGCGTGAGGGGGCTGCTGCGCCCGGCCCGCCCGGCCAGGGCGTTCATGGCGCCCAGGCTGCTCAGCAGGTCGGTGACCCAGGAGTCGCGGGTGGCGGCGATGATGGGTTTCGGCCACCACTCGACCAGCACGCGCGCCGGGGCTGGGCTGGGGCGGTGCAGGGCGGCCAGTTCGGCCTCCAGCGCGGCGGCGACCTCCTCTCCGCGTTCCGGCAGGCCCAGGAGCGCACCCACCTGCCGGATGGTGGCGGCGGTGCCCGGCACGCTGGTCGGGTCGAGGATCACGGTGTTCAGCCCAGCGTCCTGCACGGCCTGCACGACGCGCTCCATGCCGGGCACGCTCAGGCTGGCGAGCACCAGATCCGGGCGGGCGCGGGTCAGGGCGTCCACGTCGATGTTGAGGTCCGGGCCGAGCCGGACGGCGTGCTCGATGCCGGGGGCGTCGCTGTGGCTGTCCACCGCCACCAGCCGGTCCGTGGCGTGCAGGGCGTGCAGGATGTCGGTGTTGCTGCACGTCAGGCTGGCGAGGCGCATGGAGGGCATGCCCGGCAGTCTAGGGCGCGGGGCGCGCAGGACGGAAGTGCGCGCTGGAACGGGCAAACGCCCCCTGACCGTATGGTAGGCTCGGGGGTATATGAAGAACACGTTCGCCGTCACCATGACGCTGCTGCTGGCCCTGACCATCGGCGGTTCCGTCGTCGGGTACAACATCGCCACCACTCCCCACCACAGCGAGAAGGGCGGCCACGGCGAGGAGAAAGGCGGCCACAGCGAGAGCGGCGCTCCCATGAGCCAGGAGGGCCCCAGCGCGAACAGCGCCGCGACCGGCGCCGCCGGGGCCGAGGGTGCCCTGGGGGACGTGAAGGCCGACAATGAGGGCGGCGCGCAGACCGGCGAGAACGGCGCGGCGCCCGCCAGTGGCGAGGCCGTCACCGGAGACGAGACGGTCGCCAGTCAGGAGGGATCATCCACCGACACCGACACCGCCGGTTCGACTGGTGAGCAGCCCGAAGAGACGGCCGCTGCGGCCGAGCCGCAGGGTGATGTCAGCGCCGGGGAGGAGCTCTTTGCGTCCAACTGCGCCGGGTGCCACGGCGCGAACGGCGAGGGGAACATCGGGCCCAGCCTCGTGGCGGCCAATGGCCCCAAGGACTGGACGCTGGCGCAGTTCACCACGGCGCTGCGTGAAGGCAAAACCCCCGAGAAGGAACTGGCCCCCACCATGCCCCGCTTCTCGGACGCGCAGCTGACCGACAGCGACATCGCGAACGTGCAGGCGTACATCAAGACCCTGAACTGAACCGGTCAGAGGCGGCCCTCGGATTCCCGGGGCCGCCTTTCCCTGCGCGGTGAGGTCAGATGGGGTAGTACGCGCGGGGCTGACCCTGCACGAAATCACGGGTGGGGACCCAGATCAGCGGGTTGCGTTCCTCGACTTCCGGGGGTGGGCCGTAGCGCACCAGGGATTCCACCTGCGCGAACGGCACCCACTTGACACCCACGACCTCGGGGTCGGTGGGGTCGATCTCGCCGTGGAAGGTCGCGGTGAACCGCCCGAAAAGGGCGTAGCACTCGTTGCGGGTGCCGGTCAACAGTTCGCCCTCCAGCAGACTGACGAACATCAGGTCCGTGACGGTCAGGCCGGTCTCGACGAGCACCTGACGGACGGCGGCGTCACCGAGGGTCTCGCCGGGGAGGGCCTTGCCGCCGGGCAGGCCATAGAAGATGCTGCCATCGTCCATGCGTTCCTCGACGAGCAGCAGGTGCCCGTCCCGGACGAGGTACACGTGCGCGGCACGTTTCATGGGCAGGGTGCGCGACAGGTGGCTCATGTGCCGGGCAGTCTAGCGCGACTGGCCCTGCAGCAGGCTCAGGACGTCGTCGGGCAGGCGGGCGGGTCGGTACTGCCGGTCGGTGGCGATGTGGCGGGTCTCGCCGGTGGCGAGCAGTTCCTCCCCGCGCAGAACCTCGTACGTGAAGGTCATGGTGCGCGAGCGGACGCTGCTCAGCCGCGCCACGATGCGGAGTTCGTCGTCATAGCGGGCGGCGCGGCGGTACTCGACGTTCAGACCCGAGAGCATCAGGTAGTACCCGCGCGCCTCGACCTCCCGGTACGGGAGGCCCAGGTGGTGCATCAGGTCGGTTCGGGCCACCTCGAACCACACGGGGTACGTGGCGTGGTGCACGACGCCCATCGCGTCCGTTTCCGCGTAGCGCACGCGGATGATGGTGGGTGGCCAGGGCGCCGTCTCGGACCCGGTTTCGGGCACGGTCACAGGGGGGGGCGGTCGCTGGCGTCGTGGAATTCCAGCACGGGCGTGCGGCGCAGCTTCACGTGATCGGCCACCTGCCGCTGCAGGTACCCGCGCGCGCCGCTCAGGGCGTCCAGCAGGTCTTCCATGTCGCCGGTCATGGCGCTCACGTATACGCGGGCCAGGGAATAGTCGGCGGTGACGGTCACGCGCTCGACGGTCACGATCATGGGCACGCGCGGGTCGCGCAGGCCGCCGATCGCGTCGCTGATCACGCGGGTCAGCTGCGACTGGATCTGTTCGGGTTTCACGCGCCGCTCCGGGGGGCAGGGGGGGTGGGGACTGGCATCCCGGCATGCTACGGCATCCGGGTCCGCCCTGACCTTCATGCGCGCCTCGTGGTCACGGTTCGGGCACGGGCCGGTCACGCCCCGGCGCGCACCCTGGGTGCAGTCACCGCCCGCACCACTTTCAGGCGCGGTGACCGGAGGGAGACTCGTGCTGGGGACTGGAAGGCTGGAACGCGCTGGGTGGACCCCGGGTCGCGCGGGCGTGGACGGGCAGGGCCGGACGTTTCGGGTGTCCCGGGACGCGGGGCGGCACTCGGCGCTCGTGTGCGACCTGCAACCGGTGCAGTTGCACGTCGCGGACGGCGACCTGACTGTGCCGCGCAACTGAGTGCTCCGGAAGGAGTGACCGCAGAATTCAGAGGGATGAAGTGACACCCTCCATCCCTCTGAATCGAGAGGAGCGAGTCTCCGAGAAAAACAGCGGTTGGAAGGGGCGTGTTGTCAGACGCTCAATGAAGCCGGAAAACGCTGTGACCGGAACTTCTCAGCCGGGGCGCGCGTAGCGTGGAGCATGAACCTGAACCTGCCGTTCCTGAAGAGTGATGACGCGCTGCCCGGCGGCGTGACCCGCCCGACTTGGGTGGTGCTGGACCTGAGTGGCCCCTACCCGGAGCGTCAGCCGACGAATCCGGTGGCGGGGCTGCTCAGCCGTACGGAGTCGCTGGAGGCCCTGGCGGCGCGCATCGAGAAACTGCGCGGCGCGTCGTGGCTGCATGGCGTGCTGGTGCGGTTCGGGGAGTTCACGGCCGCGCCCGCGACGGCGCACGCGATCCGGGGCCTGCTGGCCGACCTGAAACAAACGAAGCGGGTGGTGGCGTACCTGCCGCAGCTGAACATGCTGTCCCTGATCGCGGCGAGCGGCGCAGGAGAACTCGTGTCGCCGGAGTCCGCCGAGGTGAACGTCAGCGGCTTCGGGCTGGAGAGCACGTTCCTGGGCGAGTTCCTCAAGAAGCGCGGGATAGAGTTCGAGAACCTGCGCATCCGCGAGTACAAGGCGGCCCTGACGCGCTTCTCCGAGGAGCGGATGGACGACCACAACCGCGAGCAGCTTCAGGCCTACCTGTCGGGCCTGGAGGGCGCGTGGGTGCGGGACCTCGCGGCGGCGCGCGGTGTCTCCGAGGACGTGGCGGCCGGATGGCTCGCGGCGGACCTGACGAGCGCGCAGGCGGCGCTGGAGGCGGGCCTGATCACGAAGGTCGCCTACGAGGACGAACTAATCGGCCCAGCCAGCCGACCGTTCGCGGCGGTCGCGGACCTGCTGCTGCCCGCGCGGCCCGGGAAGGCGGCGAAGGCGGGGCGGGTGGCGGTCGTGCCGCTGGTCGGGGCGATCATCACCGGCAAGAGCCGCACCAATCCCATCCCGCTGCCGCTGCTGGGGGGCCCGATGGCCGGGTCGGACACGGTCGTGGCGGCGCTGCGCCGCGCCAAGGGGGACAAGACCACGAAGGCGATTGTCCTGTACGTGAACAGCGGGGGCGGCAGCGCCCTGGCCAGCGACCTGATCTGGCGCGAGGTCGCGACCAGTGAGAAGCCGGTCGTGGTCGTCATGGGCGAGTACGCCGCGTCCGGCGGGTACTACGTCGCCACGCACGCCAAGACGATCGTCGCGTCGCCGTACACGCTGACCGGCAGCATCGGCGTGGTCAGCGGCAAGCCCGTCCTGACGGAATTCAACCGCCGTCACGGCCTGAACCCCGAACGGGTCGGCCGCGACCGCGCCCTGATGTTCTCCCCGGCGCGCCCCTACAGCGACGACGAGCGTGAACACGTCGAGAAGGGCATCTTGGAGGTGTACGACCGCTTCACGACCCGCGTCGCCGAGGGCCGCAACCTCAGCAAGGAGCGTGTGAACGAGCTGGGCCGTGGCCGCATCTGGAGCGGACAGGACGCGCTGGATCGCGGGCTGGTGGACGAACTGGGCGACCTGCGCACCGGCCTCACCCGCGCCCGGGAACTCGCGGGCCTCCCTGCGGACGCGCCCGCGTGGAACGTCACGCCGAAGAACCACGGGCCCCTCCCGGAGTTCGCGCAGGAGGCCGCGCAGGCCGCCCGCGTCACCGTCTGGCCATTCGGCGGGGAACGCGTGCTGACGTGGTTCGATCAGGAGATCAAAGTGCGCTGACGCGGGCAGTAGGGAGTGGGAAGTGGTGAGTGGAAGGGCGATACCCCCGACCCACTCACCTCTTCCCGTTTACGCCTGCGTGGTGGCCTCGTACGCGTCGATCTGGCGGCGGATGACGTTCAGGCTGCCCTCCCAGAAGTCCGGGGCGTGCAGGTCGATGCCGAAGCGCGCGGCGAGGGCCAGCGGCGTGGCCTGCCCGGTCGCGGCCAGCAGGGCGTCGTAGCGGGCCTGGAAGTCCGCCTCCTGCCCCTGGGCGCGGGCCTGCTCGTACTGAGCGTACAGGCCCAGGCCGAACAGCAGCCCGAAGGTGTACGGGTAATTGTAGAAGCTGCGGCCGTAGTAGTGCGGCTTGACGGCCCACATGTAGGGGTGGGGGGTGTTCAGGGCGTCGCCGTACGTGTCGCGCTGCGCCTGCACCATCAGGGTGTTGAAGTCGCTGGGGTTCAGGTCGCCCGCGGCGCGGCGTTCGAAGACGGCCTTCTCGAACAGGAAGCGGCTGTGGATGTCCACGACGACCTGCGCGTGACCCATCAGCTGCGTTTCCAGAACGTACAGGCGCTCCGGGCCCTGCGCGCTCTGCAGCGCGGCGTTCTGGATGATCGTCTCGCAGAAGATGCTGGCGGTCTCCGCGAGGGTCATGGGCGTCTCCTGCTGGAGGGGGTCCAGGCCGCCGAGCTGCACGTTGTGGTACGCGTGGCCCAGTTCGTGCGCCAGGGTGCTGACCGAGTCCAGGCTGGGGTCGTGGTTCATCAGGATGCGGCTGTCGGCGCCCTGCCACTTCATGCAGAACGCGCCGCTGCGTTTGCCGTCGCGGGGGCCCGCGTCGATCCAGCGCTCACCGAAGGCGCGGGCGGCGAAGTCCCCCAGGGCGGGGCTGTACGCGCGGAACTGGCGTTCCACGAACGCCTCCCCCGCGGCGTAGTCCCAGTGGGTGTCGCTCTGGCCCACCGGGGCAAACAGGTCCCACCAGTCCAGCTGCGTCTTGCCGAGGTGGCGGGCCTTGGCGCGGAAGTAACGGCGGAAGTCCGGCAGGGAGCGGACGACGGCGGCCTGCATGGCGTCCAGCGTCTCGCGGTCGATGCCGTTGCTCAGGAGGCTGGGCGCGACGACGTCCGTGAAGCCGCGCCGGGCGGCGAGGGTGCCCTCCTCCCCTTTCACGCCGTTCATGCAGGCAGCGAAAACGGTCTCCTGGGTTTTCCAGGCGGCGATCTCGGCGTGGTAGGCGTCCTCGCGCACGCCTGCGTCGGGGTCGCTGGCCAGGGCGCGCAGGGCGGTCACGGGCAGGGACTGGCCGCGGTACTCGCCCGACAGGGTGCTGGAGACGTTGCCGTGCAGTTTGCTCCAGCCGCCGCCGCTGGCCGGGTGCAGCCGCGCGGCGAGGTCCTCCTCTGGTGGGGTCATCTGGTACCGGGCGAGCTGCGCGGCGCGGCGCAGCCGGTGTTCGTGCGCGCGGGCGGCGGCACTCTGGTCCAGCAGGTCGGTCAGGGCCGCGTCGTCCAGGCCGCCCAGCCACGCGGTCAGGCGCGAGCCCAGCGGGCCTAGCGGCAGGGTCAGGGTGGTCAGGGCGGCCATGCGGGCCTGCGCCGCCTCGTCGCGGCTGTCGGTGGTCACGAAGGCGTACACGTAGGCGCGCAGGCGGCCCAGGCGGGTCAGGACGGCGTTCAGGTCGCCCATCACCGCGTCCACCGCGCCCGGGGTGACGGGCGATCCGGCGCGCACGGCGTGGGCGTCGAACAGGGCCTCCAGGGCCTGCACGTCCTGGCCCAGGGTGCTCAGGTCGCGCTCCAGCTGCGGGTCGTTCAGGCTGGCGTACAGGTCGTCGGTGCGCCAGCGGGGCATCTCGGTTGTGGTCACGTTCCGGAGTGTACGGCGCCCCCCTGGCGCGGCGGTAAGCCAATTGGCGCACCGGGAGCGGGCGTGCCATGCTGGTGAGGTCTTCAGTTCGTGGTCTGTACAGCGTCGCCGGTGGCGACTGGAACAGCGGGGCATTAGTTGATAAAACAAGTCCACTTTTTCCGGAGGTTCCCATGCGTACCCGACTCACCCTGACCGCCACCCTGGCCCTCGCCGCGCTCGGCAGCGCCCACGCCGCCACCACCCTGACCGTCTTCATGGGCAGCCAGCAGCGCCCCGAGATATTCCAGCCCATCTTCGACCGCTTCGAGAAACAGAACCCCAATGTCAGGATCAAGATCGAGACCGGCGGCGCCACCAGCGAAGCCCAGAACCAGTATCTCACCACCGTGCTGGCCGCCAAGGACAACACCCTCGACCTCTTCCTGATCGACGTGGTCCGCACCGCCACCTTCGCCGCCGCCGGCTGGGCCGAACCGCTCGACGCGTACCTGCCCAGCAAGGACACGTACCTGAAAGCCTTCCTGCCCGGCCCGGTCGCCGCCGCCAGCGTGGGCGGCAAGCTGTACGCCATGCCCGCCTTCACCGACGCGCAGTTCCTGTACTACCGCAAGGACCTCCTCGAGAAGTACAAGGCCAAGGTGCCCAGAACCTGGGATGAACTCGCCGCGACCGCCGCGCGCATCCAGAAGGCCGAAGGCGGCAGCCTGCAAGGCTTCAACTTCCAGGGCGCGCCCATCGAGGGCACCGTGTGCAACTTCCTGGAGATGACCTGGACCGGCGGCGGCAGCGTGGGCGACGTCACGGGCCCCGCCGCCAAGCAGGGCCTGGGGTTCCTGGTGAACGCCGTGAAGACCAAGCTTGCGCCCGCCGCCAGCGCCGAGATGAAGACCGATGACTCCCGCCAGCAGTTCCAGGCCGGGAACGTCCTGTTCGGCCTGAACTGGAGTTACGCCTGGGCGCACTTCCAGGGCAACAGCCCCCAGCCCACCAAGGTCAAGGGTGACGTGGGCGTCGCCGCACTCCCCGCCTTCGGGAAGAACGCCAGCGCCACCTGCACCGGCGGCTGGGAATGGGGCCTGAACGCCTACAGCCGCAACAAGGCCACCGCCGTGAAACTCCTGCAGTTCATGTCCAGCAACGACGTGCAGCGCGAGATGGCCGTCAAGGGCGCGTACCTGCCCGTGCGCAAGAGCCTGTACAACGACAAGGCCGTGCTGGCCGCCAACCCGCACTTCAAGGCGCTGTACCCTATCGTCACGAAAGCCCGCCCGCGCCCCGTCACGCCCGCCTACCCGCGCGTCAGCGAGATCATCCGCAACAACGTCTCCGCCGCCGTCGCGGGCAGCAAGAGCGTGGACGCCGCGCTGAACGACATGAAGCGTGACCTGGAACCGCTGCTGAAGTGATTCGGATTCCGTCTGTTTCTTTGACAGATCGGCACTACACCGATCTGTCAACTCCACGCCCGGAATCCTCACCGCTCCTGCTCGCATCCGCTCGGATTGAACGGTTTTTCCAAACCATTCAATCGGAGTCCGTATGACCCCACCCCTGAATCCCACTCCCTCCCGCCGGGTTCGCCGTGAACCCGGCGAGGGCCTGCTGGCCTTCTTCCTGCTGCTCCCGGCGGCGGCGCTCCTGCTGGGTGTGCTGCTGTTTCCCATGCTGACCACCTTCCGCGACAGCCTGTACCTGAACAAGCTGACCGAACCGTGGCTCACGGGCTTCGTGGGCCTCAAGCAGTACGCGCAGATGCTCGGCGACGCCCGCTTCGGCGCGGCGCTGCGCAACACGCTGTTCTTCGGCGTTCTGACGGTCGGCGGGTCGTTCCTGGTGGGCGTCCCCATGGCGCTGGCCGCGCACCTGCCCAGCCGCGCGCGGGACGTGGCCCGCGTGGCCCTGCTACTCCCCTGGGCGATGCCGCCGGTCATCACGGGCCTGATCTTCGCGTGGCTGTTCAACGCGCAGTACGGCGTGTTCAACGACCTGCTGGTCCGCGCGGGCATCATTCAGGAACCGCTGCGCTGGCTCAGCACGCCCGGCCTGAGCGTCCTGGCGATGGTCCTCACCATCGTCTGGAAGACGAGTTCCTTCGTCGCGCTGATCGTCCTGGGCGGCCTCCAGGGCATCCCGAAGGAGATGATCGAGGCGGCGCAGGTGGACGGCGCGACCCCCACCCAGACGTTCTTCCGGGTGATCCTGCCGCTGCTGGCCCCCAGCCTCGCCGTGGCGTTCATCTTCCGCACCATCAGCGCCGTGCAGGTCTTCGACATTCCCTACACGTTCATCCAGCAGGCGCCCGCGCAGGGCCTGCTGGAGACGCTCGGCGTGTACATCTACCGCACGGGCATCGAGTTCCTGGACTTCGGGTACGCCGCCGCGCTCAGCGTGGCGCTGTTCGCACTGAGCCTGGCCGTGACCGCCGTGTACGTCCGCTTCGTGCGGGACGGAGGCAACTCGTGAGTGGCGACACCAGCCCCCAGCGCCTCACGCCAGCGCAGCGTGCCGGACGGTACGCCGCGCTGGCCGCCCTGATCGTCGGCGGGTTCTTCCCGTTCATCTGGATGGTCCTCACCAGCCTGAAATCCGAGGGCGAACTCCAGAAGTTCCCGGTGCAGTACCTCCCGTCAACACTGGACTTCAGCAACTACGCCCGGGTGTTCAGCGAGCAGCCGTTCGCGCAGTTCTTCCTGAACTCCCTGACCGTCAGCCTGCTGAGCACCGTGCTGTGCATCGCCGCCGCCGTGCCTGCCGCGTACGCCCTGGCCCGCCTGAACCTGCGCGGGCGTGGGCTGCTCATGACCGCCGTCGTGACGTTCAGCATGCTCCCGGTCGTCAGCCTGCTCGTGCCCATGTTCCGCCTGATGCGCGGCGCGAACCTGCTGAACACCTACCCCGCGCTGATCCTGCCCTACGCCGCCCTGAGCCTCCCCATCGGCATCCTCACGCTCGTGGCGTTCTTCAGCGCCATCCCACGCGACCTCGAAGCGGCCGCCATGGTGGACGGCACCACCCGCGTCGGCGCGCTGACCCGCGTCGTCCTGCCCCTCTCGACGCCCGGCGTCGTCACGGCCGCGCTGCTGGTCTTCGTGAACTCCTGGAACGAATTCCTGCTCGCCCTGAGCTTCAACACCAAACTGTCCATGCGCACCGTGTCCGTCGGCGTGACCCTCTACCAGGGCGAATTCGCGTTCCCCTGGCCACTGATCGCCGCCGCCGTCGTCGTCGCCACTGTGCCCCTCGTGCTGCTGATCGCCATCTTCCAGCGCCGCTTCGTCGCGGGCCTCACCGCCGGCGGCGTGAAGGCGTAGCCGGGAGATGGTTCATAGTCAATGGACCCACCCCACTCCCCACTGCCCACAACCCACTGCCCTCCCCTTCAGGTGACCTATGACCAATCCTTCCCAGTCCGAATTCCTGTGGTTTCTTCAGCTGTCGCGTGACGGCGAGTTCATCGGGACAAAGGAGAAACCGCCGCGTAAGCCGACCCTGGCTTACCTGCAGTCGCTGATCAGCACGGCGGGCGAGGCGGGGTTCGAGGCGCTGCTGACCGCCACGAACTATCACAGTGAGCACGAGAACTACACGGCGGCGGTGGCGGCGCTGGCGCGCAGTGCGCCGACCGATCCGGCGCTGCTGATCGCGGTGCGGCCGGGGATGTTCCATCCGGCGATGTACGCGAAGATGCTCGCGACGCTGCAGAACCTGTTCCCGGGTCGGGTGCGGGTGAACATCGTGACCGGGAGCAGTCCCGCCGAGAACGCCATGTACGGGGACCGCGAGGATCACGGCAGGCGCTACGAGCGGACGCGGGAGTTCATGCAGATCCTGCGGCAGCTGTGGACTGCGGCGCCGCCGCAGTCGTTCAGCAGTGACCTGTACGCCTTCGAGAACGCGGTGCTGGACCCGGCGCCCGTGCAGCCGATCCCGCTGTACTTCGGCGGGGCGTCCCCGGTGGCGCAGGGGATCGCGGCGGATCTGGCGGACGTGTACCTGATGTGGGGTGAGCGCGAGGACATGCTTCAGGAGCGCCTGAGCCAGATGCGGGCGCTGGAGGCGCAGACGGGCCGCCCGCTGCGCTACGGGCTGCGGACGCACGTGATCGTCCGCGAGACGGAAGCCGAGGCCCGCAAAGCCGCCGAGCGTCTGATCAGCCGCGTGGACCCGGAGGTGCGGGCGGCGTTCGTGGCGAGTCACGCGCACGTGGACGGCGTGGGCCAGAAACGCCAGATCGACATGCTGAAGGGCCTGGACGCGGACCTGATGGTCGAACCCGGCCTGTGGGCGGGCGTGGGGATGGCCCGCAGTGGCGTGGGCGTCGCCATCGTCGGCGATCCGCAGCAGGTAGCGGCGAAGATCCGCCGCTACGAGGACATGGGCTTCAGTTCGTTCATCTTCAGCGGCTACCCGCATCTGGAGGAGGCGCGCCGCTTCGGGGAACTGGTCATGCCACTTCTGAAGGGCGGGACGCGCGAGGAACGCGCGATTCACACGGACAGGGTCGCGCCGGTCGCCTGACCCAGGTCAGTTCAGCAGGAGCCCCGGTCATATGCGACCGGGGCTCCCCTTATCTCTGGCGTCAGCTGGCGCGCAGGATGATGTGTTCGAGGCGTTCGGCGACGTTCACGAGGTGGTCGCCGAGCCGTTCGAGGTTGCGGGCCATGCGGCCGGCGGTCAGGGCGACGTCGGTGTCCTCGGGCCGTTCGAGCAGGCGGGTGAGGCTGGCGCGCTGCATCTGTTCGTACAGGGCGTCCACCTGTTCGAAGTCCAGGCGCATGACGTCGCGGGCGGCGTGCAGGTCGCGTTCCGCGAAGGCGTACGAGAGCCGTTCGAGCATCTGCGTCAGCAGTCGCACGAGGGGCAGGGCGTCCTGGAGGGTGGCGCTGCGGGTGCGGGGCGCAAAGGTCTCCAGGTCGCGGGCGACGTTGAAGGCGTAGTCGCCCACGCGCTCAAGGTTCGTCAGGCTGCGGAAGACCATGAGGTGGAACGCGAGGTCGTCCTCGGTCAAGGGGGTGGCGAAGGCCTGGAGGCACAGGTCTTCCAGTTCACGTTCCAGGGCGTCGGTCTCGGCCTCGAGGCGTTCGGCGCGGGCGGTGAGCCCGGCGAATTCGGCGCGTTCGTTCGCGTCCCGGACAGCGTCGAGCTGCTCGAGGGTGATGCTGAGCATCCGCAGGAAGCGCGCGGTGATGGTGGCCACCGGGCCGGTCGCGGGTGCGCCGGTCGGGTGGGGGGTGGGGGATGCGCCGCCGTCCATGCCGCCCAGTATCCTGCCGCGTTGTGATGAGGTGGTCAAGGCAGGGCTGACGTGGCGTTCACCGATGCGGACCTCCCCCGCCGGTGGGGGTGGAGGGGCGGGTGGTCAGCGGTGGGTGCGGACGGGCCCCAGGGGCGTGTATCCGGCGGCGCGCAGCGCGGCGCGCAGGTCGTCCGGGGTGGCGGCGTGATGGGGGCGGGCCTGGAGGGTGAGGTCGCCGAGGCTGGCGACGGGCCAGCTCTGCACCGTCCAGCCGTCGAGCTGCGGGGCCTGTCCACTGGGGGCGATGACTTCCAGGCTGTACAGGGGCAGGTCGGGCCCGGGGGCGGCAGGGTGAGTCTGCCGGGCGAGGGGCTGGAGGTCGGGGGTGAGGGGGAAGCGGGCCGTGGGGCGCAGGGTGGCAGTCATGGGGGGACCTCGTGGGGGGCGCGGCCGGGGGTGGCCGGTGATGCCTCCAGCGTGCGCCTGTGCAGGGGGGCCTGACCATCGGTGGGGACGCTGCCGCTGCCCCCTTGCATCGGTTTTCCCGATGCCGGGCAGGGTGGGCGCGGCCTACACTGGGGTATGCATCGGATTCCGTTTGTTTCGCCAACAATCCGGAACTTCACCGGATTGCCGGCTCCACGTCCGGAACCCGCTTCTCTCCTACTCGCATCCGCTCGGATGGAATGGTCTTTGCAGCCCATTCCATCGGAGTCCGTATGACCTCCGCGCGCCCCTCCCCCACCGGCCTGCCGTCGCTGGCGCAGCTGCGCGCCCTGCTGGCGGTGGCGGACGCCGGGGGCTTCAGCGAGGCGGCGGCGGAACTGGGCGTGTCGCAGTCCACGCTCAGCGAGGCGATCAGCAAACTGGAGGCGCTGGCGGGGCGGCCCCTGCTGCGCCGGGGGCGCACCGGCACGGTCCCCACCCCGGCGGGCGAACGGATGCTGACGCACGCCCGCGCGGCGGTGCAGTCGGCGGGCGACGCACTGCTGGCCGCGCAGGAGGACACGCAGCTGCGCGGCGTACTGCGGGTGGCGTCGTTCCGCTCGACGGCCACGCACCTGCTGCCGCCCGCGCTGGCGGCGTTCCGGGCGCAACATCCGGGCGTGACCGTCCGCCTGATGGACGGCGAGACGGAGGGTGGCGGGCAGGAACTCGTGCGGCGCGGGCAGGCGGACGCCGCCATCGTGATCGAGGAGAACTGGACCGACCTGCGCCTGACCCCGCTGGTCATGGACGAGTACCTCTTCGTGGCGCCCGCCCACCGGGGCACGAATCCCGTCACGCCGGACGACCTGGGGGGGCCGCTGCTGCTGGCCCCGGGGCCGAACTCCTGTAACCTGCGGGTGATGGGGTACCTGCGCCGCTGCGGCGTGCAGCCGGGGCGCGTGACCGAGATCGGCGAGGACAGCGTGATCCTGGGCATGGTCGCGCACGGGCTGGGCGTCAGTGTGATGCCCCGGCTGGCGCTGGAACCGCTGCCCGACGGGCTGGTGGCTCTGCCCCTGCCCGAGCGGCTGATGCGGCCGCTGGCACTGGCGACCCTGCCGCACCGCGCGAACCTGCCGGTGATCCGGGCGTTCACGGACGCGCTGCTCGCGGCGCTGCACCGGCCCCACGCGCCCGCGCCGGACCCGGCGGCCGCGTTGCCGGGTGGGGCTTCTCTGCTACATTGAAGCGCATGACGACCCTGTGTTGCCTCCGCTAGCGGCCCACGCGCAGCCCAGCGTCCGTGACCGCGCCCCCGACTGTGTGGCGCGGTCTTTTTATTGCCGGTATTTACTCGTCCTACAGGAGACTCCATGACCCAGCGTCCCAGCGAAGCCCGCCTGCCCGATCCGAACATCGTCCTGTACGACACCCTGACCCGCCAGAAGGTCACCTTCGAACCGACCACGCCCGGCCGGGTCGGCATGTACCTGTGCGGCCCGACCGTGTACAGCGACGCGCACCTGGGCCACGCGAAGAAGGAGGTGGCGTTCGACGTGATCCGCCGGGCGTTCACGCACTTCGGGTACAAGGTGCGGTACGTGGCGAACATCACCGACGTGGGCCACCTCCAGAACGACTCCGACGACGGCGAGGACAAGATGCTCGCCCGCGCCCGCCTGGAGCAGCTCGAACCCATGGAGGTCGCGGACAAGTACATGTGGTCGTTCGTGAAGGACATGGAGGCCCTGAACGTCCTCAAGCCCAGCATCAACCCCCGCGCGACCGGACACATCGGCGAGCAGATCGCGCTGATCGAGGAACTCATCGCGCGCGGGCACGCCTACGAGTCGGCGGGCAGCGTGTACTTCGACGTGCGCTCCTGGCCCGAGTACGGCAAGCTGTCGGGCCGCAAGCTGGACGACCAGGAGGAAGGCGTGCGCGAGGCGGTCCGCGAGGAGAAACGCGACCCGCGCGACTTCGCGCTGTGGAAGAACGCCGAACCCGGGCACATCATGCGCTGGGAGTCCCCCTGGGGCGTGGGCTTCCCCGGCTGGCACATCGAGTGCTCCGCCATGAGCCTAAAGTACCTGGGCGAGGGTTTCGACATTCACGGCGGCGGGCTGGACCTGCAGTTCCCGCACCACGAGGCCGAGATCGCGCAGGCCGAGGCCGCCGGGCACGCGTTTGCACGCTACTGGATGCACAACAACATGCTGACCATCGGCGGCGAGAAGATGAGCAAGAGCAAGGGCAACTTCCTGACCATTCAGGATGTCCTGGCGCAGCACGACGCGATGGTGGTGCGTTTCCTGCTGGTCGGCAGCCACTACCGCTCGATTACCGAGTTCAGCGACGCCGCCTTCGAGTCGGCCCGCAGCGGCTACCGCCGCCTGACCGAGGCGCTGCACGAGGTCGAACGCCGCATCCCGAACGCACCCGCCGGGCAGAACGCCGCGCTGGACGCCAGGATCGCCGCGCACGTCCAGGCGTTCGAGGACGCCCTGCGCGACGACTTCAACACGCCCAAGGCCGTCGCAGCGCTGTTCGGCCTGACCACTGACCTGAACGCCGCGATGAACACCGGCGAGGTCCCACGCGGCACGCTGGAGGCCGCCCACGCCGCCTACCGCGACCTGGGCGGCGAGGTCCTGGGCCTCTTTGCGGGCGGCAGCGGCCCCGCGCAGAGCGACGACTCGCAGGTCGTCAGCGCCCTGATGGATCTGGTCCTGAAGGCGAGACAGAACTACCGACTGAACAAGCAGTACGCCGAGGCCGACGAACTACGCGGCACCCTCGCGAGGGTCGGCGTGACCGTCGAGGACACCAAGGACGGTGTCCGCTGGAAACGTTAACCGCACAGCCATTCCTGAAGAGTGGCCACGCCGCATGAGTCGGCCATGACAGAAGCCCCCCATTCAGGCTGACCCGACTGTCAGGAATCTGCAAGCCTGCTCCCTTACCATGAAAGGCGAGCGGTGACCAACACCACCCTCATCCTTCCCTCCGACGGGCACGCCACCTCCCCCCCTGGGCGTGCCCTTCTTCATGCCGCGCCCGGAAGGTAAACCCGCCCCCAGCCTGCCCTCACCTGCCCGCAGGGGCGAGCAGTACACTCCGGATCATGCTGCCCCCGCTCGTCAAACAGGTGCTCGACAACTTCAACTTCGACGTCGACCCCGACCTCAGCCGCGAGGAGAACACCGAGGACGTCATCAAGAGCGCCGCCCTGCTCGCCGGGGCGATCAGCGTCGAACCGATCCCCTTCGCGGACATCCTGCTCATCACACCCATCCAGGCCAAGATGGTCCTCCACATCGGCAAGATCTACGGGCACGACATCAGCCCCGAACGCGCCCTGGAAATCGCGCGGGAACTCGGCGTGACCGTCGCGTACGGCATCGCCGCGCGGCAGGTCATGCGCGGCCTGGCCAAACTGGCCCTGCCGGTCATCGGCGGCCTGATCACCGCGCCCGCCGTGTACGGCTGGACCTTCGCACTGGGCCGCCTCGCGCAGAACTACTTCGAACGCCGCCTCCAGGGCCTCCCCGACAGCCGGCAGGCGCAGGTGCAGGTCGTGCAGGAAGCCAAACGCGACGCCAGAAAGGTGCTCCCCACCGCACAGGACTTCAGCGACCTTGCCAGCGAACTCAGAAAACGCGCCGAGCAGAAGAAATAGACTCTCCAGCAGCGCGGCCGAGGGGTGGCCGACACCACACACCCCTCGGCCTGATCCTGCTCGTCCCTTTTGGCAGGGGCAGAATCCTTCGCTCCGCTCCTGCTTACGGCGGTGCTCTTACTGCAGGTCGAAGTCCATGACGGGAGGTTTCTGTGCGGCGCCGGGCTCTTCTGGCGTCTCCTGCTGGGCGCTGGCTTCGGTCGGTGCGTCACTGGACGCGGCGCCCGCGGGCGCCGCCCGCAGGACGTTCGGGATGGCGACGGGGCCGCTGCGGTCCATGGGCTGATGGGGCTGGCCGGGGCGGGTCCACTGGGCGGTCGCGGCGGGTCCACCGAGGCGGGGGGTGGGGGGTGGGGTGGCGGCGGCGCGGGCGGCGCGGAGGATGCCGTCGACCTCCTGGGTGCTGAGCAGGCCCTTGGTTTCCAGGACGCTGAGGATGCCGAGGACAGTCTTGCGGAGAAATTCGGCTTCCACGGCGGGGTCTTTGGGGGCGGCGGAGGTCTTGCGGGGGCCGGTCATGCCCTTTAGGGTAGCGCGCGACTGCTCCCCACGCGGTGACATCAGGCGTTCTGCGCTGCGGGCCGGGAGGGGGCGCAGCTTACCGCACGGGTGGTATTCTGTTTTCTGTCTGAAAGCGTGGTGTGAATGGTCACCCACACGGCGTAACGTTCGCCCTACTGTGTTGGCGAGACGGGGCTGAGACGTCGAGGAGGTTTGGATGTACCGAGGAAGAGAGGGGCAGTGGGCGTTCCTGCTTCACCGCCTGTCGGGGCTGGCAATTCTGTTTTACCTGATGCTGCACGTGTTCAGCATCGGGTCGTTCATGTTCGGTGAGCGCTTCTACATGGCGATTCACGAGACGTACGACCTCGTTCCGTTCCGGATCGGGCTGCTGTTCGTGACGGCGGGCGTGGTGTACCACGCGTTCAACGGGCTGCGCATCATCATGATGGACTTCACGGGCTTCGGCGTGGCGTACCAGCGGCAGATGTGGTACGGCGTGCTGGCGATCAGCGTGCTGGCCTTCGTGGGTTCGGCGTGGGTGGTCGTGCCGCGCATCCTAGGAGGGTACTGATGATCCGCGCCCGGACCTTCACGGACGCGCGTCAGCAGGCGCACAGCAACGCGGAACTGAACTGGTGGATCTTCATGCGGATCAGCGGTCTGATCCTGGTGTTCCTGATCCTGGGGCACATCTACATGACGTTCATTCAGGTCAGTGAGTCCGACGCGACCTTCGACGCGGTCGTGAACAAACTGGCGAGCCCCGCGTGGAAGTTCTACGACTGGCTGATCCTGACACTGTCGCTGCTGCACGGCGCGAACGGCGCCCGGTACTCCATCGAGGACTACGTGCGCAGCCGCCCGAACCGCGCGTGGGTGAAGGGTGTGTTCTACACCGTGATTGCGCTGCTGTTCACGTTCGGCACGGTGGGCCTGTTCTCCATCTGAGTTCTTGTTCTGGGCTGCCGCTGTCTGGCGCAGCCCGTAAAGGAAGTTGACTATGCATCATCGTTATGACGTTCTGGTGGTGGGGGCGGGCGGCGCTGGCCTGATGGCGGCGCTGTACGCCGCGAAAGGCAACGTAAGCGTGGCCTGCATCAGCAAGCTGTACCCCACGCGGTCGCACACCGGCGCGGCGCAGGGCGGGATCGGCGCGGCGCTCGGGAACGTGCAGGAAGACCACTGGGAATGGCACATGTTCGACACCGTCAAGGGCGGCGACTACCTGACCGACCAGGACGCTGCCGAGGTGTTCGCCAAGGACATCATCGACGCCGTGTACGAGCTCGAGCACATGGGCCTGCCCTTCTCGCGCACGCCGGAAGGCAAGATCGCGCAGCGTAAGTTCGGCGGGCACACCCGTGACTTCGGGAAGGCCGCCGTCGAGCGCAGCTGCTACGCGAAGGACCGCACGGGTCACATGATCCTGCAGACCCTGTACCAACAGAACGTGAAGGCGGGGACGACGTTCTTCAACGAGTTCCACGTCACGGACCTGCTGATCGAGGATGGGCGCTGCCAGGGCCTCGTCGCGTACGAACTCTCGACGGGCGAACTGCACACCTTCCACGCGAAGGCCGTGATTCTCGCGGCAGGCGGCTACGGGCGCGTGTTCAAGATCACCTCGAACGCGCTGACCCTGACGGGCGACCTCATGAGCATCTACTACCGCAAGGGCCTGCCGCTGGAGGACATGGAGTTCTACCAGTTCCACCCGACCGGTCTGGCGAAGCTGGGCATCCTGGTCACGGAAGGCATCCGCGGCGAGGGCGGCATCCTGCGCAACGACAGCGGCGAGCGTTTCATGGAACGCTACGCGCCGACCATCAAGGACCTCGCGCCGCGTGACATCGTGTCGCGGAGCATCATCACCGAGATCCGCGAGGGCCGCGGCGTGGGCCGCGACAAGGACGCCGTCAACATCGACCTGACCCACCTGCCGCGTGAAGTGATCGAGGGCAAACTGGCCGAGATCACCGACCTGGCCCGCACGTACCTGGGCATGGACCCCGTCAAGGACCTCGTGCCGATCCAGCCGACCGCGCACTACGCGATGGGCGGCATCCCCACGAACCTCGACGGCCTGTGCCTCAGCGACGGGTCCGGCGGCACCGTGGAAGGCCTGTACGCGGCCGGTGAGCAGGCCTGCGTGTCCCTGCACGGCGCCAATCGCCTGGGCACAAACAGCCTCGGTGACCTCGTGGTGTTCGGCCGCCGCGCCGGGATCGCCGCCGCGAAGTACGCCCGTCAGGTCGAGTACCCCGACATGCCCGAAGCCGGGGACGCCCAGCGCGAGAGCGTGGACCTGTTCGAGCGCCTGCGCAACGGCAGCGGCAAGGAAAACGCCGCCGCGATCCGCAAGGAACTGCAGGAATCCATGATGAACAACGTGGGCATCTTCCGCAACGGGAAGGACATGGCCGCGCAGGTGGACATCATCAAGGAACTCAAGGCCCGCTACCAGGGCGTGACGGTCTCCGACCCGAGCCGCCGTTACAACAGCGAACTGGTCGAGGCGATGGAACTGGGCTTCATGCTCGACTGCGCCGAGGCCATGACCGCCAGCGCCCTCAACCGCACCGAGTCGCGCGGCGCGCACGACCGCGAGGACTACACCGAGCGCAACGACGCGGACTGGCTGAAGCACACCATGGCGTACAAGAACCTGAACAAGGCCGACGACGTCATCATCGGGTACAAGCCCGTGGCCCTGAAGGGCTTCACGCGGGCTTTTGAACCCAAACCCCGCGTGTACTGACGCGGTGGAAGGAATCTCCATGACCCAGACCCATGCACAAGCCAGCAGCGCGCCCGTCAGCGCGAGCGTGCCCATGCTGCAACTGAAAGTCAAAGTCCTGCGCTTCGACCCTGAAAAGGACAAGAAGGCGTACTGGACGACGTACGACGTGGAAGCCCAGGCGGGCGACCGCGTGCTGGACGTCATCAACCACATCAAGTGGTACCTCGAACCCAGCCTGACGTTCCGCCGCTCCTGCATGCACGGCATCTGCGGCAGCGACGCCATGCTCATCAACGGCCGCAACCGCCTCGCCTGCAAGACCCTGGTGCGCGACGTCGCCAAGAGCGGCGGGACCATCACCGTAGAACCCATCCGCGGCCTGAAGGTCGAGAAGGACCTGCTGGTGGACATGGAGCCGTT
This sequence comes from Deinococcus soli (ex Cha et al. 2016), assembly GCF_001007995.1. Taxonomy (NCBI): domain Bacteria; kingdom Thermotogati; phylum Deinococcota; class Deinococci; order Deinococcales; family Deinococcaceae; genus Deinococcus; species Deinococcus soli (ex Cha et al. 2016). The sequence continues at coordinate 2,975,170 of NZ_CP011389.1, read as the reverse complement.
CTTCGACTCCTACAAGGCGATCATGCCGTACTTCATCAACGAGTCCCCGGCCCCTGCCGCCGAGCGCATCCAGTCTGAGGAAGAAGCCGAGCGCATGGCGCACTCCTCGAACTGCATTCTGTGCGCGTGCTGCACGACCAGCTGCCCGATCTTCTGGGTGAACGGCTCGTACCTGGGCCCCGCCGCGATCGTGCAGGCGCACCGCTTCATCTTCGACACCCGCGACGAGGCCACGCAGCAGCGCCTGGGAATCATGAACCAGAACACCGGCGTGTGGCGCTGCCGCACCGCGTACAACTGCACGGAAGCCTGCCCGCGCGACATCCCGATCACGCAACTGATCGAGGAAGTCAAACGCGCCGTCATGTACGGCCAGGCGTAATCTGACCTTCTGAGCCCCGCCCCGCCTGTCGGCAGGCGGGGCTTTTTCGTGGGCGGTGCGGGAGTGTACCGTGGGTCATGACCGACGCCCTGCCCCGGCCGTCCTCCCCGCGCGTCATTCCCACCGTGCCCGGCCCGCCCGTGATCGGCAGCATCACGCAGCTGTTCCCGCACCGGCTGCGCGCCTTCCTGACCGCCGCGTACCGCGAGCATGGCCCGGTGTTCAACGTGACGGGCCTGGGACAGACGTACACGGTGCTGGCCGGGCCGGAAGCGAACGTGTGGACCGTGAAGGACGGGCACCGCCACCTGCGTTCCCTGGAGGCGTGGCGGCCGAACGATCAGGCGTTCGGGGTGCAGCGCTCCATGATCAGCGTGGACGGCCCGGAGCACCGCACCTTCCGCCGGGCCGAGTCGCGCACGTACACCCGCTCGTACCTGGGCGCCAACCGGCACCGGGCCCTCTCGGTCGTGGCGGAAGATCTGGCGCCGCTGCGGGCGGGGGATGACCTGCCGGTGGCGGCGTTCTGCAAGGCCGTGATCACCGAGCAACTGGCGCGGGTGGTCGTGAACGGCACGGCGCGCCCGTACCTGAGCGACCTGCTGAGCTTCGTGCAGAACACCCTGATGGTCCGCGTGACCCGGCAGCGTCCGCCGCTGGTCGAGCATCTGCCGGGCTTCCGCCGGGCGCGGGCGCGGAGCCTGGGCATGGTGGAGGCCCTGATCGAGGAGCACCGCCGCGTTCCACCCGAACAGGCCGGGCGCGACCCGGACCTGATCGACGACCTGCTGGCCGCGCAGGCGGCCGACCCGGCGTTCTGGTCGGACCTGGACCTGCGCATGGCCGCCATGGGCGCGTTCATCGCGGGGATGGACACGGCCGCGAACACCCTGGCGTTCGTGCTGTACCGGATCGGGCAACACCCGGGCCTGGTGCCCGCACTGGTCACCGAGGCGGACGCAGCATTCCAGGACGGACCGCCCAGTCTGGAGGCGCTCGGCGCGCTGCCGCACCTGCACCGGTTCATGCTGGAGTGCCTGCGCCTGCATCCCATCGCACCTGCCATGACCCGCACGGTCACGCAGGACTTCGAGTTCGCAGGTTACCGCGTGCCGCAGGGGCGGCGGGTGATCGTCGCCACGACCGTCCCGCACGAGCTGGACGAGTGCTTCACGGCCGCGGGCACCTTCGACCCGGAACGCTTCGCGCCGGGCCGAATGGAACACCGACGCCCCGGGGTCTTCGCTCCGTTCGGACTGGGCACCCACATCTGCGCGGGCAGCGGCATGGCGGAGGGCCTGATCCTGCTGAACCTCGCGGCCATCCTGCGCACCCTGGATCTGCGCGGCGACCCCACCTACGTGCTGCGCGAGGTGGCCCGCCCCACCGCTACCCCCGACGACCGCCTGACCCTGCGCGTGACGGGCGTGCGGCACCCGGCGGTCAGTCTGCTCGCCTGAACCCCTACACGCTCAGCGGTTCGAGGCTCCGCACAGGCTTCCCCGCCTGCCGCGCGTACGCGATCTCCCGGCGGGTCGACTCCCCCACGTACCCGCCGGGGTTGACGACGAGCACCTCGTCCGCGAGGTCGATCTTGCGCAGGTGCAGTTCACCCAGGCGCTCCAGCGCGGCGGCCCGCTCGGCGCTGCTCAGGTGCGCCAGGGCGTCCTCGTCGCGCTGGCGGTGACTGCCGACACTCAGGACGATCCGGCCTGCCAGCGTCTCGGCCAGCGACGCCGCATCGAACTCGGCCAGGAAGCGCACGCTGCCGCACAGGCACACCACGCGCGGCCTCTCCCCCACCAATGCGCTCATTCGGCATCCGTCCACTTTGACGACCACCCGGCACCCCACCGGGTTGTCGTCTTCATTCCCAGATGCCGCCTCACTCCCACTCGCATCCGCTCGGGTTGAACGATTCTGCAAACCTTTCAACCGGAGGCTCCATTCAGAACTGGAGGGCGTAGCGGGTGCCCACCCCGTCGAAGCACTCGCCGATGCCGCGCTCCTGAGCGTCCACGGTCAGGGTGCAGGTCAGCAGGGCGGGCGGATCACCCTCGGCTCGGGCGATCAGGTTCCCGGTGAAGGCGGGCACCGGGCGGCCCCCCTCGACGCGGGTGCCGCCACCCGTGAAGGTGCTGCCGTCCGTACCGCTGCTCGCGCCGAACGCCACGCTGAAGCCCAGCCCGCCGGGCAGCGCGCCGCCCCCGAGCAGGTACGTGCGGCCCACGTACGTGCGCCCGCCGATGCGGATGGTCGCGTTGTCCGGCGCGAACGGGTCACCCAGGCGGGGCGTGAGGGTCCCGCGCGTAAAGGTCACCGTGCCCTCCTCACCCGTGCGGGTATTCACGATGCGCCCGGTCTGCGGGGCAGTCACGGCCGGGGCGCACGCGCCGAGGACGGAGGCGAGCAGGGCCGCGCCGAGCAGGGCAGGAGGCTTCATGCGTCCAGTGTAGCCCTGACGGTTCCGCTCAGCGGGCGACAACCTCATGGATTTCCAGGACGTTCGGACCGCTGAAGGCGTCCTTGGGGAGGGTGCCGCTGCGGGCGTGCCCCTGCCGGAAGGCGTCGCTGGTCGTCCAGGCTTCGAAGGCCTCGTGGGACTCCCAGAACGTCAGCACCACGAACGGGTCGCCGTCCCGGGTGGGGCGCAGGACGTGGTTGGCGATGAAGCCGGGCATGCCGTCCACCAGTCCGGCCCGCTCGCGGAAACGCGCCTCGAACGCGTCGTGGTACTCGGGTTTCACGTGGATGCGGTTAGCAACGCTGATCATGGGAGCCCTCCAGTCACTGGGCGAAGTCGTGGATGAACTGTTCCTGCTGCGCCGTTTCGATGGCGTTCGGGCTGCGGGTCTCGCGGACCAGGGCGATGGCGCCCTCGGCGTTCAGGCCACCCTGCACGAGCAGGCACGCGGCGGTCAGGCCCGCGCGGCCCAGGCCGCCCCGGCAGTGCACGACGACGCTGCGCCCGTCGAGCAGGTGGGTCATGAGTTCGTCCACGTACGCGGCGAAGTCACGCGGGTCGTGCGGCGCGTGCCCGTCGGGGATGGGGTACGGCGCGACCTCGATGCTGTATTCGTGGGCGGCGTCGTGGTAGCCGTCCATGCCGAGCAGGTCGAACTCGAAGTCCTCGATCAGCGGCGCGATGACGTTCGTGCCCTGCTGCGCGAGGGTCTGCATGTCCTCTTCGACGCTGCGGTCGTGGGTGACGCCCGGCTGGTACACGCTGCCGCCCTTCTTGCCGGGCGCGAAGGTCAGGCCCAGACGGCCGGGCCACAGGCCGGTGGGAATCCAGTCCACGCGGATGGGGTTGACGGCGCTGGTCACGCGCGGCCTCCGGTGGCCACAGGCTCGGGGGCGGCCCCTCGCCTTTCTTGATTCGCCGTCACAGGATGACCTGCTCAGCCAGCCAGCGGGCGGCGTCCATGGCGTGGTACGTGATGATGGCGTCCGCGCCGGCGCGGCGCATGCCGGTCAGGGTTTCCAGGACGGTGCGGCGTTCGTCCATGAACCCGGCGGCGGCGGCGGCCTTGATCAGCGAGTACTCGCCGCTGACGTTGTACGCCACGACGGGCAGGTCGAATTCGCGCTTGAGGAGGTTCAGGACGTCCAGGTACGCCAGGGCGGGTTTGACCATCAGGGTGTCCGCGCCCTGCTCGGCGTCCAGGCGGGCCTCGCGCAGGGCCTCGCGGTAGCCTCCGGCGGGATCCATCTGGTAGGTGGCGCGGTTGCCGACACTGGGGGTACTGCCGGCCGCGTCGCGGAAGGGGCCATAGTAGGCGCTGGCGTACTTCACGGCGTAGCTCATGACGGGTACGTGCGTGAAGCCCGCGTCGTCCAGCGCCGCGCGGATCGCGGCGACCTGTCCGTCCATCATGGCGCTGGGCGCGATCACGTCGGCGCCCGCGCGGGCCTGGGACACGGCGGTCTGCGCGAGCAGGGCGAGGCTGGCGTCGTTGTCGACCGTCCAGGCGTCCGCGCCGCTCAGGCCGGGCACCTCGCACAGCGGGCCGCAGTGGCCGTGGTCGGTGTACTCGCACAGGCAGGTATCCGCGATGACGTTGATGCCGGGCACGCTGGCCTTGATCGCGCGGGTGGCCCGCTGGATGATGCCCTCCTCGGCGTACGCCTGGGTGCCCACGGCGTCCTTGTGGTCGGGAATGCCGAAGAGGATCACGCTGGGCACGCCCAGGGCCAGAGCCTCGCGGGCCTGCTGGACGGCACTCTCGATGGAGTGGCGCTGCACGCCGGGCATGGTGGCGATGTCGGTCACGGTATCCCGCTCGTGCACGAAGATCGGGTGGATGAACTGGCTGGGGTGCAGGTGCACCTCGCGGGTCAGGGCGCGCAGGGCGGGCGTGCGGCGCAGGCGGCGGGGACGGTCCATGCCCGTACGCTACCGCGCGCGCGGCGGGACGAATGCAACGGACCTCCGGGGCATGAAAAAGCTCCCCGGGGTGGGGAGCCTCCGTGGAGTGGAATCAGACGGTGCCGAGCAGGCGGCGCACGGCGAAGCGCACGCGACCCAGGTTCGCCACGTCGTCGAAGGCGGTCAGGAGCACCTGATTGCCGTGCGGGGTGAGCAGTACCGGGCCGCCGTCCACGTCGAGCAGCAGTTCCTGCCAGTCGGGGGTGTTCAGGTTGCTCTGGAGGCTGCCGATCACGGCGCGTCCGGCGGCGACCAGGGTCAGTTCGGCGGGCAGGTCGGTCTCGGTCAGGCCGGCCTTGGCGACGATCTTGCCGTCCGGGCCGACCAGGGCGGTGTGGCGCACGCCGCGCACGTCCATGAGACTTTCGATCACGCCTGTTCCCTGGGAAGGCTGATGTCGAGTGCGAGGCGCGCGAGGGTCTGCTGGGCGGTGCGGGTGTCGCTGCCGCGCGTCATGGCGGCGCCGACGGTGTAGGGGCCGGTGGTGACGGCCACGACTTCCACGCGTTCGCTGGTGAAGGCGAGGCGGGTGACGTCCCCGGTCCCGAGGCGGCGGCCGGTGCGGTCCATGCCCTGGCGCAGCGAGGCGAGTTCGGCGGCCAGGCCGTCGCCGCCGTCGCCGTGCGCTTCGATGGCCAGGCCGTCCGGGCCGACGAGGGCGGCGGCGATCACGCCGGGCAGGGTGCGCAGGGGGTCGAGGATCACAGCGTGGCCTCCAGTTTGCGGGCGGCGTCGCGGCCGTACAGGCGGGCCTGCCCGAGGTTGCTGCGGCCATCCACGGCGAGCAGCAGGAAGTACTCGGTCTTGATGGGGTGCAGGTACACGCTGAGGCGCTCGCCGCGCAGGTACAGTTCACGGGGCGCGCCGCCCTGGAGGGTGTCGGTGTAGACCGTGTGGGCCGCGCGGTACAGGCCCGCGTGCTCGGCGACGAGCAGGCTCAGGTCGGCGTCGAGCGTGGCGTGCCCTTCGATCAGGAGGCCGTCGAGGCCCGCGATGGCGGCGGCCCAGGCCCCATCGACGTCCCGTACCAGTTGTGTGAGTTGATCGAGCATCTGCCCCGCATCATATGCCGCTGGGCCGCGGGGCGTGCGGCGGGCCGGACCGGGCGGTGGGGGCGCGCCCCCCCCCGCGCCGTGCGTGGTTTTTCACGTCCGGGTCAGGCGGCCCCGCAGGGCGGTCAGGTCGGCGGGCGGCAGGCCGTGTGCGTTCAGGTACGCGTCCAGATGGCCCCAGTGATGGTCCATGTGGGTCAGGGTGTGCCGGATGTCGTCGGCGCGGGTCGGGACGAACGGGGCGAGTTGCGCCCACTGCTCGGGCGTGCGGCGGGTCTGCTGGTCCCGGTAGAAGTCGCGCAGGGCGGGGCCGCTGGCGGCGTAGTCGGCGGCCGTCTGGTCGCGGGTCTGCCCGGCCAGTTCGCTGCACAGCGCGGCGATCAGGCCGGTGCGGTCCTTGCCTGCGTGGCAGTGGATGAGGACGGGGCCGGGTGGGGCGTCGAGGATCACGCCCAGGACCGTCACGATCTGGTTGGGCGCGTGGTCGAGCGTGGCGGTCATGTGGTCGGCGTTACTGCGGGCGGCGGCGCTGGCTTCGTTAAGGGCGCGGTGGCGCCACGGCAGCAGGGGCAGGTTCAGGTAGGCGGGGTGGCCCAGGAACGGGGGTGGATCGGCCGCGCGTTCGGTGCGGCTGCGCAGGTCGATGATGCGGCTGAAGTTCAGGGCCTTCAGGTCGCGCCGACCGTCTGGCGTGAGGCGGCTGAGGGTATCGCTGCGGGACAGGCCGGGGAGGCTGCGGCGGAAATTGAGGAGCCCGCCGGGTGGCTGTTCGGAGGGGGTCATGGAGGGTGCAGTCTGACGGGTCGGCCACCGGGGTCGGGGTGGCGGGAGTGACGGTGTGGCGCGGGAATTCTGGGGTACAATGGGGTCATTGAGGGAGCCGGTTCTATTACGCCAATAGCAGAATGGGTGTGGTAGAATCAATCCATTCCCGGACAGGCCGGGCCTCGACATTTCAGGCTGACGCGGCGCCACTGCCGGGCCGCAGCAGCCTCACGACTGGAGCCACATGACTGGAATTCACCCCGTTGACATCACCAGTGAAGTCAAGACCAACTTCATCAACTACGCCATGAACGTGATCGTGGACCGCGCGCTGCCCGACGTGCGCGACGGTCTCAAACCCGTGCAGCGCCGCATCATGTACGCGATGATGCTCGAGGGCCTGTACTCGAACGTCAAGCACGCCAAGTCCGCCTCCGTGGTGGGCGAGGTCATGAAGAAGTACCACCCGCACGGCGACTCGTCGATCTATGACGCGATGGTCCGCCTGGGCCAGTGGTGGAACATGCGCTACCCGATGGTGCACCCCCAGGGCAACTTCGGGTCCATCGACGGCGACCCGCCGGCCGCGATGCGCTACACCGAGGCCCGCATGACCAAGGTCGCCGAGGAAGTCCTGGCCGACCTGGAAAAGAAGACCGTGGATCTCAAGCCCAACTACGACGAGACCACCGAGGAACCCACGGTGCTGCCCAGCGCCGTGCCGAACCTGCTGATCAACGGGGCGTCGGGCATCGCGGTGGGCATGGCGACGAACATCCCGCCGCACAACCTCACCGAGATCTGCAACGGCCTGCTCGCCCTGATCGAGGACCCGACCATCGGCCTGGACGAGATGATGACGCACGTGCAGGGCCCGGACTTCCCCACCGGCGGGCGCATCAGCCGCGCGGGCATCCGTGAGGCGTACGCGACCGGGCACGGCGGGCTGAAGGTGCGCGGCAAGGCCCGTATCGACGAGAAGAACGGCCGCAACCAGATCATCATCAGCGAGATCCCGTATCAGGTGAACAAGACCAACCTGATCCAGACGATCAGCGCGATGTACAAGGCCGGGAAGATCCCGGACATCAGCGCCCTGCGCGACGAGTCCGACCGCAAGGACCCGGTGCGCATCGTGATCGACCTCAAGCGCGGCGCGATCCCCACCCTCGTGCTGAACCAGCTGTACAAGTACACGCAGCTGCAGAGCACGTTCACGATCATCAACCTGAGCATCGTGCACGGCGAGCCGCGCGTGCTGCCATTGATCGACACCATGCGCTACTTCCTGGACCACCGCCAGGACGTCGTGACCCGCCGCACGCAGTACGACCTGGACAAGGCGCAGGAACGCGCCCACATCCTCGAAGGGCTGCTGAAGGCCCTGGATCACATCGACGAGGTCATCACGCTGATCCGCGCGAGCAACACGGGCGCCGAGGCGCGCGACTCGCTGATGGCCCGCTTCGGCCTGACCGAGGTGCAGGCCCAGGCGATTCTGGACATGCGCCTGCAGCGTCTGGTGGGTCTGGAACGCGAGAAACTCCAGGGCGAGTACGACGAGCTGCAGAAGACCATCGCGTTCCTGCAATCCATCCTGGGCGACGAGAAGCTGCTGTGGCGCGAGATCAAGAAGGAGATCCGCGCGGTCCGCGACAACTACGGTGACGAGCGCCGCAGCGCGATCACGCTGCTGGAGGAGGACATCACCAAGGAGGACCTGATCGCCGTGGAGGACATGGTCATCACCATGACCAAGGCCGGGTACCTCAAGCGCACGAAGCTGGACGCCTACCGCGCCCAGAGTCGTGGCGGACGCGGCGCGAGCGGCGGGAAGCTGCGCGAGGAGGACGTGAACACCCGCGTGTTCGTGGGAAGCACGCACGACTACCTGCTGTTCTTCACCGATCAGGGCCGCGTGTTCCACGAGAAGATCTACGACCTGCCGGAAGCGGGCCGCGACGCGAAGGGCACGCACATCCGCAACCTGCTGCCCAGCCTGCGTGAAGAGGAGAACGTCGCCAGCGTGCTGAGCGTGAAGGGCTTCGAGGAGGCCGGGTGTTTCATCTTCGCCACGAAGAACGGCATCGTGAAGAAGACGCTGATCACCGAGTACGGCAACATCACGTCCGCCGGTCTGATCGCCATCAACCTGCAGCCCGGTGACGAGCTGATCGGGGTGGGCATCGTGCAGGACGGCGACCACGTGGTCCTGGCGACCCGCAACGGCAAGGCGATGCGCTTCGAGAGCGGCGAGGTGCGCGAGACGGGCCGCGCGACGCAGGGCGTGATCGGCATCCGCCTGCGCGACGGTGAGGACGACGCGGTGGTCAGCATGGCGCTGGTGCCCGGCAGTGACGTGGACAGCGAACTGCTCGCGGTCAGCGAGTGCGGGCTGGGCAAGCGCACCCCGGTGGGCGACTACCCGGCCAAGGGCCGCGGCGGGATGGGCGTGATCACGCTGGACGTGACCGACAAGACCGGCAAGCTCGTGACCCTGGCGCGCGTGGGCGGCAACGAGGAACTGATGGTTCTGACCGAGAAGGGCACCGTGATCCGCACCCGCGTGGAGGAGGTCCGCGTGACGGGCCGCAACGCGCAGGGCGTGAAGGTGATCAACATCGGCGACAAGGACTGCGTGATCAGCGCCTTCCCGATCCGCCGCGAAGACGAACTGTAACCCCCTGACACCGGAACCGGGGTGCGGCGTCACCGCCCACCCCGGTTTCTTTATTCCCGCTGTCTTTATTCGCTGCGCCGTGAGGGGCCGGTGAGGCGCGGCGGCGCACACTGCGGCGGTGCACGCCGTGCTGGTGCGGGTCTGTGCGACGGAGGCCCAGGCGAGAATCTGTAATCTAAAGCCAGATTAAAGAAACAAAACTGTTTACAAAAAAGTGAGATTGAGTTACACTGTGAGCACGTCGGGAAAGGGGCCCTGCCCCGCCCCCCGGCACCCGCGAACCCACCTCACCCCCGCCCAAGGAGGCGACACGAATGCTTACCAACACCCGCACCAGTACCCGGACCTTCGTGGACACCGTGACCTACCGCCCCGGCGCCGTCATCCTCTACCCCGGCAAGAGCGACATGCTCTACCGCGTCTCCACCGGCCTCGTGCGCGTGCACACCATGGACGACGACGGCAACGGCCTGACCCTGCGCTACGTCAAACCCGGCGAGTACTTCGGCGAGGAAGCCCTGGCCGGCGTGAACCGCGCCTACTTCGCCGAGGCCGTCACCGACTCCAGCATCGACGTGATCAACCCCGCCCTGATGAGCGCCGAGGACAACCTGCACGTCACCACCCACCTCGTGCGGACCCTGGAGCGCGCCTACGAGAGCATCTACCGCCTCGTCGGCAAGCGACTGCGCGCCCGCATCGCCGGGGAACTGCTGGAACTCAAGGACACCGCGCTGGCCACCCAGCTCGACAGCGGCGAGACCATGATCTACGCCACGCACGACGAACTGGCCGCCGCCGTCGGGTCGGTCCGTGAGACCGTCACCAAGGTCGTCGGGGAGCTCTCGCGCGAGGGCGTGATCAGCGCCGGCTACGGCAAGATCACCCTGAAGAACGAATCGGCCCTGGCCGACATCGCCGCCGCGTAACCCTCAGCGTCACCGCGCCGCCGCCCCCACCCGGGAGCGGCGGCTTTCGTACCCCTCCCCTGTCCAGCCCTGTTTCTGTACATGTGACACGAATCCTGGACGGTTGGCATTCCCAGCGCGCCCCGCGTGTGCATAGACTCGGGCGATGACCCAGACTTACATCCCCGAACGCCCCCTGCGCGTCGCCGTGATCGGCAGCGGCCCCAGCGGCATCTTCGCCACCGAAGCCCTCCTGAAACAGACCGACCTGCCCGCCCAGGTGGACGTCTACGATCGCCTCCCCACCCCCTACGGCCTGGTGCGCTACGGCGTGGCGCCCGACCACCTGACGATCAAGAGCGTCACGCGCGGCTTCGAGAAGACGCTCGGCGACCCGCGCGTGCGCTTCCTGGGCAACGTGGAATTCGGCACCGACCTCACCCACGAGGATGCCCTGACCCACTACGACGCCGTGTTGTACACCGTCGGGGCCAGCAGCGACCGCCGCCTGGGCATTCCCGGCGAGGACCTGACGGGCAGTATGAGCGCCACCGAGTTCGTCGCTTGGTACAACGGCCACCCGGACGCCGCCGCGCGCGAGATGGTCCTCAGCGCCAGCGGCGTCGCCGTGGTCGGCGTGGGCAACGTCGCGCTGGACGTGAGCCGCATCCTCGTGAAGACCGCGCAGGAGCTCCACGAGAGCGATATCGCCGCGCACGCCCTGACCGCGCTGGACGCCAGCCACGTGCAGGACGTGTGGGTGCTGGGCCGCCGCGGGCCCGCGCAGGCTGCCTTCACCACCAAGGAACTGCGCGAGTTCGGGGAACTGCATGCCGCGGAACCCGTCGTGAAGCCGGAGGAGATCGCGCTGAGCGAGGCCGAGGAGGCCGCGATCACCGACAACACCAAGAAGAAGAACGTGGAGGTCCTGCGGGACTTCGCCTCCCGCGAAGCCGAGGGCAAGGCGCGGCGCGTGCACCTGCGCTTCCTGGTTTCCCCCGTCGAGATCCTCGACGACGGCCAGGGCCGCGTGGGCGGCCTGAAGGTCGAGCGCAACCGCCTGGACGAGAACGGCAACGCCGTCGGTACCGGCGAGTTCGAGGTGCTGCCAGTGCAGATGGTGCTCCGCTCGGTCGGGTACCGCGGCGTGGCGCTGCCCGGCGTGCCCTTCGACGAGAAACGCGGCGTGATCGCCAACGACGAGGGCCGCGTGGTGGGCCGCGTGGGCGAGTACACCGCCGGGTGGATCAAACGCGGCCCCAGCGGCGTGGTCGGCACGAACCGCAAGGACGCCACCGACACCGTCGCGCACCTGCTGGCCGACGCGAAGGACGGTAAGCTACCCGGCGCCGCCCACCCCACCCGTGAGGCCGTGGACGCCCTGCTGCGCGGGAAGGGCGTGCAGGTCTACTCCTTCCACGACTGGCAGGTCCTCGACGCGCACGAACTCGCCGAGGGGCAGGCGCAGGGCCGCCCGCGCGCCAAGGTCGTGCACCGCGACCTGATGCTCGGCCACCGCAAAGGCTGACCCGCATCCCCCGCGTGCCGTCCTGGCGGGTGCCGGGGCAGCACGCCCCATCCCGGCTGGCCAGCCGCTCAGGAATGTGATTTAGATGGAGGTCGATGAGACGCCTGACCTCCCTGACCGCCGCGGCCAGCCTCACGCTGGGGGCCGCTCACGCCCAGACCCTCAGCCTGCCGCTCACCTTCGACGGCCCGCAGACCTGGCAGGTGCGGTTCGACGAGGGCATCGGCAACTGGACGTTCAGACTGACCACCACCGGCGCCGTGAAGGGCCGCCAGCTGACCGGCACGGCCACCAGCCGCACCGCCGGGAACCGCGCCGCGGCGTTCATGTTCACCCCGGACGACCTGAAGGCCGGACGGGACCGCGCTACCGGCATCGTGGACGGCCTGCCGAACCTGAACCAGTACGCGCTGTTCGCCGTGGAACCCGACAACGGCCAGATCATCGGCAGCGGCGCCTACACCCGCCTGCTGTGCGTCGTATCCGGACCACCCGCCCCCGGCAGCGCGCCGAACACCCTCACGGGCCGTGCGTACGCCGCCAGCCTGAACCGACCCGCGCAGGACACCGGCGTCGGCTGCACCGCCACCCGGGAGACCGGCACGCCCACCACCTTCACGCGGCCCGCCACGCCGCAGGCGCTGGGGTGGCAGGTGTTGCCGCAGGCCGGGCAGAACTGGACGCTCCAGACCCGCCCGGCTTTCTCGGCCCCCACCGCGAAATGGAACGTCCGGGTGGACACGGCCAGCGGCGGCGCCGGGCAGGGACAGGCGACCGGGCTGAGCAGCGCGCCCGCCGAATTCAAGTACTTCGACCGCAGCGACCGGCAGTACCCGGACACGCTGGCCGTGCAGATCGGCGAGGACCGCGACCCGCGCGCGGTCGTATGCCTGTTCAGCTTCGCCAGCAACGGGTACACGCCGGGCCGCACCGTGCTGGGCCGCGCCCTGCTGACCGACACGCTGTGCGAACTCACGCTGGGTGCCCTGGCACCCGGCAGCAGCGTCGGCGCGGCGCAACCGCCCCGCTGGCTGGACGGCGTGAACCGCGTCCCGAAGGCCGGGCAGACCTGGACGTTCAGCACCTTCCAACTCACGTACCGCCTGAGTTTCGACCGGGCTGAACCCGACGGCTGGAGTGGCCGCGCCACCCTGACCGGGAACGGCACCGCCGAGAAACTCCCGACCGACTGGACCTACCGCCTGACGTGGCTCGCGACCGGCCTGAAACTGGACTGACGCTGGGCGGCGTGACCTTCAGCTGCGTCCTGCCCGAACAGGCTCAGGGGGCCCTGGGCGGCAGCCTCAGCGGTGACGCGGTGCTCCTCGCAGGCGGCAAACGGCAACAGGAGAACAACTGCCGCGTCGAGTTCTGACCGGAGCCACATGGGCCGGACGCCGGGTCACCCCCAGGCGTCCGGCCTGCATTGACAGGCGGCTTCAGCTGATCAGGCCGGTATGCACGCGGGGCCTGAGGCCCTGCTGCCGCACGAGCGCCCGAACCTCCTGACAGCGGCAGCCCCGGTAGGTGCACAGCAGCCCCTCCGGGTCGCGGTTCAGGAGGCGCACGGTGCTGTCCACGAGGTCCCGTACGCGGTACAGGCGCAGGGTGCTCTGGCCGACCTGCACGCTGCGGGCGCGGGCGTGCACCTCGGGCGCGAGGTTGTCGAAGTCCGCCGAGCAGTTCGGAAACGCAGTCGGCACGACCTGCCCGTCCAGCGGCACGTACCGCGTCAGGAGCGGCAGGCCCGCGAGGTGCTCGCCGTAGTGGACGCTGGTGTTGCTGCCGAAATCCACGCCCATCAGCAGCGCGAAGCCGTCCAGGTCGTACAGCGCCCCGATGGGCTGGTACGGGCTGCTCAGCGACTGCGCCTCGGTGATGCGGCGCGCCTCCTGCCCCAGCGCGATGAAACTCAGCGTGGGATGGAAGGATCGCAGCGCGTCGGCGCGTTCCACGAGTTCCTGCGGCACCCGCCCGATGTCCCGGCTGACCCGCGAGTCCCGGTGGAAGCGCGCGTGGGGGGTCGCGGTGGTCCGCGAGAGCAGCGTGGAGTACGTGAAGGCCGGGGCGACCACCGTGGCGCTCGCGCGTTCCAGGGCGTCCACGACCGTACGCGCCCCACCCTCAAGCTGACCGAAGGATTTCAGGCTGGCGTGCACGATCACGTGCCCGGTGCCGTCCAGTCCCAGTGCGCGCAGGCCCTCGTCCAGTTCGGCGGGGGTCACGGCGGGGCGGCGCAGCAGGTTCAGCACGCCCCCAGTCTACTGCGGTGGGCCTGCGGGGCGGGAGGAAAGGCGCACAGTCCCTTGCCCGCCCGCCGGGCCACCCACGGGGGGCGGCGCGCAGGTCACCCCACGCGCCGCCCCCCATTCACAGCTGGCTTTATTTGACGAAGAGCATCTGGCGGTAGGTCGGCAGGGGCCAGTGCTGCTCGGCAACGACCTTCTCCAGCTTGTCGGCGGCCTTGCGCACGGCGGTCATGGCGGGCAGCACCTGATCACGCATGTGGTGGGCCTTCTCGTGCACCTCGTCCCCGCCGGTGGCGGTGTTCTGGGCGCTGAGGGCCTGCACAGCGTCGAACAGTTCGTCCGCGGCGGCCTCGACCTCGGCGGCGACGCCCCTGACGGCCTTGCTGCCCCCTGCGGCGTGCAGTTCGGAGAGGTACTTCACGGCGGCGGGGAGGATCATGGTGCGGGCCATGTACTCGGTGGTCTCGCCCTCGATGTTCACCGTCTTGAAGTAGATGTCGTACATGATTTCCTGGCGGGCGGCCAGTTCACGGTCGGACAGCACCTTGAACTTCTCGAACAGGGCGCCGTTCTTCGCGTCGGTCAGGTGATGCACGGCGTCCAGGGTGGTGCGCAGGTTCAGCAGCTTCCGGTCGTGCTCGGCTTCCTGGTGCCACTCGTCGCTGTAGCCGTCGCCGTTGAAGACGATGCGCTTGTGGGCGCTGTAGGTGGCCTTCACGATGTCCGCCACAGCGCTGTTCAGGTCCGCGCCGCCCTCCAGCTTGGCCTTCAGCTCGGCCGCCAGGGCACTCACGGCGTCCGCGACGATGGTGTTCAGGACCGTGATCGGGAAGGAGATGCTCTGGCTGCTGCCCGCCGCGCGGAACTCGAACTTGTTCCCGGTGAACGCAAAGGGGCTGGTGCGGTTGCGGTCCCCGGCGTGACGGGGCAGGGGGGGCAGCACGCTGGTGCCCAGGCCCAGCAGGCCGGCCTCGGCGCCGCGTCCACCCTGGCCGCTTTCCAGGCGGTCGAAGATGTCGCTCAGTTCGCTGCCCAGGAAGATGCTGATGATTGCGGGCGGCGCCTCGTTGGCGCCCAGGCGGTGGTCATTGCTGGCGCTGGCGACGCTGATGCGCAGCAGGTCCTGGTGCTCGTCCACGGCCTTGATGACGGCCGACGTGAAGAACAGGAACTGCAGGTTCTCGTGCGGGGTGTCGCCGGGCTCCAGCAGGTTCTCACCGGCGTTGGTGCTCATGCTCCAGTTGCAGTGCTTGCCCGAGCCGTTCACGCCCGCGAAGGGTTTCTCGTGCAGCAGCGCGACGAGGCCGTACTTGCGGGCGGTGTTGCGCAGCACCTGCATGGTGAGCTGCTGGTGGTCGGCGGCGATGTTGCTGTCCTCGAAGATCGGGGCGATCTCGAACTGGCCGGGCGCGACCTCGTTGTGGCGGGTCTTGACCGGGATGCCCAGCGCGTACAGCTGCTGCTCGGCGTCGGTCATGTAGCTCAGGACGCGGTCGGGAATCGCACCGAAGTAGTGGTCTTCGAGTTCCTGGCCGCGCGGGGGCTGCGCGCCGAACAGGGTGCGGCCGGTCATGACGAGGTCGGGGCGGCGGTAGTAGTACTCCTCGGCGATCAGGAAGTATTCCTGCTCGGCGCCCAGGGTGCTGCTCACGCGGGTGCCCTCGCTGGCCCCGAAGAGCTTCAGGGCGGGCGTGACGGCCTTGTTCAGCGCCTCAACACTGCGCAGCAGGGGGGTCTTGGTGTCCAGCGCCTCGCCGGTCCAGCTGGCGAACGCGGTGGGGATGCACAGGGTCGCGCCGTTGGCGTGACGCATGATGAACGCGGGGCTGCTGGCGTCCCAGGCGGTGTAGCCGCGCGCCTCGAAGGTCGCGCGCAGGCCACCGGACGGGAAGGAGCTGGCGTCCGGCTCGGCCTGGATGAGTTCCTTGCCGCTGAAGGTGGCGATGGCGCTGCCGTCGCCGTTGGGGGACACGAACGAGTCGTGCTTCTCCGCGGTCGAGCCGGTCAGGGGGTGGAACCAATGGGTGTAGTGCGTCGCACCCTTCTCCATGGCCCAGGTCTTCATGGCGAGTGCCACGGTGTCGGCGATGCTGGGATCGAGGGTCGCGCCGCGTTCCAGGGTCGCCTGGAGGCTCTTGAAGGTGGGTTTGCTCAGGCGGGCCTTGAGCTGTTCCAGGGTCAGGACGTCGCTGGCGTACACACTGCTGATGATCTGGTCGGGCGTGGCGGTGTCCACGGCGTCCGTGCGCCAGTTCCGGGCGGCGGAGATCACGTCGAAGTCATGGTTCATGTCGCTCCCTGTGCGCGGTGGCTGGGGGGTGCGCGGCGCGCTTGGCATCCCTGATTTCACGCCGCTCCCGTGGTTCCACCGGGCATCACTACGCCCGGAGTATATGAGCCCAGCCTGAAGGCGGTCAACGAATACTTCTGCACAACATGCCGGAATACCGGGACGGGGCAGGGCTTGACAGGCGGGGACGTGCAGTTTGTACACCGCCGATCTGCCACACTGGAATCCGACGCGCAACACTCTGCACCACCACCCCGGCACGGGCCGGAGGTCGTAGCATTTCTGGACGCGCCGCCCAGCGCCACCGGAGGTTTCCCAGTCATGTCCCCCCAGTCCACCACGCCCCCCACCCGCGACCAGATCCTGCAGCAGCTGCAGGAAGCGGAAGTCAAGTTCCTGCGCCTCCAGTTCACCGACATCCTCGGCACCACCAAGAACGTCGAGGTGCCCAAAAGCCAGTTCGCCAAGGCCCTGAACGGCGACGTGACCTTCGACGGCAGCGCCGTGGAGGGCTTCACCCGCGTCGAGGAGAGCGACATGCTCCTGCGCCCGGACCTGGGCACCTTCCTGATCTACCCGCAGTTCTCCCGCGAGGAAGGCGAGCGCGGCAAGGTCGCCCGCCTCATCTGCGACGTGGCCCTGCCCGACGGCACGCCCTTCGACGGCGACCCCCGGCAGGTCCTCAAACGGCAGATCGCGCGCGCGCAGGCGATGGGCTTCGAGATGTTCGTCGGCACCGAACCCGAATTCTTCCTGTTCGAACGCTCCCCCAGCGGCGTCGGCACCACGGTCACGCACGACAAGGCCGGGTACTTCGACCTCGCCCCGATCGACAAGGGCGAACGCATCCGCCGCGAGATCACGAACAAACTCGTCGAGATGGGCTTCGAGATCGAGGCCGCACACCACGAGGTCTCCCCCGGCCAGCACGAGATCGACTTCCGCTACGCCCCCGCGCTGGAAACCGCCGACCGCATCGCCACCTTCAAATTCGTCGTCAAACGCGTCGCGCTGGAGTACGGCCTGCTCGCCAGCTTCCTACCCAAACCACTCCCGGGCGTGAACGGCAGCGGCATGCACTGCCACCTCAGCCTCTTCAAGGGCGGCACGAACGCCTTCGCGGACCCCGGCGGCGAGCACGGCCTGTCCCGCACCGCGCAGCAGTTCATCGCGGGCCTGCTCGACCACGCGGGCGCGATGGTCGCCATCACGAACCCCCTCGTGAACAGCTACAAGCGCCTCGTGCCGGGCTTCGAGGCCCCCGTGAACGTCGCCTGGAGCACCAGCAACCGCTCCGCGCTGATCCGCATTCCCGCCAAGCGCGGCAACTCCACCCGCGCCGAAGTCCGCATGCCCGACCCGAGCTGCAACCCGTATCTCGCGCTGGCCGTCATGCTGGCCGCGGGACTGGACGGCATCGAGCAGGACATGGAACCCGCGCCCGCCATCCAGCGCAACATCTTCAAGATGACCGTGCGCGAGAAACGCCACCACCGCGTCAAGGAACTCCCCAGCGACCTGCGCGAGGCCGTGGACGAACTGGAAAAAGACGACGTGCTGCGCCGCGCGCTGGGCGAACACGTCCTTGATCACTTCGTGGAGGCCAAGCGGGCCGAGTGGCGCGAGTACAACGCCACCGTGCACGCCTGGGAACTGGAACGGTACCTCGACCTGATCTGATACGCGATTCGAGTGATTCCACGTCATTCAGAGGTGCCCGGTGGCCCCCTCACCCTTCCGTCACTTCGCTCCTCCCTCCCTCTCCCACGAGGGGAGAGGGGACGACGGAACGCGATCACGTTGGAAGAACATCAATTTCGTCCCGTATGAATTGCGACAGGAGAGCGGCAGAGGGAGTGGATAGTCCCCTCTGCCGCTCCTGCGTCGCTTACTGCTGGGTGTCGTCGGTGGCAGTCGTGCCGAAGGTCGTGCCGGTGGCGGGCGTCCGGGTGTCCGCCTGATCCTGCCCGTCGGTGACGTGCGCGGTGGCGGTGTCCGTCTCGGTCATGCCACTCCCGGAGTTGTCCGCGTAGCCGCTGCGGTCACTCATGCCGTTCCCGGCGTCGGCAGGCAACCCGCCCTGTTTCGTGTCGTCGCTCATGCCCCACTCTCCCCCACCACGGGCCGGGCGGGGATGAGCGGGGCGTGCGGGAACCTTGATGCGCAAACCCGACTCAGGCGATCAGCGGGTGCAGTTCGCCCGTGCTGACCAGGGCCAGCCAGTGCAGCGCGCGGCTGGCGGACACGTACAGCAGGCGGCGTTCGTACTCGGTGCTCTCGTCGTACGTGTCGGCGTTCGCGCTGGCGACAATGGCGGCGCTGAACTCCAGGCCCTTGGCGAGGTTCACGGGGAGGATCACCAGGCCGCCCCGGAAGCGGTGCTCCTGCGTGGTGATGGGTTGCGCGTCCGTGTCGAATTCGCGCAGAGCCTCGGCCATGCGTTCGGCGTCCACGCCGCGCCGGGTGACGATGGCGATGTTGGTGTGCCCGGCGGCCTGCGCGTCCTTCACGGCCCGCGCGATCAGCGGGAGTTCCCCGTCCGGCCCGGCGGGCGCGGTGTAGCGCTGCACCTCGGCGCCGTCGCGGTCGACGCCCTGCACGGCGGCGGCGCGGTTGTACGTCGCGGCGATCCGCGCGCCCAGTTCCGTGATCTGCCGGGTGGAGCGGTACGTGCGGCCCAGCGTGAGGACCTGCGCGCCCGGCAGCTGCGCCTGCACCGCCTCCCAGGAGCTGGGGCCCTTGTAGCCGTGCATGCCCTGGTTCATGTCGCCCAGCGCCGTGATGTGCCCGGGGCGGGTGGCGCGGCCCAGCAGGGCGTACAGCAGCGGCGAGTAGTCCTGCGCCTCGTCCAGCACGACGTGATCGAAGGGTTCCAGCGTGCGCCCGTCCAGCCGCCCGATGCCGCCCGTGAACGCCTGCACGGCCAGCATCAGGGGGATCTCGGTGACGTCCGCGTGCGCGCGCCGGGGCGTGGGAATCCCACTGAGGGGATCGGTGCCCAGCAGCGCGATCTCGCGCTCGGTGAGCAGGCCGCTCGCGGCGAGTTCCGCCGGGCTGCCCAGCAGGCGGCGCGCCTCGGTGATGGGCGTGGTGGTGGCGAAGATGCGGCCCAGCAGGGTCGTGAGCGGCGTGGCCAGCTGGCGGCGCACGCTGGCCTCCTCGTCCTCGGGGACGCGCAACGTGGACAGCGCGAGCGTCTCGATCGCGCGGCGCATCCCGGCGCGGTACCCGTCCAGGGGATCGGCGGCGAACACGTCGCGCAGCAGGCCCGCCAGCGCCGCCTCATCCAGCGTGAACACCTGATCCTCACGGCCGCGCAGCGCGACCGCCTCGCGCAGCCCCTGCCCGGCCAGCGCCGCGTTAAAGCGGTTCCAGAGGTGCGTGCGGACCACGTCCAGCATCCGCGCGTCACCCAGCAGTTTCGCCTTGCGCCACGCCAGCGCCCGGCGGGTGTTGTCCCGGTCGGTCAGCAGCAGACTGAGGGTCCGGTCCGTGACCTCCAGCTTCTCCAGGCCCAGCAGCCCGGTCGCCCAGGCTTCCGGGGTCGTGACGATCACGCGCTCAATCCCCAGTTCCGGCAGGATGCGCGCCGCGTACGTCGCCAGCACCCGGTTCGGCATGAGGACCATGCACGCCTCGGGCCGCGCCCGGTGCGCTCCCCGGTCCGCGTTCGTCATCCACGCCAGCCGGTGGAAGCCGATGGTCGTCTTCCCGGACCCCGCCGCGCCCTGGATGATCACCGGGACGCCCGCCGGGTGCCGCATCGCGTCGTTCTGCTCCGGCTGGAGCGTCTCGACCACGTCCCGCATCCCGGCGGTACTGCCCTCCTGCAGGCGGCGCAGCAGCACCTCCTCGCGCCCCCCGGTGTCGCCGCCCTGCTCGTCGTCGTACAGGTCCGTCACCCGCAGCAGCGTCTTCTGACTCACGTCCAGCTGCCGCCGCCGCCGGATCACGCCCGCACTGCCCCGCCGGGGTGTCCAGCCCAGTGCCTGCGAGTAGAACAGGCTCCCGACCTCGCTGTCCCAGCTGACCACCGTGTGCGGGCCCTTCACGTCCCGGAAGCCGTGCTTCCCGACGTACAGCGTCTGCTCACGCCCCGCCACGCGCACCTTCAGGCTCCCGAAGTACGGCTGATGCACGTGCGGCGAGAGCATCGCCGCGAACTCCTCGGCCTGATCCCCCAGGATGATGCTCGTCTCCAGGTCCGCGCCCATCTGCCGGTCGCGGTCCTCCCAGAACTCGATCTGCCGGATCATGGCCGCCACCGTCCCCGACAGGTGTTCCTTCTCCAGTTCAAAATCCGGGTGGGTTTCCGGACGTAATTCCGCAACAGGCATAACGTACAGAATACGACGTTCCGGGATGACCGGCGCGCCCATTGTCAGATTCAGCCAGCGCCACTTGAGCTTCAATCACGCAACCACCGCCCCCTGCCCCGGTCCTCCCCCCGTCTTGGACAGCCGATTGTCTGGCGACCTGTGACCGAATACAGCACGCGCCTCACCACCGCAGGGCGAGGCACGTGACGCCGCTGTCCAGGGAGACGGGGCGCAGCGAACGGATTACTTGTTGACGTTGAGGAGCAGTTTCACGTCTGCGTCCTGCTTGCCGCTCGTGAACGTCACCGATGCCAGGTCGACTCCAGTCTCGGCATCAGCCGCTGCAGCTACCTTGTACAGCACCTGGAACTGTTCGTTGTAGCGGACATTCACACTGCCCATCGAGACAGTCGTCTTGTTGACCTTCCGCATGATCATGACCTTCGTCGGCGTGATGGTCACGCCCTTTGGCGCATCAAAGGACTTGAGTGTCAGCCAGTTCGCGGGTCGGGAGACGTCCGGCACGGTGGGGTTCGACGCCGAGGCTCCCGAGTAGTTGAATGTCAGGTCGTCAAAATAGGCATCGAAGGCGTCGTTCTCGTCAAGCAGCGCGCGGGGGTACGTGTACTGTACGTACACGGTCTGGCCCGGGGCCAGACGGGTGACTGATTCGGGGGAGGACTGAACCAGCGGAGCGTAATCGGTGGTACCGGGCTGTACGGCGGTGCAGGCAGTCAGCGTGGCGAGGAGGATGGCGGTCAGGGCGATCTTGCGCATACGGCGGAAGATTAGCAGTTCTTAATCCTCTTTCATGCCTCACATGTGGTGCACCTGTGCGCTTATTCGGCGATGATGGCATCCGGGTGATGGAACCCGGACTGCCCGCAC
Organism: Deinococcus soli (ex Cha et al. 2016); assembly: GCF_001007995.1. Classification (NCBI taxonomy): domain Bacteria; kingdom Thermotogati; phylum Deinococcota; class Deinococci; order Deinococcales; family Deinococcaceae; genus Deinococcus; species Deinococcus soli (ex Cha et al. 2016). The sequence goes on along the minus strand of NZ_CP011389.1, from coordinate 2,953,680 downwards.
CCCTTCTTCTCGTTCTCGACTGCTGGGGCAGAGATTGCCCTCGGCCTGAGCGGTGGCGCCAAGCACCGATTCAAGTGGGGTACACGCCTCCGTCCAGTTCAACCGAACGGAGACTGGACGGGTCGGGACAGCCCATATCTGGAAGCACCAGACTACGCAGTCTCCTCGCCCTGGGTACGTGCGGACATGACCGACCGAGATGGCATCCCTTCCGCGGGAATCGACATGGGTAGCGGCGTCCTGCTGTCGGGCGAGACCACCGACAGTGCCACCCTGCCAGTGTCGGCGTGCACGTGGACGTCCCACTGCGCTGAGTGCCTCCGGTCGGCCCTTGACCCTCTCCCCCGGCGTGTTCCACACTGTGCGTCAGGTGTTGATCCGCAGGAGTACCGCGCGCAGCGGCCAGTGAGCGAGCCCGTGACGGTGAGAGTCGGGCGGTGAGGCGGCGCGGGAAGGGCAGCGGGGAGCTGATCACAGACAAAAGTGCCAGTCGGCCGGGGATGCCGGGGCTGGAACTGGGGTGGAACCGCGCGTGTCCTCATGCGTCCCCAGACGAGCGAGTGCCGGGAACTGGCCGCCGTCTGGGGCTTTTTTCCGTCGCCTGCCCGAAAGGAGCACGTGATGCCTGCAACCTCAATGGAAGAACTCGTCAGCCTGTGTAAACGCCGGGGCTTCATTTTCCAGGGCTCGGAGATCTACGGGGGCCTTCAGGGCTTCTACGATTACGGCCCGCTGGGCGTGGAACTCAAGAACAACATCAAGGCCGCGTGGTGGCGCACGAACGTGTACGAGCGCGACGACATGGAGGGCCTGGACGCCTCGATCATCATGCACCGGCAGGTGCTGCGCCACAGCGGGCACGAGGCGACCTTCAGCGACCCGATGGTGGACAACAAGAAGAACAACAAGCGCTACCGTCTCGATCACCTCGTGAAGGATCAGAAGGCGGACGTGATCGCGAAGGTCGCCGAGGCGATGGGTCAGAGTGCCGAGAACTTCCCGGCGGTCGTGGCGGCCCTGAACGCGAACCCGGCGCAGGCCAGTGAGGCGCTGCGCGCGGCGGGCGTGCGCGACCCGTTCAGCGGCGAGGTGGGCGAGTGGACGGAGCCCAAGCCGTTCAACATGATGTTCAAGACGACCATCGGCCCGGTCGCGGATGACGAGAGCTACGGGTACCTGCGCCCGGAGACCGCGCAGGGCATCTTCACGAACTTCAAGAACGTCGTGGACAGCACCAGCCGCCGTCTGCCGTTCGGCATCGCGCAGATCGGCAAGGCCTTCCGGAACGAGATCACGCCCCGCAACTTCATCTTCCGCGTGCGTGAACTCGAGCAGATGGAGATCGAGTTCTTCTGCACGCCCGGCACCGACGAGGACTGGCACGAGAAGTGGCTGGAAGCGCGCCTGAGCTGGTGGGAGGCGCAGGGCGTGCCGCGCAGCAAGATCGAGATTCTGGACGTGCCGAAAGAGGATCTGGCGCACTACTCGAAGCGCACGTACGACCTGATGTACGACTACCCCACCCTCGGGCACGAGGAGATCGAGGGCATCGCCAACCGCAGCGACTACGACCTCGGGTCACACACGAAGAACCAGAGCGAACTGGGACTCGTGGCGCGCGTGGAGGAGAACCTCGACTCGATCGCCAAACTGACGATCCCTCACCCGGAGACGAATAAGCCGGTCGTGCCGTTCGTGATCGAGCCGTCCGCCGGGGTGGACCGCGCCATGCTCGCCGTCCTGTCCGAGGCGTTCACGAAGGAGACGCTGGAGAACGGCAACGAGCGCATCGTGCTGAAACTCAAGCCACACCTCGCGCCCATCAAGGTTGCCGTGATTCCGCTGGCGCGCAACAAGGCCGAACTGGTCGATCTGGCCCGCTCCATCAAGAACGACCTGCAGAAGCTCGGCCTGGGCCGCATCCTGCTGGAGGACAGTGGCAACATCGGCAAGGCGTACCGCCGCCACGACGAGGTCGGCACGCCCTACTGCGTCACCGTGGACTTCGACACCGTCGGCAAGGGCGAGGACGCCAGCCTGACCGACACCGTCACCATCCGCGACCGTGACACGCTGGCGCAGGAACGCGTGAAGATCAGCGACCTCAGCTCGTACCTGCAGGCGAAACTCCGATAATCCGACTCAGGAGAGGCGGCCCCGCACATCCAGGTGCAGGGCCGCCTTTCCTGGTCGAGGTCAGTGCTGGTGGTCGCCCATGTCCATGCCGCCCATCCCTCCGGGCGCGGGCAATGGCTGCGCCCCTCGGTCCTTCAGGAGGCGGGTCATCAGGGTGATCTCGGCACTCTGCGCCGCCTGGATCTGGCGGGCGAGGGCCTGCACCTCGGGCCGCACGCCCCCCTCCAGCGCGGGAGGTACCATCGCCAGGGCGCCCTGGTGGTGGCGGGTCATGAGTTGCAGGAAGGTCACTTCGGCCTGCTTCTCGGGCTGGGTGCTGATCGTCGCCACCTCGGCCTGGGTGGCCATGCCCATCATGCGGGCGTGCTCGGCGCTCATGCCCTCCCCGGCCCAGGGGCGGCCCCAGAGGGTCAGCCAGCCGCGCATCTGCCCGATCTGCTCCTGCTGGCTCAGCATGATGTCCAGCGCCAGTGTCCTGAGTTCCGCATCTGTGGTGGTGTCGCGGATGCGGGTGGCCATGTCGATGGCCTGGGTGTGATGCTGGATCATCTCGCGCACGAAGCGGACCTCGCGGCTGTCCTCGGCAGGGCTGATCAACCGGGGCGCGAGCAGGAACGCGGCGGCCAGGGCAGCGAGCAGGACGACCAGAAGCGGGAGGGCGCGGCGCAGGTTCACGCCCGCGAGTATAGGGGCGCGTTCATGAGGCCCGGTACACTGCCCCGGATGACCGGTGAGAGGTGGCGGAACGTGGTGGGCGGCGTGGCGGTGGGCGCGAGCCTGGCGGTGCTGACCGCGTTCCTGGGCGAGGTCCGCGCCCCGGCGGAGCTGCTGGTGGGCATGATCGTGACCTGCGGGTTGGCGGGGGCGTTCCGGCCGTCCTGGGTGGCTCTGCGGGTCGGTGCGGGCGCGCTGGCGGTGCTGATCGCGGCCTGTCTGCTGACACCCGTACTGCGCATTCCCCTCCAGTCCCTGACCCTGCGCGAGCCCCCGGTGAAGGCGGATGCCATTGTGGCCCTCGGGGCGGGGGTCCACTGCGGCAGTCGCGAACTGGAAGCCAGCGCCGTGGCCCGGCTGACCGGCGCGCTGGCCCTGTGGCGGGCCGGGTACGCGCCGGTCGTGACCGTCTCGGAGCAGTCGGGCCTGATCGGGCCACGCGACTGCCCGAAGATGAGCGTGCTGGAGACCGAACTGACCCGCGCGCTGTATGGACCGGGCGGCCCCACCCTGGTCACGCTGAAGAACGTCACCACCACCCGCGACGAAGCGGCCCGCGTGCGCGACCTGACCCGGGCGCGCGGCTGGACGCGGGTGCTGCTCGTCACGTCACCCAGCCACTCGCGCCGCGCCGCCGCGCTGTTCCGCTCGCAGGGTGTGACCGTCGTCAGTGTGCCCGCCCAGGAATGGCGCTTCGATCAGGCCCTCACGCAGCCCAGTGACCGCCTCGTGGCTCTGCGGGTCCTGCTGTACGAGGGCCTGTCGCGCGTGAAGGCCGCGCTGGGCGGCACGCCGGAACGCTGAAACCCCAGCGCACACTTGCCGGTGCCCGCTTCCCGTACACTGCGCGGTTGTGAGTGAGTGTGTGACGGTGATCGGTGGGGGTCTGGCGGGGTCGGAGGCGGCGCTGGCGGCGGCGCGGCTGGGCGTGCAGGTGCGCCTGCACGAGATGCGGCCGGTGAAGATGACGCCGGCGCACCGCAGTGGGAATTTCGCGGAGCTGGTGTGCAGCAACTCGCTGGGTGGCGAGGGTGAATTGCAGAGCAAGGGTCTGTTGCAGGCCGAGCTGCGGAGTGTGGGCGGCGCGATCGTGGGCGCGGCGGACGCCTCCAAACTGCCCGCCGGGAACGCCCTGGCGGTGGAACGCGACGAGTTCAGCGCGCGGGTGACGGCGGCGGTGCGTGAGCATCCGCTGATCGAGGTCGTGGAGGGTGAGGTGGAGGCTGTGCCGGACGGGATCGTGGTGATCGCGTCGGGGCCGCTGACGTCGGACGCGCTGGCGGCGGACGTGGCGCGGGTGACGGGCAGTGAGCGCCTGAGCTTCTACGACGCGGCGGCGCCCGTGATCGCGTTCGATAGCATCAACATGGACGTGGCGTGGCGCGCGGGGCGGTATGTGCAGAGCGCGGATTACATCAACTGCCCCTTCACGAAGGACGAGTACCTGGCGTTCTTCGGGGCGCTGGAGCAGGCGCGCAGTCACACGCCGCATGACTGGGAGAAGCTGGAGTTCTTCGAGGGCTGCATGCCCATCGAGGAAATCGCCCGCCGTGGGATCGACACGCCCCGCTTCGGGCCGATGTCCCCCAAGGGCCTGGACGATCCGAAGACCGGGCGCTGGCCGTACGCGGTGGCGCAGCTGCGTCAGGAGGACCGCGAGGGCCGCATGTGGTCCCTGGTGGGCTTCCAGACGGGCCTGAAGTGGGGGGATCAGAAGGCGGTCGTGAACCTCATCCCGGGCCTAGAGAACGCCGAGATCGTCCGCTACGGCGTGATGCACCGCAACACGTACCTGAACGCGCCACTGGTGCTGGAGTCCACCCTGCAACTGAAGGCCGACCCGACAAAACTGGTCGCGGGCGTCCTGGCGGGCACCGAGGGGTACCTGGAATCGGCGGCGACCGGCTGGCTGGCGGGAACGAACGCCGCGCGCCTCGCGCTGGGTCTGCCACCCCTCACGCCACCCGCGGAGAGCATGCTGGGCGGCCTGACCCGTTACCTCGCCAGTGCGAACCCGAAGGGGTTCCAGCCCATGAACGTGAACTGGGCGCTCGTGCCGGAACTGCCCGCCGAGATCAACGAGAAGACCGGCAAGCCCCGCAAGCTCGGCAAGCGCGAGAAGCGTCCGGTGATGTTCCGCCGGGGCCTGAACGCGTTCATGGCGTGGGCGCAGGCAGAGGCGGGCCTGACTGTCACGCCGCCCCCGGTGCGGGAAGCGGAAGCGGTGGGCGCTGAGCTCTGAGCCATGAGCTCTGAGGAGCATGGGCCAGGGCATCTGCCCTGGCCTCTCCTCTTTTTCCTCATAGCCCAAAGCTCCCAGCCGTGCTACAGCCCCGCGTACTGCCGCAGTTCGATCCGGTACGTCCCAGCCACGTCCTCCCGCCACGCGAGCGTGAGGGTCCCGTCGGGCGCGGTGGTGAGGCTGGGGCTGCGGGCGTCGCGGTGCGGGTCGCGGTTCTGGACGCCCTGGTCGGTCCATGACTGGCCGGTCCAGCGGGCGAGGTGCACCTGCCCGGTGCCGTTCACTTCCTCCACCCAGGCGAGGGCGGCGTGTCCGGCGGCGTCGGTACTCAGGCTGGGGGCGGTGGCGAAGCCCTGGCTGACCTGCGCGCCCATGGGTTTCCAGCGCTGGCCGTCCCATCGGGCGGCGTAGAGGGTGTCCTGCCCGGCGTGGTCCTCGATCCACACGGCGATGGGGCGGTCCTGCCCGTCGAGGACGAGGCGGGTGGCCGCCACGTACCCGGGCGCGTGGCGGTTCAGCGGTCCGCCGAGTGGGTGCCACGTCTGCCCATCCCAGCGGGCGGCGAGGACGCGGCTGGCGGTGACCTCACCCTGAAGCCACGCGACGATGGGCTGCCCGGCGCGGGTGACGGTCAGGGCGGGCGTGCGGGAGAACTGCGTGCGGTCGTTGAAGCGCGGGCCGCGCACCCAGCTTTCCTGCGTGGCGTTCCAGGTCCGCACGGTGAGCTGGCTGCCGTCGGGGCTGCGCAGCCACTCGCCCCAGGCGAGCATCGGCTGGCCCTTCCACAGGGCAAGCGCGCGGGTGCGGGCGGCGTACGGAAGGTCGTCGCCCAGGTAGCGGTCCCCCCAGTCGGTCCAGGTGTCGCCGGTCAGGGCGCGGAATTCGACGACGTCGTTGTCGCCGTAGTTCTCGTTCCAGGCGAGGAGCGCGCCGCCCCGCGCGTCGGTGACGAGGTTCAGGCTGGCGATGGGGCGCGGCTGGCGGTAGTTGAGGATGTCCCCGACGGGCGCCCAGCCGCCGGGGCCGCCCACCCAGGTGCGCAGCACGCGGGCGGTGGAGGTGCCGCGCCCGCTGTTGAAGCGGCCGTTGTCGCTGATGGCCGCCAGCAGCAGGGTGCCGTCGGGCCGGGCGGCGACCGCGAGTTCCCGCACCGGGGCGCGGATCTCGGGTGGTGGGAGGGACTGGGCCGGGCGTCCGCCCCCCCCGGCCAGGGCGGAGGCGAGGAGCAGGGCGGCAGGCAGGAATCGCGCGGGGCGGGCCATGGGAAACCTCCGGAGCGGATGGGACGGCGAGTGAAACTGACCGTATTGTTCTCCACCGGACGGCCCGGGGACCAGGGGCATGCCTGCGCTGTGGGTTTCTCACGTGCTGCACGCACCACATCGGGCGGGGCGTGTTCTATGGTGTGGGCGTGAAGCTTGACAGGGTGCTGGTGTACGGGTTGGGGCGCAGTGGGCGGGGCGCGGCGCGGTTCCTGGCGCGCTCGGGCGTGCGGGGTGAGTGGCTCGATGCGCGACCGGCGCCGGAGGACGAGGCGCTGATGACAGAGCTGGGCTGGGCGCGTGGGGCCGCAGGTGGCGTGTACGACGTGGTGGTGGCCGCGCCGGGCGTGCCGATCGATCATCCGGACCTGCTGGCCCTGCAGTCGCGCGGGGCGGAGGCGATCGGCGAGGTGGCTCTGGCCGCCCGCCTGCGTCCCGCCCTGCCGATGGTGGGGATCACCGGAACGGCCGGGAAGGGCAGCACGACCGTCCTGGTGGCGGGGCTCCTGCGCGCGGCGGGCCTGAATGCCCGTGAGGGCGGAAACATCGACCCGCCCCTGCTGGACATCGTGGACAGCGCCGAGGTGGCGGTGGTGGAACTGTCGAGTTTCCAGCTGGAGCGCGTGCCGGGGCTGCGGCTGCCGGTGGCGGTGATCACGAACCTGGGTGTGGATCACCTGGACCGGCACGGGACCGTCGAGGCGTATCACGCGGCGAAGCGGAACATCACGGCGGGTCAGGAGGCCGGGGACGTGCTGGTCGTGCCGGACGGGCTGAGCGTGCCGACCCGGGCGCAGGTGCGGCCCTTCTCACCGGGCCGGATCGCGCTGGTCGACGGGACGCTGGTGCTGGACGCCTCCGAACTGCCCGAGGGGGTCCACCCGGCGAACGCGGCGGCGGCAGTCCTGGCGGCCGAGGCCCTGCTCGTGCACCTGGGGCGCCCGGTGGACGCGGGTGTGCTGGCCGGGGCGCTGCGCGCGGCGCAGCCGGTGTCCGGGCGCTTCGAGACGGTCGCCCGCCTCGGGAAGGTACGTTTCGTGGAGGACTCGATCGCCACGCGGACCATCGCCGTGCAGGCGGCCCTGGAGCGCGCCGTGCCGCCGGTCGCGTGGCTGGTGGGCGGCCGGGACAAGGGCGCGGACCTCGCCCCGCTGCGGGAGGCGGCCACCGGGCGGGTGGCGCAGGTCATCGCGTTCGGCGAGGACGGCGAGGCGCTGGCCCGCGGGCTGGGTCTCCCCTACCGCATCGTGTCGGGCGCGGACGGCGAGGCGACCCTGCTGGCCGCCGCGCAGGCGGGCCTGGACGCCCTGGGTGGACCGGCGGGTGAGGGCAGCGTGCTCCTCGCCCCGATCGGCACGAGTTTCGATCAGTTCAGGGATTACAGGGCGCGGGGCGAGGCGTTCCGCCGCGCCGCCCAGGCCCTGGCAGGCGGGGAGGGGCGGGCGTGAGCATCCAGCTGATCATCGCGCAGGTCATGCTGCTGTGCCTGGGCGTGCTGGGCGTCGCGACGGCCGAACCGGGCATGATCGCCGATCACGGCCTGAAGGCGCTGCTGGCGCTGGGGTTCACGCTGACCATCGCACGGCTGCGCCCCCGCGCATTCCTGAAACTCGGTCCGCTGGTGTGGGGCGTGACGCTGTTTCTGTTGCTGCTCGTGCCGTTCATCGGGGTGGGCACCGCCGAGAGCGAGGCGACGAAACGCTGGCTGCAGTTCGGCCCGGTGCGCTTCCAGCCGTCCGAGATGGCCAAGCTGGGGCTGGTGCTCATGCTGGCGTCGTTCTTCGCGCGGCGCGGCGTGCACAACAAGCTGATCAGCGCGACCGCCATGATCATGCTCACGACGTTCCTGGTGTTCATCGAGCCGGACCTGGGCACCAGCGTCCTGATGTTCGGCCTGGGTCTGGTGCTCATGTACGCGGCGGGCGTGCGGATCAGCAACATCAGCGGGTTCCTGCTGGCCCTGGTGCTGCTGGCCATCCCGGTCGCGGGCCTGTACCTGGAGAAACACCCGTACATCCTGTCGCGCTGGAACCAGCACTACTCCGCCGAGGAGGTGCGCGAGGCGGGCCTGGGGCAGATCGGCCTCGCGCACCGCGACCTGAGTTTCGGCGGGATTCCCGGTCAGGGGCCGGACGGCCTGCGGTACGTGTACTTCGGGGATCACACCGACCTGATCGTGGCGTCGGTGGGCTTCTCGTCAGGCCTGCTGGGCGTGGCAATGCTGCTGTTCGCGTACTGGCTGATCGTGGTGACGGCGCTGGACGTCGCGCATCTGGCCAGCCGGGTGCGGCCCATGACGCCCGAGATTCACGGGGCGAGCATCCTGGCGATCGGGGCGATGTTCATGATCGTCGGGCAGGCGTTCGTGAACCTGTGTGTTGCGGCCGGGATCTTCCCGGTGACGGGCGTGCCCCTGCCCCTGGTCAGTTACGGCTTTTCCAGCATGCTGACCATGAGTGTCGCGCTGGCCGTGATCCACTCCGCGATGCGGGAGGTACGCCGGCAACTGAGCGGGCTGGACACCCCGGACTCCCAGGACGCGCAGGCGACGCTGCCCGCACCGGCGCCCGCCACCGACTGACGCGCAGGCACAGGAAAGGCCCCCTCGCTCTGGAGGGGGCCCTGTTCGTTTCCCGGGTCAGCCCGGGATGCGCAGGCGGTCGCCGGGGTGGATCAGGTCGGGGTTGCTGATGTTGTTGTAGTGGGCGATCTTCTTGTACTCCATGGGGTCGCCGTAGAATTTCTGGGCGATGGCGGACAGGCTGTCGCCGGGCTTCACGGTGTACACGGTGTCGCCGGAGTCCTGGTCCTTCTCCTTCGCGAGTTCCCTGGCGCCCTGGGCGACGCGCACGCCGCTGATGTCCACACCACTCACACCGTCCACGCCACGCGCGACCTGTTCCAGCAGGCGCTTCTCGTGGTCGTTGTCCACCACGCCGCGCAGGATGACGCTGCTGCCACTCTGAAGGACGTCGATGGGGTCGTCGGCCAGTTCGCCGTTGCTGCGGATGGCACTCAGGACGGCCTTGGCGACGCGACTGCGGTCCTCGACCTGTTTGATCTCGGCGTCCATGTCGGTGCTACCAGCGCTGGCGTTCATGTTGCCGGTGGTCGGGGCAATCGTGGTGGGTGCAATTTCCGTGACGGTCGCCTGGGGTGTCGCTGGCGCGGGCTGGGCGGGCGAGGAGACAGCCTCGTCGAACGTGACACCGCTCACGTCTACATTCTTCACACCATTGATGCCTTCAGCCGTCATCGTGATTAGGCCGACCACAGATTTCCGGGGCACGTGGCCGGTGACCGTCACGGTGCCGCCACGTTCACTAACTTGGAGATCATGAGGCGCAAGGACGGGGTTGTCGTTCAGTGCGTCTTTGACGCGTTCCGCTGTGCTTTTTCCGAATGGCCACATGTGCCGAGCGTACCCTGCGTGTGTGGGGCGCGGTGCGCTGCGTTCAGGTTTGGTGAAGTGACGTGGGTCAGGGCAGGTCCGGCTGCGTGATCCATGCGTTCAGCAGGTCGGCGGCCTGCGGGCCAAGGACCGTGCGGGTCAGGTGTAACAGGTCCTCCGTGCGGGTGGGCTGTCCGGCTCGGGTGCGGGTGTAGGTGTGCAGGAAGGTGCGGAAGGCGTCGTCGCCGACCTGGGTGCGCAGGGCGTGCAGGGCCAGGGCGCCTCTGGCGTAGGCAGTCGCGTCGAACATCTGGGCGCGGGTGGTGGCGGTCAGGGGGCGGGTGCCGGGGCGCAGGCGGTCGCGCCAGCTGCGCAGGAGCGGGGCGGCGTCCTGGCCCTGCGCCTGCGTCCAGAGCAGTTCGGCGTAGGTAGCGAAGCCCTCGTTCAGCCAGGTGTCGGTCCAGCTGGCCAGGGGGACAGCATTTCCGAACCACTGGTGGGCGACCTCGTGCACGATGACGCGTTCGCGGCTGGACCGCACCGGCATGGTGCTCAGGGTGGCAGTTTCCAGCGCGGGGAGGTCGGGCGTGACGACAGCCGAGCCGTACGTGCTGAAGGGGTACAGGCCGAACCAGCCGCTCAGGGCAGTCAGGATGTCGCCGGTACGGGCGTAGGGGGCGCGGACAGCATCGGGAACGCTGGTGGGGAAGTAGTCGGTCAGGGTGATGCGCTGCCCGGCGGCGCCCAAATCGGGGCGGCGGACGGTGTCGAGCGTGCCGACGCTGATGCCCAGCGCGTAGGTGGGGACGGGGGTGGTCAGGGTGAAGGTGACGCTGTGCGTGCCGTTCAGGTGGGCCCGGTCGGCGAGCCGGCTGCCGCTGGCGACAGCGGTGACGCCGCGCGGGACGGTGAGGGTGGTGGTGAAGGTGGCCGGGTCGGAGGGGTGGTCGTTGCAGGGGATGAGGCTGTGGGTGCCGTCGGGTTCGCTGAACGTGAAGTTCGCGCCGGGCTGGGTGGGGGTGGCGGGGACGCTCTGCCAGCCCAGCGTGATGTTCAGGGTGGGGTCGGGGACGCCCCGGGCGGGTCCGGCGGCGGTGACGCGGATGCGGGCGTCCTGGGCTGCGGGCAGGGAGCGCTGGATGATCAGTTTGTCGGGGGTGGCGTCCTGCCCGGTGGTGTGGCGGTACGGGACGGACTGGCCGTTCCAGGTGACGTTCAGGACGCGTGGGCCGCTGTAGTCGAGCCGGACGTCGTTCAGGTCACGGTCCGCGCGGACGCTGAGTGTGGTGTCGCTGCGCAGGTCGGGGGTGCCGGGGGCCGGGACGGTCAGGCGCACGTCGTAGTGCTGGACGTCCAGTCCGGGTTGACCCAGCGTGGGGTACAGCGGGTCGGGCAGGACGTCTGGCGGCGTCCCCACCGCGCCCCCCGCGGTGATGGCGGCCGGGTGGGTTTGCGCGTGGCTGGGCGGGGTGGTGGTCAGGGTCAGTGTGGGCAGCGTCAGGACGGCCAGCGTCCTGGCGAGGAGGACCGGGGGGGTGGCGGCGGTCCGGCGGGATGGGGTCATGGTCCCCCGAGGATAGGCGCCGGGCGCGGCAGCCCGGCAGGGGGGCAGCGTGCGGGAGGCGGGGACCGTGATGGGCGTGGTGGCTTGCGCCGCACTGGCCGGGTCATGCTGTTTCTCTCACGCGACTTTCAAGAAAGCGCAATCAGATTGCTATTTTTACCACTGTTTCAGCAATGATATAGACAGGTCGGCATGGATTTCCGGGAAAGATTTCAAGTTCATTCATGAGCAACGCATTGACAGACCATCAAGGCGACCCTAGAATTGCGGCATCTCTACACCTAACCCCGGGCCCAGCGTGGTCTGAGGGTGACCCATATCCGGAGGACACATGAAGAAATCCGCGCTCAGCCTGACCGTTCTCGCCGCCCTCGCCCTGGGCACCGCCTCCGCGCAGACGACCATCAAGATCGCCAGCCTCAGCCCCCTCTCCGGCGGCCAGAGCGACCTCGGCACCCAGATCCGCAACGGCGCCCAGCTGGCCGTCAACGAATACAAGGCCCAGTTCAAGAAGCTTGGCTTCGACCTCGTCCTCGTGCCCTACGACGACCAGGCCGACCCCGCCACCGGTACCGCCGCCGCCCGCAAGATCGCCGCTGACCGCCAGATCCTCGCGGTCGTCGGCACCCTCAACAGCGGCGTGGCCATCCCCGCCAGCGCCGCGCTGGTCTCCAGCAAGGTCGCCATGGTCTCCCCCGCCAACACCGCCAACGGCGTGACCGACCGCGGCCTGAGCAACATGAACCGCATCGTCGCCCGTGACGACGCGCAGGGCCCCGCCGGCGCGAACTTCATCAGCGGCAACCTGAAAGCCAAGAAGGTTTACGTCCTGAACGACAAGACCGCCTACGGCGAAGGTCTGGCCAAGGAAGTCGAAAAGGCCCTGAAGGCCAAGGGCGTGACCGTCAGCGCCAACGAAGGCACCGAGGAGAAGAGCGACTTCTCCAGCATCGTCGCCAAGATCAAGCTCGCCAACCCCGACGCCATCTACTTCGGCGGCATCTACAACCAGGTGGGCGTGTTCATCAAGCAGCTGCGTGAAGCCGGCGTGCAGACCCCCGTGGTCGGCGGCGACGGCCTGGACAGCGGCGAGCTGCCCGTGATCGTCGGCGAGGCGAACGCGAACAACATCTACTTCACGACCGTCGCCGCGCCCCTGAGCGCCCTGCCCGCCGCGAAGCTGTTCGCCACGAACTACAAGAAGACCTTCAACGACGACGCCCAGGGCTTCGGTGCCTTCGGCTACGACGCCGCCAAGGTCGTCGTGCAGGGCGTACTGAACGCTGTGCGCGCCAACAAGAACAAGGTGCCCACCCGCGCCCAGGTCGAGAGTGCCATCCGCAAGGGCAGCTTCACGGGCCTGCTGTCCGGCAACGTGAGCTTCAACTCCGCCGGTGACCGCAAGGCCGCGACCCTGTACGTGATGAACGTCACCGCCGGGAAGTTCAAGCTCAGCACCAGCATTCCCGTCAAGCCCGTCAAGCAGTAATCCTGCGCAGCGGGTGTGTATAGACGCACCTGCGGCGGGTCAATTCACCTCCCCGTACCATCCTGGGGCCGGGCCGTGCGCCCGGCCCCTTGCCTTGATCCGGACGATTGTTCGATCGGCGGGGCCGGACAGCAGCCCCGCCTGCATTCGTGAAAAGCATTACCATCCGGGATAACTGACGCAAAACTGACCAGTTGCACAGCTAGACCATCACGGCCCGTGCCCGTGACGTCCGCCCTCCGTATTTCCGCTTCCTGCGGCGCTGCCCCACCCCCGTTCCGTCTCCGCCGGGATCCTGCGCCCCCACCCCACGAAAGGAGTTGAGCTGCCTTGGAACTGTCCACTCTGCTGCCCTTCCTGGCGAACGTGATCGTCGGCGGGCTCGTGCTGGGCTTCGTGTACGCCATCATCGCCCTGGGTTACACCATGGTGTACGGCGTGCTCCAGCTCATCAACTTCGCGCACAGCGAAGTGTTCGTTACCGGAGCCGTCGTCGGCTTCGAAGTCTTCCGTGTCCTGGCACCCGTGAACATGAACGGGTACCTGAAGCTCCTGATCGCGCTGCTGGCCGCCATGACCATCTCGGGTCTGCTGAACGTGATCATCGAGCGTCTCGCCTACCGGCCCCTGCGCGGCGCTCCGAAACTGGTGCCGCTCATCACCGCGATCGGGGTGTCCCTAATCCTTCAGGACGTCCTGCGCGTCATCGAGGGTTTCCAGGGCCGCTTCGACCTGACCTACACCCTGCCTGCCGGATTCTCCTCGGCGTTCTGCGGGCCTGAAAGCAGCTGCGCGCCCCTCGGGAAATTCCTGACGGGGATCGGCGTGAGCCTGCAGCTCAAGGACGTCATCCTGATCGTCGTGTCGCTGCTGAGTCTCGCAGTGCTGAACTACATCGTGAACCGCACCCGTATGGGCAAGGCCATTCGCGCCGTCGCGCAGGACCGCGTGACCGCCGGACTGATGGGCATCGACGGCAACCGCATGATCAGCGCCACCTTCCTGATCGGCGGGGCGCTGGGCGGCATCAGCGGCGTGCTGTTCGGCATGAAGTTCGGCACCATCAACGCCTACAGCGGCTTCATCCCCGGCGTGACCGCCTTCACGGCCGCCGTGCTGGGCGGCATCGGCTCGATTCCCGGCGCGGTGCTGGGCGGCCTGCTGCTGGGCGTGCTGGAGAAACTGATCGGCGTGTCCAACGTGTTCGGTGAGCTGCTGGGCATCAAGAACCTCGCCGTGATCGACGACTCGTACAGCAAACTGGGCGCGTTCATCGCACTGGTGCTGATCCTGATCTTCAAACCCACCGGTCTGCTCGGCAAGAGCAACGTGGAGAAAGTATGACCGCCACGCTCCAGAAGCGGCCCAAGGCCAGCGCGCCTGACCGCACGATCCTGCTGGTGCTGTTCTTCATCGTAACCAGTGCGTTCCTGCTCGTCTCGCACAACGGCGACCTGCTGGGCCAGATGGGCCCGGTCGGGACCGCGCTGAAAAACCCCATCGTGGAAGCCCTGATGGTCAGCCTCTTCCTGGCGAACATCCTGTTCGCGTACCTATGGAAGGCCGCGCCGTGGGCCCGCGCCCTAGTGGGTGTCGGCAGCCTGCTGTTCGTGCTGCCCGCCGCGGGCCGCGAGGACACCAGCCTGCTTGACCTGAGCATCCAGATCATGATCTTCGCCGCGCTGGCGCTGGGCCTGAACATCGTGGTGGGCCTCGCGGGCCTGCTCGACCTGGGGTACGTGGCGTTCTTCGCGGTGGGTGCGTACACCTGGGGCATCGTGGGCAGCCCGCGCTTCGCGGAGATCCTGCGCTACTTCGGGGAGAACCCGGGCGGCACGAACTCCGGCACACTCGCCATCGGGCTGGTGCTGACCGCCGTGACGGCCGCGAGCATGCTGTATATCAACCGCCTGACATCGCGCGCCGCGCCGACCGCTGCGACCACCTGGAGTTTCCGGCTGGCCAGCGTCGGTCTGGTCGCCGGCGTCATCCTGACGGTCCGCGCCATTCTGGTGCTGATGGCCCCACAGGCCGACGGCCTGGCCAACGGCCTGAATGCCGGGTTCTTCTGGCTGTTCCTGGCGCTGAGCATCTTCGCCGCTGCCGCCGTGGGCGTCCTGATCGGTCTGCCTGTGCTGAAACTGAAGGGCGACTACCTGGCGATCATCACGCTGGGTCTCGGTGAGGTGATCCGCGTGCTGGCGAACAACCTCGACCTGTACTCGGCGGGCTCACAGGGCATCACGCCCATCAAGAGTGCCTCGGTGCCGTGGTTCGACGCGGCGGCAGGCGCGCTGGGCTTCGCGCCCGACCAGTACTACCTGCTGTTCCTGTACGTGCTGGTCCTCGTCATGATCGTCCTGATCCTGACCGTGAACGTCCGCCTGGACCGCAGCCGTATCGGCCGCGCCTGGATCGCCATCCGTGACGACGAGGTGGCCGCGCAGGCCATGGGCGTGCCGCTGATGCAGACCAAACTGATCGCCTTCGCGACCGGCGCGAGCTTCGCGGGCGTGATGGGGATGATCTTCGCCGCCAAACAGCAGTTCATCAGCCCCGAGAGCTTCGTGCTGAACCAGAGCATCGCGATCCTGTCCATGGTCATCCTGGGCGGCATGGGGTCCTTCCCCGGCGTGATCCTGGGCGCGGCGGTCGTGACCCTGCTGAACCTGCGCATCCTGCCCGGCCTGGGCGAGGCGACCGCGAACATCTCCTGGATTCCGCAGGATGCCAATCCCGGCCAGCTGCAGCGCCTGATCTTCGGCGCGATCCTGGTCGCCATGATGCTCCTGCGGCCCGAGGGCCTGCTGCCCAACCGCCGGCGACAGCTGGAACTGCACCACGACGACAACCAGGAAGACGAGAGTGCCCAGGGCAACGCGGGCGCACTCGGAACGGCCAGCGGCGACGTGTACAGCGCCGGGTACGCCCCGGCGAAGGAAGACGACAAGGCAGGGGGCAGCAGGTGAGCGGCAACATCCTCGAAGTGGCAGGTGTCACGAAGGTCTTCGGTGGTCTGACCGCCGTGAACGACGTGACCATGAACATCCCCGAGCGCAGCATCGTCAGCGTGATCGGCCCGAACGGCGCCGGGAAGACCACCTTCTTCAACATGATCACCGGCATCTACGAACCCACCCGGGGCACCATCCGCCTGGGGGGCCGGGAACTGGTCGGCATGCGGCCCGATCAGGTGACGGAAGCCGGGATCGCGCGCACCTTCCAGAACATCCGCCTGTTCTCCACCATGACCAGCGAGGAGAACATCATGGTGGGCCGCCACAGTCGCCTGAAGAGCGGCTTCCTGGACGCCGTGCTGCGCACGAAGAAATTCCACGACGGCGAGCAGGAGGCCAGGGACGCGGCGCGGATCATGCTGGACTTCGTGGGGCTGGGCAAGTGGCGCAACGAACTGGCCACCAACCTCCCGTACGGGGATCAGCGCAAACTGGAGATCGCCCGCGCGCTGGCCACCACGCCGAAACTGATCCTGCTGGACGAACCGGCCGCCGGGATGAACCCCCGCGAGACCGAGGACCTGAAGGCCCTGATCCGCCGCGTGCGTGACGAACTGGGCGTGACGGTCTGCCTGATCGAGCACGACATGCGCCTCGTGATGACCCTGTCCGAGCACATCACCGTGCTGGACTACGGCACAAAGATCGCCGAGGGGAAACCGCATCAGGTGCGGAACGACCCGCGCGTGATGGAAGCGTACCTGGGCCGCGGCGCCGCCGCCGGCGACTACGGGAAGGAAGAACGCCCCCATGCCTAAGCCCATGCTCGAACTCGACAACATCCACACGTACTACGACCACATCCACGCCCTGAAAGGCATCAGCCTGACCGTGAACGAGGGCGAGATCGTCGCGCTGATCGGCGGGAACGGCGCCGGGAAGACCACCACGCTGCGCACCATCAGCGGCATGATGAAACCCCGCACCGGCAGCATGACCTTCGAGGGGCAGACGATCGCCGGGATTCCCGCGCACCACATCATGCAGAAGGGCATCAGCCACGTGCCCGAGGGCCGCCGGATCTTCAAGGACATGAGTGTCCGCGAGAACCTGGACGTGGGCGCGTACACCGTCACCGACCGCGCGCTGATCGAGAGCCGCATTCAGGAAGGTTTCGGGTTCTTCCCGCGCCTGAAGGAACGCGAGCACCAGCTGGGCGGCACGATGTCCGGCGGGGAGCAGCAGATGCTCGCCATTGCCCGCGCGCTGATGGTCGCGCCCCGGCTGCTGCTGCTGGACGAACCCAGCATGGGCCTGTCTCCGCTGTTCGTGGAGGCCATCTTCGACATCATCGTGAAGCTGAACAAGGAGCGCGGCACGACCGTGCTGCTGGTCGAGCAGAACGCGAACATGGCCCTGCAGATCGCGCACCGCGCGTACGTGCTGCAGACCGGCGAGATCAAACTCTCCGGGAACGCCGCCGACATCGCGCAGGACGAGAGCGTCCGCAAGGCGTACCTCGGCGACGAGTAAACCCGCGCCACTGGGCCGACCCTCCGGGCAACTGGGGGGTCGGTTCGTCTATGGGGATGGAGAGGCGCCGTGTTCGCCGCCATCTGCCATGCCCCATCTGCGGCATCAGGTGAACGGCGGGTCGGTTAGGCTGGGGGCCGATGCGTCCCAAGGTCATTCCGGTGCTGGCGGCCCTCCTCCTGAGCGGGTGCGCGCCGGTGCAGACGGTCGTGAATCCGGCGCAGTTGCCCGCCGCCACGGATTTCGGGGCGCACGCGAACCCGATGGAGTGGTGGTACGTGAGCGCGTACCTGCCCGCAGAGGGGCTGGCGCTGCACTGGGCGCATTTCCGGGTGCAGGACAGCCGCGTACCGGTCCCGCTGATGATCTCGCACGTGGCGGTCACGGATCTGCGTACGGGGCAGCTGACCTTCCTGGAGCAGCCCGCCGGGACCGGCGAGGTGACCTCTCCCCCGCTGCGGGTGCGGCAGGGGGCGTGGACGCTGACGCAGGCGGGCCCGGAGCCAATGGCCCCGCTGAGCCTGAAAGCCGGGCCGCTGAACCTGACGCTGACCCCGGTGAAGGGTCCCGTGCTGCACCCGCCGGGGTTCAGCGGCAGTGCCGATACGGGCGTGCTGTTCTACCAGGGGATCACGCGGCTGGACCTGACCGGCACCGTGAACGGGCGCGCGGTGCGGGGGCAGGCGTGGCTGGATCACCAGTGGGGCAACCAGATTCCGGGCCGTTCGGTGCTGTGGGACTGGTTCAGCGTGCATCTGGACGGTGGGCAGGACCTGATGGTGTACCGGGTGCGGCGCCTGGACAGATCGGTGGCGCAGCTGATCGGCAGCGTGGTGGAACCGGACGGGCGGGTGCGGGCCGTGCCGGGCGAGGTGTGGGACAGTCCATCGGGGCGCCGGTACA